>JAMPFR010000086.1 GCA_023664365.1 Acetatifactor muris | reverse complement strand
CCTCCCTTCTCTATCCAGACTTGTCCGTGGCCTATTTCACCTCCTCGCCATACCAAAACGTTTTCTGCCATGCGGAACCGGAAAGGTTTTGCAAAATTCTTAGGAAATATTTTATTTTCCCATCGACAAACTTCGACAACGGCAACTTAAAAAGGCCAGTCTACACAAGGCAGACTGACCTTTCCGGGCAAGAATATCTTGCCTTGCTTATCACAAAATATCATAAATCTATCGCCACTTTCCGGCTTCCTTTTACAGCTTTTTTCGCAGACGGTATAATCTCCTCATGGAAAAAATAATTAACTACAATCGTCGGTTCTTCAAATGGCCGCTTAATGGAATCATCATCCCGCACATAAAGCAGACCTTCTTCTTTTGTAAACCGCCTCATCTCCTCATCAAGTTGCTTCCAGTAGCTCCTATCGCCCTTTTGATAGATTGCTTCATAAACCGATGCAAGTTTCGGATACTTTTTAGTAATATAGTCCAAAATCACCGTCTTATAACCTCCCCGGAGATTCAAGTTTTCCAGCCAGACCAAATTACACTGATCCTTAGCACGCCGGATGATTGCCGGTACATCCGTGATTTCGGGAAAAATAGGGGAAATAAAACAGGTAGTCCGCACCCCGGCATCATGAAACGCTTTCATAGCAGCAAGGCGGCGTTCTATGTTCACAGCTTCATCCATATCTGTCCGAAATGCTTCATCCAACGTATTGATTGACCATGACACACGAGCTTCCGGGAATGCCTTTATTAAGTCCAAATCACGAAGAACCAGATCGGACTTTGTTGCAATACTGATTTTGCACCCGCTCCCCTGCATCTGCTCTAACAGTACCCTCGTCCGTTCATATGTTTCTTCCAGAGGCTGATAAGGATCTGTAACAGAGCCGATAAACAATTCCTTTCCTGCATACCGCTTTGAATTTTTGATTTCCGGCCATTTTTTAATATCCACGAACTTGCCCCACGGCTCCGGATGCTTGGAAAACCTCTTCATAAATGAAGCATAGCAATATTTACAAGCATGGGAGCAGCCCGTATAGGGATTGACAGAGTAATCCGCCACGGGCAGATTTGATTTTGTCAGTACGCTTTTAACATCAATCTCATTTACCACCATTTCCATAAGAGACCTCCCTCGTAAGCCGACTCAAGTCAGTACCCTGTTTCAAGTAAGACCCTGTTTTGGATTTCGCACATTTCAGCAATTTTTCGGGCGTTCCTTCAAACAAAATCTCCCCGCCGCCGCTTCCGCCCTCCGGCCCCATATCTATGATCCAGTCAGCTTGGGCAATCATCTCCAAGCGGTGTTCCACGATAACTACAGTATTGTTCTGTGCCACTAACTGCCGCAACAGGGATAATAGCTTTTCAATATCCCTGCTGTGAAGCCCAACGGTTGGCTCGTCCAAAATATAGAGGTTCCCCTCCTTATAAAGCTCGCCTGCCAGCTTGACACGCTGAACCTCGCCGCCGGACAGGGTGCTGGTGGGCTGCCCCAGCGTCATATAGCCCAACCCCACATCCACCATGCTTTGGAGCGGTTTCCTTACTTTTTCCTCCGCAAAAAACTCCATCGCCTGCTCAATCGTCAGAGCCATAACCTCCTCAATATTTTTTCCGTGATATATATAACCCAATGCCGTTGGATTATAACGCCGTCCCCGGCATTCCTCGCAAAGAACAGCCACCGGCTCCGCAAAAGCCATGTCATAGGAAATTTCCCCTTTCCCTTTGCAGACCGGACAGGCACCTTTTGAATTGAAACTAAACCATGCGGCATCCACGCCATTTTCTTTTGCAAAAAGTTTCCGTATCTCATCCATGACGCCCGTATAGGTAGCCGGAGTAGAACGGATAGATGTGCCAATGGGCTTCTGGTCAATTACGACCGCCTCCGGATAATGGCTTACAAGCTCATGACAGACCAGTGAGCTTTTGCCGGAACCGGCACCCCCGGTAACGGCTGTCAACACCCCCTTGGGGATTGTCACATCAATGTGCTTCAGATTATGGCAATGGGCATCCCTGATTTCAAAGCCTTCCGTCCATGATAAAGGAGCCGAATTGATTTTGATTTCCCGGCGCATAACCTTTGCCGTAACCGTATCTGCATGGCACAGCCCATCCAGATCCCCCTCATAGACAACCTCGCCTCCCCTTGCCCCGGCCTGCGGCCCCAATTCTATGATATGGTCTGCAAGGGAAAGCATCTGGCGGCTATGCTCCACCACCAGCACATTATTGTGGCTGTCCCGCAGCTCCAACAGCAGACGACCTATCCTCTCTGCATCAGCGGGATGCAAGCCTGCGGTAGGTTCGTCAAAAATATAAGTGATGTTGCTAAGACTGCTCCCCAAATTACGCACTATTTTGATACGCTGTATTTCCCCGCCGGAGAGCGTATCCGTCCGGCGCGACAGCGACAGGTATCCGATACCTACATCCACCATACGCTCCAGATAAGCGGAAATCTGCTTTGAAAGAGATATCCCCCTTGGATTGTCGATTTCTGCCAGGACAGCCAGCAAGTCATACACCGGCATCTCAAAATAGTCAACGATATTGCGCCCGTTAATCCTTGATGCCAGAGCCTGCGGATTCAGTCCCATGCCATCGCATACTTTACATGAGCCCTTATAGACATGGGACATGATTTCTTCCTGCAGTCCCTTTTTCAGTTTGGAAATATCCCGGTTCAAGTATAACCTGCGAAACCGGGGAAGCACGCCCTCATAATCTACCCGGTCAACTCTGCCTGTGTTATTAGAACGTATCCCGATTTTCAGCGGCTCTTTTGTGCCACGGCGTAAAATCTCCCACTCATCAGCAGAAAAGTCCCGCAGCTTTTTATCCGCATCAAGAAACGGATTTGCCTGATATAGATAAGTCTGCCATCCGGCAGAAAACTGACTGAACAGGATGCCGCCCTCCCGCAAAGTCCTATCCATATCGAAAAGACTGCCCTCGTCCAACTCCAACCGTTCCCCTAATCCGGTACAGCAGGGACACATCCCCAGCGGATGGTTGGACGAATAGGCCATGGAACCGCCCGCACCGGGTTCTCCAATGCGGGAGAACAGCAGACGGAACAATGGCGCAACATCAACAGCCGTCCCCACCGTGGAGCGGGCGTTGATACCGACAGCTTTCTGATCGACCACAATGGAAGGTGTCAGATTATAAATCCCATCCACCTTTGGCCGCTCATAATGGGGCATTTTATTCCGCAGATAAAGCGGATAGGATGCCTGCCACTGGCGGCTGCTTTCAACCGCAATCGTATCAAAAGCCAGCGAGCTTTTGCCGGAGCCGGAAACGCCTGCCAGTACCACCAGCTTCCCTTTCGGGATTGTCAAGTTGATATGCTTCAAATTGTTTTCAGCAGCTCCGATAATTTCAATACTATCCATGCCTTTATATCCCCTTGCCGGTTTGATACGCTTTCATAAGAGCAGGATGCCCCTCAATATCGCCTTTTTCCATAACGCCCCCCGCAAAGACCACAGCAGTCAGCCGTGTCTTGTCAAAGCAGCGAATCCAACCATTCAATCCCTCTACGGTTCCACGGACAGTCGTTTCCAAATTCTCTCCTGCGGCAGCCAGCAGATAGACATCCCGAAAAGTATATTCACCGGGGAAAAGCGGGTATGTTCTGTCCAAAAAAGTTTTCATGGTTCCGCACATACCATAAAAATAAACCGGCGTTGCAAATGCAAGTACATCCGCCGACCGCATACCTTCGAGAATTCCAGCCACATCATCCCGGATTATGCAATGCCCTTTTTTCTGACAGGCAAAACACCCCCTGCAGCACTCAATTTGTCTGCCGGATAAATTAACCTGTTCCACCTTATGCCCTGCCTCCAGTACGCCCCTGGCAAATTCCTGTGCCAGCCTGTCAGCGTTTCCGTCTTTACGGAACCCGGTGGATAAAACAAATACTTTTTTACTCATATCCAAATCCTCCATTTCGTATGAACACCACTTTTTTATTCTTCACATATTTCCCGTCTCTATAAAATTGGCAAACTGAATGGCAAAACTTTTTACCCTAATATTCAATCCATACCACACTCATGACAACAATTTTTTCCGATAAACATAGTACGGCAGCATAATGAAAATCAAGGCACCAATCCACGCCACGGGTTCTACAAAATACAGTGTTCCTGTTCCAAGAATCAACACAACACCTTTTGCCATAAGGATGCGAAATCCACATTCATTAAAGCCGGAAATCATAGACCAGAATGAATTGCCCAATGCCTGCATTGCATTTCGGTAAACATGGATAAGATATAAAATCACAAGACCGACTGATGCAATAATCAGATAATGGAAACCAATCTGCAAGGATTCGGCAGCACCCGTCTCAGCAGCATCAATAAACATCTGCAACAGATATTTTCCGGCAACCAACATAACAACAGTTACACACACAGACATAATAACGGAAATGACTGCCGCAGTCCTGACACCAGCCCGTACCCGGTCTTTTTTTCCTGCCCCGTAGTTTTGGGCGAAGAAAGTAGATGCCGCCATACCAAGCGAAATAGCAGTGCTTTCAAGCAGGCCATACATCTTATTCATGGCAGTATACCCAACAACAAAAACGCTGCCCTGCAAATTGATGGCAGACTGAGCTACCATTCCGCTGATGGCAATCACAATCATTTGAAGTGCGATAGGCAGGCCAAATGCCAGCATTTCCTTTGCCTTTTTACCGTCAAATTTCCAGTCGCCTTTTTCAAACCGAACATATTGGATTTTCTTGATACGCACCAGGCAAAACAGAAAAGAAAAAAGCTGTGCCGTGACAGATGCAATCGCCGCACCAAAAACACCCCAATGGAACACCAAAACAAACAGTAAGTCTAATCCCACATTCAACAAAGCGGCAATAAGCATGGCAATAAGCGGTGACTTCCCATCACCAAATGACCGCAAGATAGAGGATGCCATATTGTAAGCAGTAACAATCAGTGTCCCTGCAATCATAGTCATTAAATATATCGTAGCATTACTGATAATATCATCTGGCGTCTTTAATAGCAGGAGTATTGGTTTCGCCGCAAAAAGCCCAATAACAGTTAATGCAACACCAATCATGCCACACAAAATTGCAGACATAGCGATTGTCTTATTTACATTACGATAATCCTGCTTCCCAAAATATCGGGAAATAAAGACAGCGAAGCCTTGTGTCAGCCCCTGTACTGTCCAAAGGATCAGCCAGTATGTCCAATCGGCGGAACCGACAGCCGCCAGCGCCTTCAGTCCTACACCACGACCTACAATAGAACTGTCCACAACCATATAGAGCTGCTGCCCTATGTTCGTCAACATCAGCGGCAGCGCAAAGGTTAGGATCAGTTTTGCCGGTTTTCCCCGTGTCATATCTGTTACTTGTTTCATCCATTTATACCTCTCTTAATCAGTTTATGTACCCAGACGGCAGCCTTTCTTAACCGCCGCCCTATTGACATTGTTTCGCACATGCCTTATAATCATAGCACCACTAAAAGGGACAATACAGATAGAATAATTCCAAATTATATAAGAATCGTACCAAAAGCAGAAAAGGCAGGGATTTTATGCAGCTAAAGACATTACATATTGGAAAAGATCTGAGGGAATCTATTTCTTATAACGGCCAGTCCATCCCTCTTTCCGTCTGCATTGACAATTTTGACGATTATTTTCAAAGGGAATGGGGATGCCATTGGCATGATGAAATTGAATTTGGTGTGATACAAAGAGGAATTGCTGAATTTACCATTTACAACGGACAGGAACGGTTCCCGATAGAACTCCATAAGGGAGATGGCATCTTTATAAACTCTGGCTGCCTGCATAGTGCCAAAGCACTTGCTCCGGATACTGTCATAGCCGGATTTGTCCTGCCCGTCCTGTTTTTTAATAAACTTTTTGAAAATGCTGCCTACCAGATCGTTAATCCGATTATAGATTCCGATATTGAAAGCTACGTTTTGAAGTCTACAATTCCAAAAGACCAGCAATTATTATCCAGCGTACAAGAAATCTGTTCCATCACGGATCAGGAAGTAAGCTATGAACTGCACTTTGTGGAAACAGCCTGTAAAATATGGCGGCTCCTTACAATCCGTATTCTGCAGGATGGAAAAACAAGCCAGGCTGCCACAAAGAAAATTCAGGAACAAAGAATAAAGCAGCTTTTATCTTTTATCCATGAACACTACAGCGAACACATCAGCATTGAAGATATGGCAAAATCTGCACTTATCAGCCGTACCGAATGTTTCCGCTGCTTCCAGACAGTTTTAGGGCAATCTCCTGTGGAATATCTGACAGAATACCGCTTGTCTATGGCAATGATGTTTTTAGCGAATACAAAGCGTTCTCTTTCAGACATTTCCTATTCCTGTGGTTTTAATAATCCCAGCTATTTTGGTAAATTGTTCCGGGAAAGGTGTGGACTATCGCCTAAGAAATACCGTGATCAAATCCATATTCAAAAATAGGCTTTCGCAAGACAAGATACTCTTTCCGCGCACCCAATTTGCCTTTCTTTTCTCCTCATGTTCCTTTCCATGTTCTGCCACTTGCGCCTTTTCTCCGCAAGGCGGCTTTTAAGGCGGGCCCGGCAATGTTTCAGACATCCGAAATTGTAAAGGAAACCAAAGAACTCCACATGATATGGCAGAATATGCCCGCAAGTTTCACCATGATTTGATTAGTCATGAACAAATTATAAGCTGATAATATTTAATACACTTCTTTTTATCATTTTCGCTCTTGCTTTTCATCCATGAATGTGTAAGCTGTCTCTCACAGAATTAAAACATAATTTTAAGGAGGCCGCTACTATGTTACAGATATCCGAAATCGTAAAGAAAACCGAGGAAATGTTCGACCTATTCAACAAGCACTTTTACAACATGGAGCTCACCCGCCCGACCATCACCGTATCCCCGGACGGCGGGCACGGCGCATACGGCTGGTGCAGCATCCATGAAATCTGGAACGCCAGCGGAGAAAAATACCGGGAGATCAACCTATGCGCCGAGTACCTCGACCGCCCCATGGCGGAGCTGGCCGCCACCCTATTGCATGAAATGGCGCACCTCTACAACCTGGAGCATGGCATCCAGGACGTAAGCAACAACGGCTACTACCATAACATGAAATTCAAAGCAACCGCCGAAGCCCACGGTCTACATATCGGAAAGCACGCCAAGTACGGCTGGACGGTCACGGCATTGGCTCCCGAAGCCGAAGCATGGATCACCGCCACCTTAGGCGAGGCCGGTATCCATGCCAGCCGCCTGCAGGCAGACGGAAGCTCCAAAGGCGGGCGCAAGAAATCCACCAACCGCAGCATCAAATATGTATGCCCCTGCTGCGGCACCATCATCCGGGCAACCCGCGAGGTAAATGTAACCTGCGCAGACTGCGGGAAACCCTTCGAGAAAGCATGATACCCATACCCCGACAACCACATTTCCCACTGGCCAGCCAATACCCGGCTGGCCTTTCCATTGCCCCATGCCGGTGAATACAATAGAATTCACGCCTTGCGAGAATTCTATTGTCATAAATAAAAGAAAATTCTTTGAAAAAAGGCTTGCTTTCACACCAAAAATGTATAAGCTGTCACTCACAAGGCAAGCAGCCAAAACAAAATACAATCAAAAAAGAAAGGCGGAAAAAATTATGAAGACAGGAAAAATCACAGCTAAGTTAAGGGACGCGGTTCCGGTATGCCTCATGGTAGAGGGAAAGGAAGTAAAACGCTACAAGAACATCGAACTGCCGGACATGCTCAAAGAGGTAGAAATGGCAGACTTCCATTTCAACGTACCCGAAGACGGCAAGATCACATTTGAAATCCATTACGCGCCGGGCGTACTCCCGGAGGTATTCCCGGAGCCGAGAGCCAAAGTAACCCGCGCAGAGAAGGCGGCAGCCAAGGCCAAAGCCGCAGCGGAGCAGGAAGCGCCCGCAGAAGCCCCGGCAGAAGAAGAAACGGCATTAGCAGCTATTCCCGAAACGCCAGCGGAATCCCAGGCCGGGCAGGCAGAGGAAACCGCACCGGCATCCGAGCCGGAGACAGATACCGGGGAAGCGGCGGAAGAAGCCAGCACCCCGACCGAGGACAGCGAAGCCGGAGCCAACGGGGAACCCAGCACCATGGAAATCAGCTACAACGTAACCGGCCCGCGCCGGAAAGAGCTTGCGACCGCAGTAGGAAATTTCATCGGCGCGGCTCCGGTATACCAGAAAGCCCCGACATACGCCTTCGCAATCGGCAGCTACACCATTGACCGGAACGGCAAACTCAGCGGCGAGAAGAACGCAGAATTGACGGAAGCACTTACAGAGCAGGGCTTCACCGCAGCATAAGAAAATACCAGCTCCGCCCCGGCGGGGTTTTGGGTCGGTCTCCGCCCCCTCATGGCAATATCCATAAGCAAAAAATAACCGCTAAAAGGTTCTCATTCCCCAAATCCGAAATGATACTTTTTAGCGGTTATTGGTTTTCTCCCATATTGCCTACCGAAGGGTGTGCATCCGCCAATATGGCATATCCTCAATATCCAAAATGCCCGCTACTTTCATAGAAATGCGGAAATCCAAGACAAATATCCGAAAAAGAAGAATTGCAAGAAAGCCCGCAAAATAAGGCTTTTTCAAGACTTGCGGAAAAATAGCCCTCCAAAACGGAGAGCTTATTTTGTATCAAAGTTTGTCCCTTTAGACAGATGGGACGCTGTCTTTGCAAGGGCGTCCTCCACCTCCTTTTGCGAGATACTCAGGTATCTCTGGGTTATTTGCACATTTGAATGCTGCAGCAGGATGCGCACCAGCTCGATGCTCCGCCTATACTGCTCCTCCGTAAGCGCGACACATCTCTTGTTCACAGCCCAACTCACCTCCTCCCTGCATCGGTTCACCGGAAGTCGGATAAACTTGGAGAAAATGTCGATTTTTACGTTCTCCACAGTACCCCGCCTCCGAAAAGCCCCAAAATACGGGAAAGGTCGATTATTATATATTTTTCGACTCCGGGCATACCGGGACGATGACCGCGCTCAAAGCCCCGGCAGGCCCCCCTTTTACAGACGGCAGGGTATAACACCGCCAGGCCTCCAAAGGGGCCATACGGGGCAGGTACGAAGTTTCGACATTTTTTTCGTTGTTTTACGACTTCATGCGTGATGATAACTCTGCTTAAGGGGGATAGTAAATAATCAGTTTCTGCCAAAATTTCCGGCAGGTATTTGTCAGTTATGCTTTGGTGACCGTCGCTTGAGGGGCAGGATACCCCTCCGCAGAAAGGAACGCGAAAGGCACCCTGCCTGAAAGGACAGAGTGCCGCCACCGGATAACTATTGACTTTATAAAGCTCCCCCTATCACCCCTGCCTGTAATACCCCGCCTCCTCCGCCAGGTCTGCCTTGTTCAGCTTCCGCAGGCACGCTCTGAAGCCTTCCTCCGTAAAAAGCTCCAGTACCCTGCGGCACTCCTGCCTTGACCCTTCCGTTGACTTGTCACGCTGCCTCTGCTTATATGCCTCCGGCTGCTCCTCATATATCCCAAGTCCCGCCGCCAGGATCTCCCGAAAGCTCTGGGGCATTCCAGGCAGCCTAAGGTCAGCAGGCTCCCTTTTCGCTGCCCCTGATACTGCTTTTGGCTCCTTAAGTCCTACTGATGCAAGGGCCTTAGAAAACTCCAGCTTCGCTTTGTTTACCGAAGGAGTCTTTACTTTCCTTTTTTTATCCTGCTGTTTTACATACATATCAGACACCAGCGGCTCCCGCAGGCTCTGCAGGACATATATCAGTTTGTCCCGATCGACCTTGTCCAACATCGCCTGGACTGTGTCATGGTCTAAGGACTTTAACAGCCTCACTTCCTCTGTGCATTCATCTGCTCCATATACAGAGGACGTCACGGCTCCTGCATCCAGGAACCCTCCCCGGATGAGCAGCTGGCAGCCTTCCGCCAGGTTCTCGCCGCCCTTCGGATACATCTCCAGGATGTCAGCGATATACCCAAGCGTCTGAGAATCATTTCCGTTGAACGCCGTCTCCAGCCCATCCGGCGATACCCCAAACAGGCTGCACAGGTAGCGGCTCACCAGAGAGATCTGTCCCCGGAATGTCTCAGGCTTCTTCCGGCTCTCAGGATACATCCTGTTCCAACGGCAGGCCATCTCGCTGCCCCCAAGCCTGAAATTTGCCAGGACGAACCTTTCAGCCTGGGACGTTGTACAAAAGCCTGACTCCACAAATGTGATGAGCTGCTTTAAAACCGCTCCGGCCCCTGCCGGGAGTCTCCCGTCTTCCCTGTCTTTCTCAAGCTGCCGCAGCGTCATAAAAAAGTTCCTTGCCAAAACAATTCCCCCCTTCTCCTTATCCTGCCATCGCCTGCACCCTTCTCCTTTTTTTCTACGGCTCCCCGTTTGCGGGGGAGTACAGGCGAAAAAATATAAGCAGTCGGCTCAAGCATTCAGATATCCGTCGATCTGCCATCGCTTTGTATGATCATTTGGCTTCATATCACCAGCCGTGACATCATTCTCTGTCTATTCCGTGAAGGATCACATACCCCCCGCTTCGGGGATGTTATGCTTGTTCGATAAAACCCTAAATGCACTTTTGTGAAATGAAAACTTCAGCAATGAAAATTTCAGTGAAAAATTTACCAGTGAAAATTTTTTAATGGGAATATTGCAATCAGAATCTGCATATGCTACAATGCCAATAGGCAAAGCGAGGACGTAAGTCCATGTGAACAAAGAATGAAACCTCGAACCATGTGTCAGCATAGTCCGAGGTTTCTTCTTTTCTTTTATAGTGGCAAAGCACCCACTAGGCTATTTGTTGTCCTTATCGTTACGGCTGTCTAACCATTTGATGATGTAGTGGCAGGCTACACCACCCATGACAGTAACGAAAAGCGAGAACACAACTTCCATGTGAACACCTCCTCCCGTTGCCAGGTATCGGTAGGACAACAAAAACAGCATAGCACATTTTTTGACATTGTTCTACATTTTGCGAATAAAAATATGGGAATACAACGAAAGAGAAATCTCTGATTTCGTACATTCCGAAAGATGAGAGGATCCTTTTTCCTTCTCATGCCAAGTAAGCATACCCCAAAATCATCAGAGCCGTCCACAACGAATCAGAAGAACTTCCGACGGTCCCAGTACAGCTAAAAACAAAAAAGATTTTTATACAACAAAACCAGCAGTCCTTACTATGGCTTTAGAATGACTGAATACAAGAAAAAAATTTTCCGTCACGATCCCAGAGCTTCTTATGACGGATCTAAAACAACCAACAGCAGGACAAAAATTTCCACTACGATCCTAAAAATTCTTACAACAACGCTGGCTTTTCCACAACGATTTTCAGCAGCTACCCCTGTTCCTCTGAGACAGCGTTCAAAAGCTCTGCCAGGTCACGGTCGAACTGCTCCCTGAACTGCCGCCACAGCACCTTAAGCAGCGTCTGGCGTTCCACAGACCCAAGTTCGATAAGATCTTCCTGATCCGCAGGCTCTATGCCTTCCATCTCACCTGGGGTGCCGCCGCCAAAGCGGTATAGCCCATCCACTGCCTCCCTTGCCACGTCCCTGACGGCTTCCGCCCTGACCTTTGCCAGAAATATGCACAGCCTGCGCCCGTCAGGCGGCTTCCTGCCATACAGACGGTCAAGTCTTTTTGCATCAGGGTCAGCGGAGGGATCGCAGACTGGCATCAGCGCTTCTTCCATATATATCCTTCGGGCGTTCCATAGATCCCATCTCCCGCTTTCACCTGTGAACGCCTTGAATGCCATACCGCCGAAATGATCCCTGAACGTCTGCCGGAGGAACCTCAACAGCTTCAGACGCTCTTCCTGCTCCATTTTAGGATACTCCCAGCCGGATGCCAGGGTTATCCCTGCCACGTCACGTCTAAGTACCGCCGCCTCACCATGGTACAGGGTCTTTAGCAACGCTGCCACTGCCCTCTTAGAGGCTGCCCTGCGTATCTCATCTACTACGCTATATACCTCATGGAGATCCAGCAGTTCTCCGTATATGTCTTTTAGGATATGGTCATACGCCGTAAGTGCCATCTCTACCCCTTTCCGCTGCCTTTTCCTTCATCTGCCCAAATGGCTGGAGAACTGCGCCTGGCTGACGCACTCCTCGACCAGCTCCCAATAATTGCCCTCGAAATAGACCCCGAATATCCACCAGAGTACCCGCAGCAGCTTCTGGCGTTCCTCCGGCTCAGGTCTTACATCCTCCCCAAAGTCCGCCAGGGTGATCCTCGCCGCATCCCGCTTGATGCTCTGTGTATCATAGTCATACAGGTCATTTACCATCACCGTTATCGCCCTTCTGACAGCCTTGTTTTTGATATCTGTCAGCTTTTCGTGGGCCTTGATCCAGTCAGGACATGACTCTACCCCGCATATTTTCAGAAAGTCTCTAAAGTCAGTATCCACTTCACCGATCGCCACTCCACTCACCTCCCCTCTCCACGGATCGGTGTTCTTGCGCAGCGCCGCATATCAACAGCAGGCCCTCTATGTTATTATCAAAATAGACCCTGTACAGCCACCAGAGGACCTCAAGCACCTTCCTGCGCTCACCAGGCGTGATGACTGGATGCGCCTCTTCGGCCGCCAGCGCGACCCTGGCCGCATCCTGGGGGAGATTGGCGTTATTGTTTCCGTAGAGCCGCCAGACCATGGATGCTATCACTTTTTTTACCACACTACCCCTGATAGACCGCAGCTTCTCCTCTACCCCTCTCCTGTCGTCACTGCTGACAGCTCCGCACATGGCGATCAGTTCATCCAGCTCCCTGTCCTTTATCACTTCACTGACCGCCATCCTCTCCACCTCCTGTCTGATAAGGCAGCATGACAAAGCGTATCGTCTCCGTGGACGATACCCCCGTCATGCCGTACAGCACCCTGAAAAATCGTGCCACCTCCTCAGGCGGCAGCCCTCCTGCCTCGTCATATGTCGACAGGATGCACACATCCGCGACCCCGTCCCGTATGTACTGCCCCTCGGCGGCCATCGCCTCCTTCGCGGAAAAGAGGGCTACCAGGACTCTAAAGGTCAAAGGCTTTCTGGTCTCCACCTCTCTTATCCTGGGGCTCAGGACGATATACGAGTCAGGATACCTTTTTTTCATTTCCTGCAATGTCACAGCACTGCCCTCCTCTCTTATAGTGCTGTCCATTATAACTCTTATCTCAAAAATTTAAAGTTCTTATCACAAAATAAAACTTTCCCTTGCAAAACAGATGGGACGGATGGCGGGTATGGCGGCAAATCAAAAGGCCCGGAGGGCAGATCAAGCTACCCCCTGGGCCGGGAAATCTTACATTCAGGATACAGACTCCAGTATGATTTTACTGTGCGGTTTAAATTGATAGGACTGATTATGCTGACTGCGTAACCTCGGATTCAAGCTCCCTGATATCATTCTCAGACAACTCTGGAAAACACTCCGGTATTTCATTCACTTTTATTTTCCCTAATCTCAAAAGTCTGCGGGCATTGTCTTTTGTCGTCTCGTTCCTCATATCCTCCATCATTTTGCACATGGCTGCCACTCCTTTCTCGTCCTGCTTGAAGTATCTCGCTTTTTCAGCAAGTACCGCATAATTCATATCATCAGAATTGGCGCTACCCCAAAAGCCCCTCAGAAACACCGCCGTAACTCATAAAAACATAGAAAATCTCAGGTGACTGTTATCAGGCTTTTGATACAGCGGATCTCCTTTGTTTATCAGTTACGCTCTAAAATGCACTTTTAGGAAGTTATAAAAATTGTGCACCATATTTCCTATTTTTCAGCCAATTCCAACGGAACGATCGTAAGCGTTTTCCCCATAGATACCAGCAGTTTTAAAATCGTTGATAACTGAGGGTCTGTTTTTCCGCTTTCCATTCTTGCAATAACAGACTGCTTAACTCCTGTCATGTTTTCCAATTCTCTTTGCGATATGTGCTTTTCCTTTCTTGTCTTTATTACTTCTCCAACCA
>JAMPFR010000085.1 GCA_023664365.1 Acetatifactor muris | reverse complement strand
TCAGGCTACTCGCCGCTGATTCAACTTTTACACAAAACAGGGCGGGGAGACTGAAGTGCCGGGAACTGCGGAGCATCGATTTCCTCACCTGTGTATTATGAATACCGGGACTCAGCTGACCGTACAGGCTGTTTGGATCTGTTTCGCACGAACAGTCTTGTGCCAGACGGACGGTAAGCTGATTTCCTGAGACAGAGGAGGAAATGAATATGAAAGTACCTTCTGTAAAGAAGGAATCAAAGGATGTGACCCAGAAAAATCTGGAAAGCTTTCCGGATGTGACGGCGGACATTCTGAATGTCTTTATCTACAAAGGAAAGCAAACCGTGTTGACATCGGATCTATACCCCGCGCCCACGGAGACAGAGTATACTGCGCCCGGCGCTGTCATGCGAAATCAACTGGAGGACATATCCAAGTATGAGATGCAGGCAGGGAAGATCCGGGTACAGTATTTGTTGGCAAACCAGTCAGATATGGACGGTAAAATGATTCTGCGCAAGGCCGGATATGTGGGAGCCGCTTATCGGGAGCAGTATGACGGAAAAGTGCAGGATAAGTTCCCTGTTATAAGTCTGGTGCTGTATTGGGGGCAGGGACACTGGAGCAAGAACCGCAGTATCCGGGACTTTTTCCGAAGAAAGGATTTATCTCCGCAGATTCGCGAACTGATTGACGATATCCGGCTTCATGTGTTTGAGATGCGGAATCTGCCGCCTGAAGTGAGGGAGCAGTTCCAAAGCGATATGCGCCATGTGGTGGACTATCTGGTGGAAGGAAACGATTTTAAGTCAGATCGTCCCGTAGTACATAAGGAAGCATTGGTACGTCTGTTGAGAGCCTTGGGCGGAGATGGAAATGTGGAGGATACCGCCCGGGTTCTGGAAGAAATGAATGTGAAAGAGGAGGACGAGATAACCATGTGTGAATTATTTGACCAGTATACAAGACGCGGACGGCAGGAAGGGCGAAAAGAGGGCCTGCAGGCTCTGATATCTACCTGCAAGGATCTGGGAGCTTCCTTTGAAGTGACAGTATCTAAGGTGAAAGAGAAGTTTTCTCTGGGGGAAGAGGAAGCCCGGAAAAATATGCAGCTCTACTGGTAGATGCGTCTATTTTGGCAACCACCATTAGTTCATTTCCTGTTTATGTGATATTTTTCTTTTGCCGCAGATTTTGCAGAGTTTTAGGGGGACGGAATAAAAATTTGCTATTTCCATATAATAAAATGTACACTATTGACAAAGTGTACATTTTTGATATGATGGAGGTATAAAGGAGATGACAGATATGCTGATGGAACAAGCTACTACTGTGAGAAAAGAATGGAGTACTGTTTGCGACAGTGTGATTCGCGAAAAACCTAAATTTATAAAACGTACACATGATAAGATGTGGTTTTCCAGCTTAGAAACAATCAATGATATTTTACAGGGATATCAATTTACAGCATTTAAATATATTGAAGATGATGGATCAGTTACCTTGTCGTTAAACGAAATCGATCTGATTGAAAATGGTCCAAATGAGCAGGCGGTGCGATCAATGCTTGGAAAGGCTATTCTGGAATATTCTATGGACTATTATAATGAATATGAAATGTATTCTCACAGCCCCAACAGGAAAGGCCATATTCCATATATTTTTAAGGCGTTGATTACTGATGATCCGGAGAAAATAGGAGAGATGGTACAATGCCAAAATGGAAAGAATTAAAAAGATTTTGTGAAAGAGATGGGTGGGAATTATATAAAGATACAGATCACTTTTTTTATCGTAAAACAGATGACAATGGAAATGTCAGATTGACAAAGGTTTCAAAAGGCTCCGGAGAAATACATCCGCATATGTGGAAAGAAATTCTGAAAAAGCAGTTACAAGTTACACAGGAATATTTTAACAGCAAAGTTTAGAATGTAAATAAAGCCCGGCATACATACAGACGCAGGGATAATTAAAAATAGTTCAGAAATACTTCATTAATACTTCATTAATACTTCATTAATACTTGCAAGTCTAAAACTTATATGATACACTTCTTTTGTAAGAGAACAGAAATCACATCACGCTCCGCAGGGTTCTGCATATCAAAGCGTATTTCGGGCTACTCGCCGCTGATTCGACTTTTACACAATACAGGGCGGGAGACTGAAAGACCGGGAACTGCGGGGTGATTCAGTTCCTCACCTGTGTATTCCCGCGAGCAAAATGTGTCTTTCAGACACATAAGCCAAGTCAACGTAGTTGACTTTGTGCCGATGCTTAAAGCCAACTATAGGTTGGCTTGTACAGATTGGCGAATACCGCAAGGGTCAATACTCATGTGCTTCTTGAGCACATTGGGCTCAAAGAACACATTTTGCTTTGCAACGGGGTTATTGACTACAAATAACCGGGACTCAGCAGATCATACCGACTGTTTGAACCTGTTTCGCGCGGACAGGTCTTACGCCCAAAATGGTGGGTGGGCTGATTTCCCGGGCAGAGGAGGAAATGAAGATGGAAGTACCTTCCGTAAAGAAGGAATCAAAGGATGTGACCCAGAAGAATCTGGAAAGCTTTCCTGATGTGGCGGCGGACATTCTGAATGTCTTTATCTATAGAGGAAAGCAAACAGTGCCGGCTTCGGATTTATATCCGGCGCCCACGGAGACAGAGTATGCTGCGCCCGGCGCTGTCATGCGGAACCAGCTGGAGGACATCTCCAAGTATGAGATGCAGGCCGGGAAGATTCGGGTACAGTATCTGCTGGCGAATCAGTCAGATGTGGACAGTAAAATGATTCTGCGCAAGGCCGGATATGTGGGAGCAATCTATCGGGAGCAGTGTGACGGAAAAGTGCAGGGCACATTTCCTGTCATAAGTCTGGTACTGTATTGGGGTAAGGGACATTGGAATAAAAACCGATGTATCCGGGACTTTTTTCAAAGAAAAGATTTATCTCCGCAGATCCGGAATCTGATGGACGATATCCGGCTTCATGTGTTTGAGATGCGGAATCTGCCGCCTGAAGTGAGGGAGCAGTTCCAAAGCGATATGCGCCATGTGGTGGACTATCTGGTGGAAGGAAACGATTTTAAGTCAGATCGTCCCGTAGTACATAAGGAAGCATTGGTACGTCTGTTGAGAGCCTTGGGCGGAGACGGAAATGTGGAGGATACCGCCCGGGTTCTGGAAGAAATGAATGTGAAAGAGGAGGACGAGATAACCATGTGTGAATTATTTGACCAGTATACAAGACGCGGACGGCAGGAAGGGCGACGAGATGGTCTCAGTGAGGGCCTGCAGAAAGGTATGCAGGTTCTGATCTCTACCTGTAAAGATTTGGGAATTTCCTTTGAAGTGACAGCATCTAAGGTGAAAGAGAAGTTTTCCTTGGGGGAAGAGGAAGCACGGAAAAATATGCAGCTGTACTGGTAGATGCATCTATTTTGGCAAAAAAACCTATTCTATTGTTGAGAACAGCCGAGTATGCTATACTGTATATGTCGCAATGATTGTAATTGCAGTGTATGCTGCAATCCGGAAGAAATTCTGTATAATATACCGGTCAGAGGTGCAGGGAATGCGAATGAAAATATATAATTTGCTGGTAAACCGTCACAGTGGTATTGCCGACAGATACCATCGGCTTCACGACAACAGCAGAACAGCACTGAAATGGATATCCTACTTTTATCTGCTCTTTTTGAATTTCTGTTATTATGTCCTTTTTTGCCGGTTTCTGGGGCAGCCCGAGGAAGAAAAAATTTATGAGGAAAAGCGCCTGATTATCGATAAAACGGAATCGGAAATGCGGATACGGGAAGGCCTGTCTGTGGAGGAGACCGTGGAGATTCTGGCCGGATATGATGTTGTTTCCTTTGATATTTTCGACACGCTGATTTTCCGGCCGTTTGACGATCCGACGGCATTGTTTTTTCTGCTGGGGGAAAGGCTTGGATTTATGGATTTCCGGCGAATCCGCATAGAAGCGGAGCAGGAGGCCAGGCAGAAGAACTATAAAAAGACCGGATCTTACGAGGTTACCTTGGAGGATATCTGGAGCAGGCTGGAGGAAAAAACCGGACTTCCTGCAAAGACGGGAATGAAGCTTGAGATGGAACTGGAGCGCTGCTATTGCTACGCAAATCCGTTTATGCTTCAGGTGTTTCACAGACTTACGAATATGGGGAAACGGATTATTATTACCTCGGACATGTATTTATCCCGGGAATTTCTGCAGAGTCTGTTGGAGGAGAAGGGTTTTGCCGGAGCGGAGAAAATATATATTTCCAATGAATGGGGCGGCAGCAAGTACAGCGGCAGGCTGTATGATTTTATTCTGCAGGATTTAGACGCAGGCAGGAAGCAGATAGTTCATATCGGTGACAATCGGCGGAGCGATATTGAGATGGCTAAAAAGCACGGACTTGTGCCCTTGCTTTATCCCAATGTAAATAAAAAAGCCATGCTGTTTCGATCACATGATATGTCTCCCATTGTGGGATCCGCTTACCGCGGACTGGTGGACAGTCATTTATATTGTGGGCTGGAGACATTTTCGCCGGAATATGAGTACGGTTACATTTACGGCGGATTGTTTGTGGTGGGATACTGCAGCTTTATTCATGAGTATTGTCGGCTTCATCAGACAGACAAGGTTCTGTTTCTGTCAAGAGACGGGGATATACTGAGCCAGGTGTACCGGATGCTGTATCCGGATGAAAATACGGAGTATGTTTACTGGTCCAGAAAGGCGGCCCTCAAGCTGATGGCGTCCTCGGACCGTTATGATTATTTCCGGCGCTTTCTGCATCATAAGGTGAATCAGAAAATTTCTCTGGAAAAGATATTTCAGTCCATGGAGCTGGAATCGCTGCTGGATGACCTTCCGACGCAAACCGGAGCAGGAGCATTGCATAAATCAGATTATCTGACTTCCGGGAATCTGGCAGAGACGGAAAGCTTTCTGACAGCTGAATGGGATCGTGTTCTTGCCTGTTACCGGGAGGAACACGAGGCTGCTGCGGTATATTACGGAAAGGTGCTGAAGGACTGCCGGAAAGCGGTGGCGGTGGACATCGGATGGGCGGGAAGCGGCGCCGTAGCGCTGAAGACGCTGGTAGAGAAGGTATGGAAGCTTCCCTGCAGTATCACCGGCATCATAGCGGGAACCAACACGCTGCATAATGCGGAACCCTTTGCCGGTGAAACCTTTTTACAGACCGGCGAACTGGTGGCATATATGTATTCCCTGTCGCACAACAGGGATTTGGTTAAGAAACATAATCCGAACAAGAATTATAATGTGTACTGGGAGCTGCTGTTATCTTCTCCAACACGGCAGTTTACGGGATTCGGACTCAGGCGGGATAAAGCGGGTATAAGGAATGATTATGGCAGGGGTGACGAGTCTGTAACAGTCAATGATGCCATCGAGTTGCACTTTGGAAAATCGGATGAGAACCAAAATGGAATCCGGGAAATCCAGCGGGGCATTCTGGATTTCGCCGGACAATATCTGGAACACTTTGGAAACATGCCCTACATGTTTCATATCAGCGGCAGGGACGCCTATGCGCCCATGCTGGCGGCGGCAAGCCGTAAGGAAAAATACCTGAAGGCAATGGAAAAACGCTTTGCGCCGGACATCCAGGTGAATTAAACAGACGGAAGCTATTGGGAAATTTTTGCCCTTTTTCGGCTGATTTTCCGAATCCGCTTTACGATCCATACCACCAGCAGGATAAGGATTGCCAACACAATGACAACGACCGATACAATAATCACCGCATATTTATTGGGGTTCTTTATCAGGTCTATGATATTCCTGCTGTCCTCCACAACCTTGCGGCCGTGCAGTTCATTGTAATAGGCCGACACATTGGGAATACCATCCCCGTCAGTATCCTCAAAGCTGCCGATATAGTCTGCGATAGCTGCCCAGGCTTTGATTTCCGTTCCCCGGCCGGTGGTAATCACAGCGTCCTCAATGTTTTCAATGGGAGTGCCGTCTGCAAATTTAGGCTGTACGGACAGGATACCCTTGGAAATGCTGTTTACCGCCCCTAGCATCTGCCCGCTGTATAAATCGCAGACGATGCGGTACAGCCTGTCATCTTCTATCTCTACCCGGCCGCCTGCATCATCCGTCAGATAGATATCCGTCACTCTGTTGAGAATCAGGCGGTGAGGATTAAAGGAAAATTCGATCCCGGTCATATACATTCTTGCGGTAGGCATAATATCTGTCAGGGAAGCGTCGATTTCCGCCCCTGTTTTCAGTTCCGCTCCGGTGAGGTAAATGCTGATAAGAGGATAGCCTGGTACGCCGTCCAGGCCTATCCCCAGAGAATAGGCGTTGAAAACATCCGCAACGGTCACGTCTCCTATGGCAAAGGTGTCCCGGACACAGCCGGAGGGAACGATGGTCACATCTACGGGATGGCTGTCGCCGGTGTCTTCATTTGACACCGCATACATAAAGGAGTCCGACAGCAGGTTACCCAGGTTATGATCCGTATGGATGTTGTACAGGTCATCTAAGGTGGAAAATACAATATCATTCTGCGCAAGAATCTGGCTGCCGGTGTATCCGAACCGGGAGAGATAATCAGTGTCCACCGATGCCATAAAGTTATCCACCCGCTCCTGAGTAGAAGCGTCCGGAGCAATGGCAGGGGTGATAGGTGTCAGTTCGTAGGAGGTCAGCTCCCAGCGCCCGTCTGCCCGTTGGCGCATGGAGAGGGAACCCAGATTTTTACCGTATTCCCCACAGGACACAATATAGGTGTCTCCGTGTCGGATAGGCTGCTCCAGAGTTGTGTGAGTATGGCCGCTGATAATCAAATCAATTTCAGGGACATTCTTTGCCAGTATTTCGTCTTCGGATTTGCGGGCATCAGGATTTGTGCCGCTGTGGGATACGCAGAGAATCATATCCACATCCTCGTTTGCCTGAATGTCCGCCACAGTCTCGGCAGCGGCTTTGGAAGCATCCTTAAACTTCAGGACGCAGGTGGGGGCGCAGGCCAGGGAGTCCTCTCCGAAAATGCCCAGCACCGCAATTTTTATGTCTCCCTTTATAATTACAGTATAGTCGGCCATGCCGTATGCCTCGAAAGCGTCCTTTAAAAGCTGCTGTTCTTCGGTAAGGCCCTCTGCTTCCATGGTTTCCCAGTCGATATTGCAGAGTACCATGGCAGGAACGGGATCGCCGCTTGCCGCAGCCGCATTCAGGCTGTCTGCAAGTCCCCGGGAGCGGTAGTCGAATTCATGATTGCCAAGAGTGGTAACTTCGCAGCCCAATTCTCCCAGCATACGAAGCTCTGCAGATTCGTCGGCAAAGATAGTCTGCACCAGCGTACCCATGGAAAAATCCCCTGCGTCAACTACCAGGGTATCCGGGTTATTTGATTTTGCTTCGTTAATCAGAGTTTTAATCCGGGGAAAGCCGCCTACGGTTGCAGTATTGCCATCCTGCATGGTGAAAAAGCTTTCCAGGTGGGAGTGGGTGTCATGGAGAAAAAGAATATCCGCTTCCTTTCCTGTGTAGGAAGAATCGGCTGCCGCCAGGGTCACGGAAGAAATAATTCCGGAAAGCAGCAGTGCTGCTCCCAGGCAGAGGGAACAGAGAAATGTCAGTCTGCATTTATGGTTCATAAAGAAAAACCTCCTGTATTTTGTGCAATCGGCAGAGATTCGGTGTATTTATAACATTTATCATTATATAATCTTTACCGGACAAGAGCAACAAGAAAATGATTGCAAAATCACCGTAAATTTAGGATAATGAAATAAGAGTTCATATATATCTGAATCATATATAAAAAACATGCAGAACCTATAAAAACGGAAAATATAAAAGCAGGCAATATAAAAGCAGGCAATATAAAAGCAGGCAAAAATAAAAGCAGGAAAAAATAAAAACAGGAAACATATAAACAGAAAAAATAAAAGCAGAAAACATATAAGCGGATATATTCGAGCCAGGTATATCAGAGATAGGAAATCAGAAATAGGAAATCAGAGATAGGAAAGGATGGATCGGCATATGGAAAGATGGGCGCGAGCGAAGTATCAGCCTGTCCTTCCCATGGGGAAGGACGGCTGCCGCATTACCGCAGGCAGGGAGCATGTTACCCTCTCTAAGGAGGCTGCAAAGGAAGGGATGGTGCTTCTGAAGAATGAGAAACAGGTGCTGCCCCTGCAGAAGGGAAGCAGGATAGCCCTGTTTGGCAAGGCAACCTTTGATTATGTAAAGGGCGGAGGCGGAAGCGGAGATGTTACGGTATCCTATACCCGCAATCTGTATCAGGGCTTTCAGGAAAAAGCGGATCAGGTGGAGGTCTTTGAGGAGCTGGCTTCCTTTTACAGAGAGAATGTAAAGAAGCAGTACGCAGAGGGCAGGATGCCCGGAATGACGGTGGAGCCGGAGGTGCCGGCGGAGCTTCTGAAAAGGGCTAAAGCATTTACTGACACGGCTGTCATAAGCATCTGCCGCTTCTCCGGTGAGGGCTGGGATAGAAAGAGTATCTATGACAGGAAGGGTAAGAAGGATGCCCTGGCCATTGCCGGACAGGATGAAAAGGAGGAGGTTCAGGACGGGAAGACGCAGCCGGAGCTTTTTGAGGAGGGAGATTTCTATCTGACTCATGCGGAGAAAGCCATGGTGGAAGCGGTGAAGAACTCCTTTGAAAAGGTCATCGTAGTCATGAACGTGGGCGGTATGGTGGATACGGGCTGGTTTGCGAAGGATGACAGAATCCAGTCTGTGCTTATGGCATGGCAGGGCGGCATGGAAGGGGGACTGGCGGCGGCCGAACTGCTGCTGGGGGAAGGAAATCCCAGCGGCAAGCTGACAGATACCTTTGCCGGGCAGCTGGAGGATTACCCCTCCACATACAATTTCCATGAATCCGATGATTATGTGGAGTATACGGACGACATATATGTGGGCTATCGTTATTTCGAGACCATTCCGGGGGCGGCGGAAAAGGTGAATTATCCTTTTGGCTTCGGGCTTTCCTATACAAAGTTTTCTCTGTCCATGCCGATAGTGGAGAAGCGGGGACATCATCTTCGGGTGATGGTGGATGTCTGCAATATCGGGGAAGTCGCAGGCAAAGAGGTGGTGCAGGTATATTACGGCGCTCCTCAGGGAAAGCTGGGCAAGCCTGCCAGGGAGCTGGTGGCGTTCCGCAAGACGCGGCTGCTGCAGCCCGGCGAGACCCAGACGGTGGTACTGCGGTTTCAGATAAATGACATGGCCTCCTATGACGATTTGGGCAGGGTGGCAAAGTCCGCCTATGTGCTGGAAAAGGGAGAGTATCACTTTTATGTGGGAACCTCCGTGCGGGACACCGTGGAGGACAATTATGTGATGGTGCTGCAGGAGGATGTTATCACGGAGCAGCTCTCTTCCAAAATGGCGCCTGTCCGGCTGACAAAGCGGATGCTGGCAAACGGGCAGTACGAAGAGCTTCCCCAGGGAGAACCGGTGGATACGGATGCCAGCGTATTTCCCGCAAAGCTGCCGTCGGAGGAGGCGGACGGTGTGACTCCCGTTGTGCGGCGCAGGGACAGCTATCATCTGTGGGGCTGTCCGGACAACAATCCGAAACTGATTGACGTGGCGGAGGGAAGGATGACGCTGGAGGAATTTGTGGCAAAGCTTCCTGATGAGCAGCTGGCGGTGCTTTTGGGGGGACAGCCCAACACCGGCGTGGCAAATACCTTTGGTTACGGCAATCTGCCGGAGTACGGCGTGCCGAATATCATGACGGCGGACGGGCCTGCGGGGGTGAGAATTCATCCGAACTGCGGCGTTTGTACCACTGCCTGGCCCTGCTCTACTATGCTGGCCTGCACCTGGAATCCGGAGCTTGTGGAAAAGGTGGGCGCGGCAGGAGGCGCGGAGGCAAAGGAGAATAATATCGGAGCATGGCTGACGCCTGCCGTTAATATTCACAGAAGTCCTCTCTGCGGCAGGAATTTTGAGTATTATTCCGAGGATCCGTTCCTGACGGGGAAAATGGCAGGCGCTATGGTGAGAGGTATCCAGAGCAATCATGTGGCGGCTACCGTAAAGCACTTCGCACTGAACAATAAGGAGACAAACCGCCGGGAAAGCGATTCCAGGGCGTCCGAGAGGGCGATTCGGGAAATTTACCTGAAGAGCTTTGAAATCATTGTGAAGGAAGCGAAGCCCTGGAGCATCATGTCCTCCTACAATATTATCAACGGATACAGGGCCTCCGAAAACAGGGAGATGCTGGAGGATATTCTTCGGGGCGAGTGGGGCTTTGAGGGCATGGTAACCACGGACTGGTGGACAATGGGAGAGCATTACAAGGAAGTGAAGGCAGGAAATGATGTAAAAATGGGACTGGGATTCCCGGAAAGGCTGCTGGAGGCTGTAGAAAAAGGTGTCCTTACCCGTGAAGAGATGGAGATATGCGCAAGGCGGATTCTGGGGCTGATCCTGAAAATCGACTGAGGGGATAAGTGCAGATGCCGGATGTCAATGAGCATAGACGCTAATAAGTATGGACACTTATGAGCATGAACGTTCAGGACAGACATATTTTGAATTTTGGAAAGGAAGGAGATAAGCATGGAAAAAAGAAAAATGGAGAAACTGGGAGTGGAAACCTCCCTTCTGGGGTTTGGCTGCATGAGGTTTCCGGTGACGAAGGACGGCAGGATAGACGAGGCGGAGGCGGAGCGGATGCTGGACAGAGCATACGCCGCGGGAGTGAACTATTACGACACGGCATATCCCTACCATGGCGGCGAGAGCGAGCGGGTGGTGGGACGGATTATGAAGAAGTATGACCGGAGCAGTTTTTATCTCGCCACCAAGCTGCCCTGCTGGCAGGTGAAGACTCCGGAGGATGTAGACAAGATCTTCAATGAGCAGCTGGAAAAATTGCAGACGGATTACATAGACTTTTATCTGATGCATGCTCTGAACAAGGATCGCTTCCGGGAGATGGTGGAGATAGGCTGCATTGAAAAGCTGGAACAGCTGAAGGCGGAAGGAAAGATCAGAAACCTGGGATTTTCCTTCCATGATAACTATGATACTTTTGAGAGCATTATCAGTTACCGGGAATGGGATTTCTGCCAGATACAGCTGAATTATATGGATGCTGCTGAGCAGGAGGAGTTTCAGCAGGCAGGGATGAAGGGATATTTTCTGACGGAAAAGAAGCAGGTGCCGTTGATTATTATGGAGCCTGTAAAGGGAGGTTCGCTGGCATCGTTTCCGGAGGATATTACACATATGTTTCGCAGTCTGGATCCGTCCGCTTCCATGGCTAGCTTCGCGCTTCGCTGGGTGGGAAGTCTGCCCAATGTGAAGGTGATACTCAGCGGCATGTCTACCATGGAGCAGGTGGAGGACAATCTGAAGACATTCGGCCGGTTTGTTCCCCTTTCCGATCAAGAGAGAGAAACCATAGACAAGGTGGTGGCCCTGATTAACAGCAGGATTCAGAACGGCTGCACCGGCTGCAGTTACTGTATGCCCTGCCCGGCAGGGGTCAATATTCCCCAGAACTTCCGCATCTGGAACGTATATCATATGTATCGGAATTACAATATGGTTAAGGACAGATGGGAAAACGGCGTGGGCGAGGAACACAAGGCAAAGAACTGCATCAAGTGCGGTAAATGTGAAGCGGTCTGCCCTCAGAAGCTTTCCATCCGGGCTGACCTGGAGAGAGTGCAGGCCGATCTGGACAAAAAAGAGTATATTATAGCGGAGTAACTCTATGGAAAAGGCTTTTAAGCTGGATTTTGACAATGACAGACTGGGAAGCTTATATGTAAACTGCTGCGGCTGCTCTCAGACGGAGAGCCTGCACAGCTTCGGACCCGCTTCCAAGCCGCATTATCTTATTCATTATATTTTGAGCGGCAGGGGTATTTTTCGGTTTCACGATAAAGAGTACCGACTGGAGGCCGGGTACGGCTTTCTGATACAGCCTAACGAGCTTGCCTTTTACCAGGCGGATGAGAAGGAGCCCTGGAGTTATCTCTGGGTAGGGTTTGGCGGCAGCCGCGCGGAGGAGTATCTGACCGGGATGGGGCTGTCGGCCGGGCATCCTGTCTTTTCCTGTGACAGGGATGAGGAGCTTTATGGAATTGTCCGGGACATGATGGAACATAATACTTTCGGTATGGCCAATGATCTGAGACGGAACGGCCAGATGAGCGTGTTCCTGTCGGTGCTGGCGGAGAGCGCTGATGCCGGGGTGACGGCAAAGGATGAGGAGGATAGGGGCAACCAGTATGTGAAAAAGGCGGTTTCCTTTATCCAGAGCAATTATTGTAACCCTATCAAGGTTACGGACGTGGCGGATTATGTTTGTATTAACAGGAGTTACCTGTATACCCTGTTTCGGAGTTACCTGGGCATGTCGCCCCAGCAGTTCCTGACTACTTTCCGTATTACAAAAGCCCGGGAACTGCTGGATTCCACCTCTTATCCCATTGAAAGCATTGCCCTGTCCTGCGGTTACAGCGACGCCATGGTGTTTACCAGGGCCTTTCATGCCATGAAGGGAATGTCCCCTTCCCAATACCGCAGGCAGAGCCATCGCGTGAGTAGCAGGGGACAGCTGCAGGAGGTAGAGGGGCTGATTGCAAAACTGTTGGAGCAGCAGTAAAGGCTGCGGTCAATGTGGCAGTAAAGACGGCGGTCAAAACGGCAGTCAACGCAGAAAAGGCATGCAACATTTTAACAGGTTTAGAAAACATTCGGCTCTGTTAATTTATTTGCTTTTTTCATATAGTGGAGACATAAGGACTGTAAATGGATGCAGAATAATAAAATATAGGATGGGGAAAGGCGGAGAAGGCATGAAAGAGACGATTTTGAAAAAATTTGAAGAGGTATTCGGGAACAGCGGCGACGCGAAGGTTTATTTTGCCCCCGGCCGGGTGAATCTGATCGGAGAGCATACGGATTACAACGGCGGGCACGTATTTCCCTGCGCACTGACCATCGGAACCTACGGCGTGGCGCGAAAGAGAACGGATAACAGACTTCGTTTTTATTCCATGAATTTTGAGCAGCTTGGCGTGATAGAATCTTCCCTGGAGGATCTGGTTCCTTCTAAAGAAGCGGACTGGACCAATTATCCCAAGGGAGTGATATGGGCGTTTGGAGAGAAAGGGATGAAGGTTCCCTGCGGAATGGATCTGCTGTTGAACGGCAACATTCCCAACGGTTCCGGGCTTTCCTCCTCCGCCTCCGTTGAGGTGCTGACAGGCTTTATTTTAAAGGATATGTTCGGCTTTGCCGTCACCAATCAGGATCTGGCGCTGATCGGGCAGTATTCCGAGAATCAGTTCAACAAGGTGAACTGCGGTATCATGGATCAGTTTGCCATTGCCATGGGGAAGAAGGACAACGCCATTTTCCTGGATACGGCGGATCTTTCCTATGAATATGCCCCCATTGTGTTGAAGGGGGCAAAAATCGTCATTGCCTGCAGCAACAAAAAGCGGGGTCTGGGCGATTCCAAGTATAACGAGCGCCGCAGCGAGTGTGAGACTGCGCTGGCGGAGCTGCAAAAGACCGTGGATATTCAGACCCTTGGGGATCTGGATGAAGCCGCTTTTGAGAAGGCAGCCTCCGCTATTCAGAGCGATGTGCGCAGGAAGCGGGCAAAGCACGCGGTGTATGAGAATCAGCGTACCATACGGGCGGTGAAGGCTCTGAAAGCAAATGATGTGGCGCAGTTCGGACAGCTGATGAACGAATCGCATATATCCCTCCGGGATGATTATGAGGTCACGGGTGTTGAGTTGGACACGCTGGTGGAAGAAGCGTGGAAGATTGAGGGCGTGATTGGCTCCAGGATGACCGGCGCGGGCTTCGGGGGATGCACGGTGAGCATTGTGAAGGATGAAGCGATTGACACTTTTATAGAAAAGGTAGGGAAGGCATATCAGGAAAAAATCGGCTATGCCGCGGACTTTTATGTGGTGGAAATCGGGGACGGCCCGAAAACGCTGTAAGCGCAGTGTTAAAACGAATATGCTGCAGACCGCAAGGGGTGTGCAGTATATAAAGAGTTGCCGGATATAAGGAGAAGCATGGCTTCCAAATGGTTGCCGAAAGGGACGAATTCTATATTATGCAGAAAAAAATATAATAATTAATAATTTTGCGGATGCTGCCGGACGTGGGAGCATAGAAAGGGTGCGTGGTCAGGATGGAGAGGATACAGACGGATATCAGGAAG
>JAMPFR010000084.1 GCA_023664365.1 Acetatifactor muris | reverse complement strand
GGCGGCGCAAAATACAGCAACGGGGAGGACAGCCTGTTCCTGCGGGACTGCCTGAGGGCCGGGCTGCGGGTCTATAAGATACCGGTAAACATCGGACATGAAAAGGTACGGGAATCCACATGGTTCACCGGCTATCATGAAAAATTCTTTTATGACAGGGGCGTCTTATACCGATACCTGTACGGCGGCATGGCGCGGCTGATGGCTTTGCGCTTTTTGCTGGCGCACAGGAAAACAATATGTTGCGAGATCCCATGGAAAAAGGCTTATCGGATCATGAAGCGCGGAATCAAACCGGCGGCATGATAAAAATAAAAGGAGAGCGGATATGAGAACTCCTATGTTCAGCATTATCGTGGTTTCCCTGAATCCGGGCCACAAGCTGGCGGATACCGTAAAAAGCGTGGCGGAACAAAGCTATACGGATTATGAAGTGATCGTGAAGGATGGGGGCTCCAAAGACGGAGCTTTGGAGGCGCTGCGGGAGTATTTGTCCGGGCAGGGCAGTCCGGCGCAGAGAGCGGCTTCCGGGGGAGGAAAAGCTGACACGGCAGATGCGGCCGCGCCGGAAAAGCTTTCCACGGTGCGCATTTTGGAGCAGGCCGACGAAGGCATATACGACGGGATGAATCAGGCAGCCCGGGCGGCCCGGGGGGAGTATTTGTATTTCTTAAACTGCGGGGATACGTTTGCCTCCGTGACAGCGCTGGAGCAGGCAGCCGGGGAGATCCGCAGGCATTTGGAGACGGACCCTTCTGCGGGGAGGATTTTTTATGGGGACATTTTTGACGCAATGCGGCGGCAGGTGGTATCCTCCAATCCCCATATAGACGCCTTTGCCTGCTATCGGAATGTTCCCTGTCACCAGGCCTGCATTTACCATTACAGCCTGTTTTCCGGACGGGGGTATGAGACAAAGTATCGGGTGCGGGCAGATTATGAACATTTTCTGTGGTGCTGCTTTGCTGAAAATGTGAAGCCGCAGTATATTCCGGTCACGCTGGCTTCCTATGAGGGAGGCGGTTTTTCGGAAACGCCGGAAAACCGAAAATGTTCCGCACGGGAGCACCGGGAGATCACCGCGCGGTATTTTTCCCGTGGACAACTGCTGCGGTATCGTCTGATTATGCTGCTGACGCTGCAGCCGTTGCGGACAAAAATGGCGGAAAGCCCGTCCTTGTCAGGCATTTACAATGCCTGCAGGAGATTGCTGTACCGAAAAAGGCCGGGACGGTAATATACATGGCACAGTATATTGACCCTCCCGGCACAGTTACTTATCTCACCAGTTACTTATCTCCCCATTTTCTCTCTCAGCACATCCTTCGCTTTTTCCAGCTGATTGTCAGGATGCTCCGGGCTTCCGTAATAAGCCTCCCCGTCAAACTCGCATACCACGTCCGGCACAATTCCGATTCCGTGGATATTGTTTCCGTTTGGCGTATAGTAGGCGCTGATGGTTATCTTGATAGCGGAGCCGTCCCTGAAGGACATTATCTGCTGTACGATTCCCTTTCCAAAGGTAGTCGTGCCCACCAGAGTACCGATTCCGTAATCCTTGATGGCTCCCGCCATAATTTCCGCCGCGCTGGCAGAATTCATATCCACCAGAACTACCAGCGGCAGCTCCAGCTCATGTTCGCCATCGCTCTTATATTCTTCCCGGTTTCCGTATTTGTCCTCTGTATAAACAATCATTCCTTCCGGCAGAATCATGTTGCACATATCCACAACCGCCCTCAGATTTCCGCCGGGATTTCCGCGCAAATCCAAAATGATTCCTTTTGCATCCGAACCTTTTGCCATGGCGAGAGCGTCTGCAAACTGATCCACTGTCACATCGTCAAATTCAACCACCCGGATATATGCCATGTCATCCTCCAGCATGGAAAATTCCACCGTAGGAGACTCTACCCTTCTTCTGGTGAGGGTCTTTTTCACATAGTCGCTTTCTCCCTCCCGAATCAGGGTAATCTCAACCTCCGTTCCCTCCGGCCCCTTAATCAGCGCAACAGCCTCGGTCAGATTCAGCCCGTATGTGGAAGTGCCGTCAATCTCATAAATCAAATCATCGGCCCTTAAGTTTGCCTCCTCCGCAGGAGAACCCGCAATCACACCGCTGATTTTCGGCAGCCCCGTGTCGCTGTCCAGCTGAACATATGCGCCGATTCCGTAATAGATTCCCTCGGAATCCTGCATCAGACTGCTCAGCTCCTCCGCGGTATAATACTCGGAATAGGGATCGCCCAGAGACGCCAGAAGACCCTTATACATTCCATCCCGCATTTCCTCATCGGTAACCTCATGGAGGAAGAAGTATTTGTCAATGGTCTCCGCCAGCGCCTGAAGCTTTGCAATCGTATTGGAATCCAGCGCCGAATCCTCATCCAGCTCCACATGCCTTACACCGCCGTTATTTTGGCTTTCCGACACCTTCTGAAGCTCTATTCCCAGCCAGCCGATTGCCACTACCAGCAGCGCAGTTGCTATCCCCGCAACCAGACCTATGAAGAAAAAGCTTTTATCGCTGTTCTTTTCCTTTTCAACCGGTTTATTATTTGAAGGGCAAAGCCGTCTCCAATTCTCATTCTCTTCCATAAACTTCTCCTTACTTTGTGATATAATTCCAAGGTGACTGGTATTCCCCGTTCAGGCGCACGCTGAAATGAAGATGCGGCCCTGTGGAGCGTCCCGTGCTGCCTACGGCGGCAATGGTCTCTCCTCTCACCACAATGTCGTCCTTCTCCACATAAAGGACGGAAGCATGCATGTAAATCGTATACAATCCCGAACCGTGGTCTATCATTACATAGTTTCCCATGGTAGCGCTGTATGCAGCCGCCACCACGATCCCGTCATAAGCCGCGTAAATTGCCGTTCCCTTGGGCGAAGCCAGATCCACGCCGTTATGGAACTGCTGTATTCCCAGAGTGGGATGTATCCGCGGGCCATACTCATCCGACACTCTGGTATAGGAAGCCACCGGAAATTTAAAAGCGCCGCCGTCATAGGTCAGAACAATGCCGCTGCTTGCCAGGATCTTCTTCTTATCCTCTGCAATCTGGGCTTCCAGCATGGCAATTTCATTTTCCTGAGCCTCGATTTCCTCCTGATATTCCTTTATCGCCTTCTCTTTATTGTCAATATCCGTCTCATATGCTATGATGTCCCTGTTTTTCTGGTCTATGAGAGCTTCCAGATTCTGCTGTTCCTCTTCCACACCTGCCTTTGCCTCATCCAGAATCTCCTTCTCAAGCTCCAGCCCCTGCTTGCACAGCTCCACATACTCCCTGACCATCTTATAATCCTGCCAAAGCTCCCGGTCATAGGTTACCACCCGCTCCACATAATCAGCCTTGTTCAGAAAGTCTCCGAAGCCGGAGGACTTTAAAAGCATATCCAGCATCTGAGGGTCGCCTGACTCATATACCATTCTTATGCGGTCAGTCATTGCCTCTTTCTGGTTTTCTTCATTTTCAAGAGCAGTTTCCAGTTCAGCTTCAGCCTCGGCAATTTCTTCTTCCTTTACGGCAATCTTCTCACTGAGCTCCCGAATATTCTGCTCTATCTGCGCAAGACTGCTGTCCAGCTGCGCCACATAGCTTTTCAGATTGGCGCGCTGCGCCTCCAGATCCTTTTTAATGGTCTGCAGATTGCTGAGTCCGTTCCTCAGCGCCTCTTTCTCATTCTCCGCCTGCCGTATCTGCTCCTCCTTATCCTTAATGCTGTCTGAGGTAATGGAGGACATAGTGATTGCCGACGCATCCTGCTTTGTTCCGTCCGAAAAGAACAAGGCGCACAGCAACCCGACGGCAAAGCCCCACATGATCGCTTTTCTTTTCTTCATAGGCCCCTGCCTTTGCTCGTGCACATTATACATGCAAGTGCTTCCTGACTGTTATGATACTGCCCAGGAAACCGATCCCTCCGCCCACCAGAAGAGACGCCGGCGTCAATACTCCAAACAGCTGCTCCGCCGTCAGGAAATTCAGATAACTGCTGAGGATTTCAAATCTTTCCACGATATATGTCAAAACGTAATTGTAAAGAGCCTTTATCAGCCCCAGAGGAATGGCCGCCCCCACAAGGCCAATCAAAATACCCTCCAGCACAAAGGGTGCCCTTACAAAAAAGTCCGTAGCCCCGATATATTTCATAATATTAATTTCCGCAGAGCGGACGGAAATTCCGATAGCCACGGTGTTGCTTATCAGGAAAATACTGACGGCAAGCAGAATCACGATAATTCCCACGGAAACATATGCAATCAGCAGATTTACGCCGCTTAAGGTAGAAGCGGTCAGCTCCGAATAATTTATACGGCGCACCTCAGGTATGGAATACAGCCAGTTTACCAGTGTCTCCTGCATGGAAACGTCACTCAGGAAAGCCTCGTAGCTGTACTCTCCCGCCAGCGGGTTTTCGGGAAATCCCTCTACATAATCTACGGTGTCCTCCCCGTATTGCCGAGAAGCAAAATTAACCCAGGCTTCGTCATCCGAAATAAACACCACATCAGATACCTCAACCCGTGCCGCAAGCATCTGCCCGATCTCCTCCAGCCTCTGATCCGTGGTGGAGGTATGCGCCTGGCCTTTGGATGCGCACTTGTCATACTCATTATGAAAGAATACGGTGATCGATACTCCTTCCTCCGCTTTCATGACAATGCTCTGAAAATTAGCCACAATGGCATAAAACAGGCCAAACAGGAAAAGACAGGCCGAAATAGTCGCAACGGAAGCTAAGGAGTACCATTTGTTCCGGAAAATATTGAGGAAGCCCTGCCGGAATGTGTAAAGCAATGTACTAATCTTCATCGATGTACTCGCCTCCCTCCTCGTCGCTGACAATGACTCCCTTCTTCACAGTGACGACACGTTTATGAAAGGCATTGACGATTTCTTTATTATGAGTCACCACCACTACCGTGGTTCCTCCCTCGTTAATCTCCTCCAGCAGCTTCATGATTTCCCAGGAATTCTTGGGATCCAGATTACCCGTAGGCTCGTCTGCAAGCAGCACCGCCGGATTGTTCACCAGCGCTCTGGCCAGGGCCACACGCTGCTGTTCTCCTCCGGACAGCTGTTTGGGCCTGGCCTTATATTTCCCCGCAAGCCCTACCGTAGCCAGAATGGCCGGCACGTTCCGCCGGATCTCGTTCACCGGGGTCTCTACGATCCTCTGGGCAAAAGCAACGTTCTCATACACATTCCTGTCGTTCAGCAGGCGGAAATCCTGAAATACCACTCCCAGATTGCGTCTGAATTTGGGAATCTGCCTGTGGCGCAGCTTTGCCAGATCGCTTCCCATAACATAAACACTGCCGCTGGTGGCAGTAAGCTCCCGCAGCAGAAGTTTAATCATTGTTGATTTACCGGAGCCGCTGTCTCCTACGATAAATACAAATTCGCCCCTGTGGATGCTCAGGCTCACGTCGTTCAACGCCGGGGCGCCGGTAGAATATACCTTGCTGACATTGTCCAGATAGATAACACCCTTCTCCTCTATCAGATGTTCCCGCTTTCTTCTCAGCAGTTCCTTTCTTCCCATAAAAGTCTCCTCTAAAAGTCTGCATTCTCCATATACTTCATGTACTTCACCACCATCAGCGCAATCTTAAAGGTAATGGCGTTTTCAAACACCCGCAGATCCAGCCCGGTGCTCTTCTGCAGCTTATCCAGACGGTATACCAGCGTGTTCCTGTGTATAAACAGCTGTCTTGACGTCTCGGACACGTTCAGGCTGTTTTCAAAAAACTTGTAGATGGTAGTCAGAGTCTCCTCGTCAAATTCATCCGGGCTCTTGCCGTCAAATATCTCTTTGATAAACATTTTACAAAGCGGAATGGGCAGCTGATAAATCAGGCGGCCGATTCCCAGCTCGCTGTAAGCTACGATATTTCTCTCGTCAAAAAAGATTTTCCCTACGTCCAGAGCCATCTTGGCCTCCTTGTAGGAACGACTGACTTCCTTGATCTCCTGGATCACGGTACCGTATGCAATGCGGATGCCCTTAATGCCTTCCTTTTCCAGGAAATGCTCCAGGGACTGGGCCGACTTTTCAATCTCCTTCACGGCGCTTCCGTCGGACAGCTCCTTTACCACAATCACATCTTTCTCATCCACTGCAGTGATAAAATCCTTGCTGTTGCTGCCAAAATGGCTCCGGGTCAGTTCGAGGGCGTTATTGTCCCTGTCGCCGCCTGTCTCCACAATCATAACCACGCGGGGCACATCCGTCTGCACATGCAGCTTTTTGGAACGGCTGTAAATATCTACCAAAAGCAGATTGTCCAGCAGCAGATTCTTGATAAAGTTATCCTTATCAAACCGCTCCTTGTAGGCTACAAGGAGGTTCTGCACCTGAAATGCCGCCATTTTCCCAATCATGTACACATCTTCACCCGTACCTGAAGCCATCAGAATATATTCAAGCTGCTGCTCGTCATATATCTTGAAGTACTGATAACCCTGAATCTCCTGAGAGTCTGCGGGTGACGCAGCAAACTCCGCAACAGTCCTGGCACTGCTCCCCATGTCCGTGGTAGACGCAACTTCCTTACCGTCCACATCCATGACACAGAGTTCCACCCGGGCAATGCTCTTCAGGCCGTCAATTGTATTCTGCAAAATCTGATTTGAAATCATAAACCCGCTCCTCTGATTCGTATTGATATAACAAATATTACAAAAATATTGTCAAAAAAGCAATAGGTTTTATGATTTTTCACAAAAAAACTGCCTGCGGTTACTCGTCAGGCAGCTTGCAGAACTAAATACGCATATCGATATTCGCTCCGATACCGGGATTCACGCTCTGCTCCATGGCAGCGGCATCCATCATCTGCACCAGACCCTCTCCCAACTCCTTATTGGTATCCATAGCCTTCCCCAGCACAGCGGTTGAGACCTGAGACTGAGTGGTAACATTAGCCAACGCCATAGAAACGCCTGCAATATCCATATATATGCCTCCCTTCCTGACATCATTTCTGCCATAACTCATTCCTGTATAACTCATTTCACATGCTTTATTCTATCATACTCCGCACTGTTTTTCCACAGAAGAATCACTTTTTTTAAATTCTTAAGATTTTAACAGCCTGATGGTCTTTTCCCCAATCTCAATCTTTCCCTGCTTCAGCAGTCTGCCCACTGCCCGCTTAAACTCGTTCTTGCTCATGCCCGTCTCATACCGGATGACCTCCGGAGCCGCCTTATCATTAAAGGGAAGCGCTCCCTCATAGCTGTCCAGAAGCTCCAGTATTTTCTCTGCGTCGGCGTCCATCTGCAGATACGCCTTCTCCCGGATACTCAAATCAAGCCTGCCGTCCTCCCGGACTCGGAGAACCCTGGCCTCCACATCCGTTCCCGGCTCCACGTCCCCATAAAGCTCCTTCCGGGCAATCAGTCCCGAATACTGATTGTCCACCGCCACAAAGGCTCCGAAATTGTCGCTGATTTCATACACCCTTCCCCGCACCCTGTCTTCCGCCTGATAGGGACTGTCTGTCCGCAGGGACTCATACACGTTCATGGTGGCGCAGAGGCGGCCGCTTTTATCTATGTAGAGAGACACCAGAACAGCATCTCCCTCCCGTACCCTTCCTCTTTGCTCCTTAAAGGGCAGAAATAAATCCTTTTCCAGCCCCCAGTCCAGAAACGCTCCCAACTTTCCCGTCTGAGCCACCGTAAGCTCAGCCACCCGGCCCATCTCCAGTTTAGGGGTATGGGTGGTGGCAATCAGCCTGTCCTCCGAATCCCGGTAGATAAACACCTCCAGCCTGTCTCCCGGGCCGCTGCCCCCAGGGACCTGCCTGACAGGAAGCAGGACTCTCTCCTCCTGCGCCTCCTGACTCACCGCCAGATAAACGCCGAAATCCACTTTTTTAACAATTACCAGTTCCTGCCTTTCCCCCAGCCGAATCATGCCTGCTCCTTTCCCGAAAACTCCGCAATCACATATGCCCCGCCGCTTTCATCCGCCAGCCTTACTATCATTCTGTCACCGGCATCCGTAACCACAGGCTTCAGCACATCATGCAGAAACGCCTGCTTTTTATACTCCGCCCGCACCTGCCTTATGCAGAAGCCCTCAGGCAGATAATCCATTGCCATATCCAGAAACTGTTGGTTGTTGACATGATGGTTGGTATCCAGATGATGCTTTTTCACCGTCAGCGGCTCCTGTTCCACGCCGCCCTCCGGAACCGTAATTTTCCTGGAAGAGTAATCCATCTCCAGCCTGGGGGCCCGGGCGTAGCGTTCTATCATAATCTCCGGGACAGCCGTGGGCTTTCCCGTTTCCGTATTGAGAAGGCTCCAGAGGGAGTTAGCCTTTGCAATATAATTACCCTGCTCATCCAGCATGGCAAAGTTCCTGTAACCAAGAAATCCCTTTAAATCATAGGGCTGGGTGCCCACCGTTACCTTCTCCCCCAGGGCCGGATACCGCTCCACCACAATCTGCCAGGAACAAAGCACCCAGACCAGATGGGCCTCCTTCAGGTAGCTGACGCCCACCCCCAGATCTTCAGACTGGAATGTGGAGCAGTCCTGAAAATAATTGATAAGGGCGGCCATAGTAAGCTGCCCCTCGCTGTCAACCTCACTATATCTGATTCTGCTGTCAAATGTATACATTTTTATCCCCCTTGCGCACCCGTCTTTCACGGACATCTGTTTCCTGAATCTTCCTTTACCCGAACAGCTGCGCCACAATGCTGATAATCCAGAAAAGCATGAACGCCGCCATTCCCGTATTTCCCAGCGCAATGCTGAGCTTCAGTTCCTTCGGAACGGACGTCTGCCCCGGGCTGAACACAAATTTCCTTTTTGCCGCAAAAACAATAAACAGCACTATCCCCGTTATGAGCATGCTTATTACAAACAGCAGCAGCAGGCCATAGAGCATAAACCAGCCGAATTTATACCGCATCAGTTCCACTATTCCGGAAGCGGAGCCGTTTTCCGCAAACACCATATAGCTCTCTATATCTATCTTCCTCATCAGCACGGTGGGCAGGAATCCGCCGATAAAATTAAAGAGCATATGCAGTGAGATCGTAATCTTCAGGTTGCCTGTTTTTACATAGAGATACGCAAAAAACATTCCGATTACGGCAGCATAGAGGAACTGGTTCAAATTGCCGTGAAACAGCCCGAACATCAGGCCGGAAATCACTACCGCAACCCCCTGTCCGTAACGGGCAGCCCTGTCTACAATCAGCTTTCTGAACACGAACTCCTCCATAATCGGCGCGCACAGCACCGTATAAAACAGCACCGCCCAGGGACTGATTGAATTCACTACCCCTGCTACGGCATTCTCCACCGGATTCCCGGTAAACAGACCGATTATCGTAGTAATTATCACTCCCACAATATTAGCCGCGTAGGCGAGCCCTATACAGATAATGGCGGACAGCGTATACTGCCCTGCCGTCATTTTGCGTTTCTCAATACGCTCTCCCGGCACACACTTTTTCAGCATCAGCCCCAGCAGAGGAAACGCCACCAGATACATGGGTGCCATGGAAAAAAGCAGATTCATGTTCATGTCATACAGCCACTCCGGCTTTATCAGCCGCAGCAGAAAGCCTATACCCATCTGCAGGGCATAAATTATTGCCACCGCAGCCACATACAGCCAGCCCATTCTGGAAAAATGTTTTTTTGCCGCAATCAGTTCCTGCATTTTTATCCTCCGTTCCCGCGATCAATCAGCGCCGCTTTCCCGCTTTATCCAGTATAACGAATTTCACCCCATATTACAATTCCTTTCGGCTTTTAAAATTTAATTTCAAAACAAATCCGCTCCAAAACATGTTATAATAAAAATGAATTTAAGTCAAACAGGAGGAATGAGCATGAGACACACTTTTCCCTTGAACAAATGGAATTTTTCCATTATTATCTGGGACTCCGGTAGCCCAACGACGATATAGAAGGTCATATGATAAGAACCTGTAAAAAGGCTGCGGCGGATTCATGGCTCCACGGATTTGTACGGAAATGAAAAGCCCTCCTACCGGCCGCTGCAGAAATCCTGAAGGCCTGTCAGACAAAATTCCTGTATCAGGCTCCCGACACGCTCCTGATTGAAAAAATAGTCCTCCATAGGATTGCGCAGCCAGTGCTGCATTACATCCGCGTCCTTCAGGATTTCATCCAGCTCTCCGTGGATATGTTCTTTATCGCCATGCCTGCTGATAGCAAGACAGATCATATTTGTCTCTTCTTCAGTAAACACACCGGCCCGGGTCAGGATTTTCCCGGCCTCATCGCTGCTGCGCTGCGCATGATCCTGCCTTGTGTTATCCCGATAGGTAGTATAATCGTGGAGCATCCCGGCTATCTCCGCCAACTCCGCATAGGCCCGGTCATGGCCCCTGCGGAGCGCAAGCAGCGCACATGCCTGTCCTACCCCGTAGAGGTGCACATAGCCGCACCTTGCCACCTCACTGTCCCCACAGGCCTTCAGCATCTCATCCACCTGTTGGCGTATTACGTCGATTCTGGTTAATTGGCGTTCATACATCTTTTGTAATCCTTTCCGAGTCCGGCATTTCCAAACCAACCATTGCCATAACAATTATGCCGCCTTCTGATTTTTCAGGATTTCCCTAGCTTTATCTTTCCGCTCCGCAAATCCCCGATAACTTCCACATCATCCAACAGCCGTTTTACAGCCGGGATCTCTCTAGCGGGGCAGTCCCTGCTTCACAGAGCTGCAAGGATTCTGCCGCACATATTTTTCTCCGACTCTTTTAAAATGTCAGGCGGCTTAGATATAAGCCGATTCAATCTGCCAGATATTCTCTCACCGCCCTTAACAATTCATCAGCCCTCATATATTGCTCTTCGGCATCCTGCCTGGACGCAATAAAGAAATCATCATAGTCACAGCTATTACGAATCTGGAACGCCTGCTGAATGTATCTGGAAAATTTCACATCAAAAATACCCGTTTTTATAAACTCCTTTTGAAAATAGGCAATCACTCCGGAATGTTTTGAAAAATCTACCTCTCTGGTGGCCAATACTGCCCTCAAAGCCGAAAATATCGCATAATATGAACGTCCAACAGAATCCCTGTATTGTCCCGCCTCCATCAAAATTTGGGCTGAAACAATTTTCTCTTCCGCCGTGCTAAACCTATGCTTCACCAATTCATCCAATCCGCCTGCCCTCCTCCGCTATATTCCTGTAATAGGGAAGTATCCTTCTGTAGCTCATATACTCATCATACGGAATCACCATGGGAGATATAACGGCATCATTCTCCAGCCCGATGTCTGCAGATATATCCCATATCTTCTTTAACTTTTCCTGAAGTTCCCGACGTTCACCTTTCACGATTGCAACAATATCGATATCCGAATCCGCCTCATAATCCCCTCTTGCATAAGAACCGTAAAGAATAATCTCTACAACACTATCACCGTATATTTCACGGTAGCACCTCTTGATACAATCCGTAATAGAATCCAATTGTGTCCGCGTACACACCTCCATTCACCCCCAATTCTCAAAATATCTTTCCAGGAATACCCGCCGAAACATCATGACCTCTACTTCTCCATATTCTTCTTTCTGTGCTTCTAAGTATATCATTTTCCACCCTTTTTTACCACCTGTATATCCAAAATTTTTGATAAAACAGCCAAGCCGCTGTTACTGTTTCAGTCAGTTGCAAAAAAGGTTCCACAGCATATACTGTGAAACCTTTTACAACAGGGCAACCCCTGCTTCACAGGGCTACAAGGATTCGAACCTTGAAATGACGGAGTCAGAGTCCGTTGCCTTACCGTTTGGCGATAGCCCTATTTATGTTACTTGATGAATTATACACGAAGTATGCCCAATTTGCAATAGAAAATTTCAAAAAAAAACAAAAATTCAGGCAAAAGCTCACCCGGCAGAAATTTACCGCCGGGTGTCAATGTATTACCGATTTGCTGCTAATGTATTTTCTGTAGATCCTTTCTTACACTTCAAATGTCAATTCGCCGTAGCTGGGTACGGGCCACACGCTCTTATCCACCATCATCTCCAGTTCGTCAATGGGTGTACGGAGCTCATCCATAACCGTCTTCACTGTGTCCTTATAGAAGAATGCCTGAGCCTTTACATCTTCCATAGCCGCAGCTTCCGCAACCGCCTTTTTCAGCTTTGCCAGCGCTTCCTTTGCGGCGAAAAGCCTGACGGTAACATTGTCAAGAAGCTCCGCCTGCACGGAAGCGTCCACACCGGCTTCCTTTACGGCAATCACGGTATCAGCCAGTGATTTGGTATACCGAATCACTGCCGGGATGTATTTCTTGCCCGCCATGTCAATCATAGTCAGTGCCTCGATATTAATTGTCTTGGCATAGGTCTCGTAGGTAATCTCCTCCCGGGACTCCAGCTCAACCCGGGTAAAGATACCGAATCTTTCAAACAGCTTGATTGCTTTGTCTGTAGTCAGCGTAGCCGCAGCCTCCACCATGGACTTAATATTGGGAAGCCCTCTTCTCTCTGCCTCCGCCACCCACTCGTCAGAATAGCCGTCGCCGTTAAACACAATTCTCTGGTGCTTCGTCATGTATTCCTTAATCAGATCGTGGACGGCCAGTTCAAAATTGTCTGCCTTTTCCAGAATGTCAGCGGCCTCGCAGAAGGCCTCCGCCACAATGGCGTTCAAGGTAGTATTGGGGCTTGCGATGGAGTCCGCAGAGCCAACCATACGAAACTCAAATTTATTGCCGGTAAAGGCAAAGGGTGAGGTTCTGTTTCTGTCCGTGGCGTCTTTCTCAAAATCAGGCAGGGTGGAAACGCCTGTCTCCAGCTTGCCGCCTGCGATCAGATGCGCCGCCTCGCCGGTCTCAATCAGCTGCTTCACCACATCCTCCAGCTGTTCGCCCAGAAACATGGATATGATTGCAGGCGGCGCCTCGTTGGCTCCAAGCCTGTGGTCGTTGCCCACGTCGGATGCGCTCTGCCGAAGCAGATCCGCATGGGTATCAACTGCCTTCATAATGCAGGCCAGCACCAACAGGAACTGAATATTTTCATTGGGTGTGTCACCGGGATCCAGAAGGTTCACACCGTTGTCCGTGCCCAGAGACCAGTTATTGTGTTTACCGGAGCCGTTCACCCCTGCAAAGGGCTTCTCGTGCAGCAAGCAGGTCATACCGTGACGTCCGGCCACCTTTTTCATGGTCTCCATCACCAGCTGGTTGTGGTCTACGGCGATATTGGCCGTCTCATAAATAGGTGCAAGCTCATGCTGCGCGGGAGCCACCTCGTTATGCTGGGTCTTTGCGGTAACTCCCAGCTTCCAAAGCTCCACGTTCAAATCCTTCATATAAGAGCCGACTCTCTCCCGAATGGTGCCGAAATAATGATCCTCCAGCTCCTGGCCCTTGGGCGCCGGCGCTCCGAACAGAGTTCTTCCGGAAAAAATCAGATCCTCCCGCTGTAAGTATTTCTCCCTGTCTACCAGGAAATATTCCTGCTCCGGCCCCACGCTTGCCACCACCTTGGCAGCCTCCGTATTTCCGAAAAGCCTGACGATACGAAGAGCCTGCTGGCTTACCGCCTCCATGGAACGCAGCAGGGGGGTTTTCTTATCCAGCGCCTCGCCTGTGTAAGAGCAGAACGCGGTAGGAATACAGAGGATAACGCCCGTTGCGTCCTCCTTCAGGAAGGCGGGAGACGTAATATCCCACGCCGTATAGCCTCTTGCCTCAAAGGTTGCCCGAAGACCGCCGGAGGGGAAAGAAGAGGCGTCCGGCTCGCCCTTAATCAGCTCCTTGCCGGAGAATTCCATAATCATCCTGCCTTCCTCGTCCGGATGACTCACAAAGGCGTCGTGCTTCTCCGCGGTGATACCGGTCAGGGGCTGGAACCAGTGGGTATAATGTGTCGCGCCGTTCTCCACGGCCCAGTCCTTCATGGCCTTTGCCACAACGTCCGCAGTTTCCGGGGACAGCTCACCGCCCTGATCCATAAGCTTCTTAATTTCCCTGTATGTACTTCTGGGCAGCCTTTCCTTCATTTTTCCAAGCGTAAATACCTTGCTGGCAAAAATGTCTTCCACATTCAGCAGTTCACTCATACTCTTTCTCCCTCTTCCATTTATTCTTTCATTTTCCTCAGAACAAAGGCCCATATAGCAAAAAATGTCCCAGAGTAACCGCGTTACTATGGAACACCTTCGTTCAAAAGATACAATACTCTACTTTCCGAAAAAATGCAAGACCCAAATGAAAATTTTTATTTCAGCGATTTTTATTTGTTACTTTTCACACCCACGCCAAGGAACACAGGCACAACGATCCACCGATGC
>JAMPFR010000083.1:10745-14425 GCA_023664365.1 Acetatifactor muris | reverse complement strand
GACCTCCGCCTCCCTAAGACGGCGCTCTAACCAAGCTGAGCCACACCCCGAAACACATATAGCATTATAACGTGTCCCGGGGAAAAAAGCAAGCACTTTTTTAAATTCCCTTAAAGCAGAAGGTAAACTCCAGTTCCCGGTCCGTGGGCAGCAGATATTCCTCATGTACCCGCGCGCCCCAGCTGTCGTCTCCGCCCACGCCCATCTGGGCTAAAGCAGCGCGGATCACCGTGTAATGCACCCGGGGCAGTTCATAGGCATGGGCCGCGTTTTCCATTTCGTGGGGCGTCCAGGGAAGGGCTGAAAAACTCATTCCCTTTCCTGCCAGAAGAAGTCCCCTGCCCTTTGCGTCCGTCACTTTCGCATACCGCACCTCCGTCTTGCTGCCGCATTCCTGGGGCACCATGTACCCGGCCAGGTTGTCTCCCACCTTATTGCGGTACACACCCAGCTTTGCTCCCTTACTTCTGTCTGCATAGGTTTCCTCAGGGCCGTTTCCGTACCATTCCAGATTATCAAAGTCCGCGTCCACCTTGAATATCACGCCGAACTCCGGCAGATCCCCCAGTTCCTTTACGGACTTCATGGACAAGATGGTTTCCACGGTTCCGTCCCCGTAGACCCGATAACTCATCTCACACTCTGCCTCAGGCTTCACCGGCAGCTTCCAGGTATAGGAAATCACGGCGCAGCCGTCATGGAGCAGTACATTGGAACAATTCTCCACGGTGGCATACATGCTGGCAAGCTTCCACTGTCCGCAGCGCTGCATCATATGGTTCCCGCAGTCGTTGTCCACAGGCGCGCGCCAGAAATTAGGCCTTGGCGTCGTCTTCAGCAGTTCCCTGCCGCCATATCGGTAGGACACCAGTCCGCCGCCCTTGGAAAATAATGCTTCAAACTCCTCTCCCCGCACACCGATATTGCTCTTACCCTTAATAATCTCCAGGGGCTTCTTCACCGCCACGGGAATATCCGTAATATAACCGTGGGCAGACTCCTGCCGGAATACGCCCTGTCCAAAGGCCACCTCGTGTCCTGCCGCCGCCCAGGGGGTATCCTCCTTCAGCCGGAAGGAAACCGTCACCGTATACTCCTCTGCCGCACCGGCAGGCAGGGCAAAGGGCAGCGGAAATTCCCCGCTGCAGCCGGGCGCCACATCCGCTGCAATCTGCTTTTCTTCCATAAGCTTTCCCAGCCGCTCCAACCGGACAAAGCAGTCAAAGGCGCCTGTCCGCAGAAACAGGTTCTTATTGATAACCTGAAAGCTGTTCTCTCGCACCTCCACGGCAATATTCTGATAGTTATATTTTACCTCCTGCATTTTGGGAGACGGCGTCCTGTCCCCGCCGTAGACAATACCGTTGCCGCTGAAATTGTAATCGCAGGGCCTGTCGTCAAAATCACCGCCGTATGCCTGGAATTCTCTGCCGTAACGATCCTTTTTATAAATAGACTGATCCACATAATCCCAGATAAAGCCCCCCTGGTACAAAGGCTCCCTGTCGGTCAGATCCGTGTATTTGTGCATCGCCCCGCAGGAGTTCCCCATGGCATGGGTATACTCACAGCAGATAAAGGGCTTGCTCCTGTCCTTTTTCAGCCATTCCTCAATAGCTGCCGCGGAAGGATACATCTGACTCTCTACGTCACTGGTATCAGGATAACTCCTGTCATGACAGATACCTTCATATTGCACCACCCGCCCTTTGTCATGCTCCCGCAGGAACCGGGACATATCATAAATATTTTTACCCCCGTAGGCCTCGTTTCCGCAAGACCAAATCAGGATGGCAGGATGATTCTTGTCCCTCTCATACATAGACTCCACCCTGTCCAGCATCATGGCGTTCCACTCCGGACGGTTGCCCGGCACAATGTCCTCCATGGGAATCTGCTTTGCAAGCGCTGCCGTCCAGGAACCGTGGGATTCCAGATTACACTCGTCTATCATGTACAGTCCCAGCCGGTCGCAAAGTCCGTAAATCCGGGAATCATTGGGATAATGGCAGGTGCGGATGGCATTGATATTGTGCCGCTTCATGGTCACCAGATCCTGCCACAGCTCCTCTTCGCTTACCACCCGCCCTGTGCGGGAGCTGAATTCATGGCGGTTCACACCCTTAAACACAATGCGCCTGCCGTTCAGCTTCATCAGCCCCTGGGAAATCTCAAAACGCCGGAAACCGACCTGCAGCGGAATCACCTCCTGCAGCTGCCCCTCTTCGTCAGATATCTCCAGCTCCAGCTTATAAAGATTCGGCTCCTCCGCGCTCCAGAGCAGAGGCTTATCCACGGGAATCACAAAATGGCTCTCCTTATACAGCGCAGCAGACAGCTCCACCACTTTATGCCGGTTTGTCACCTGACCGAAATTTACCCGGAATCCGGCATCATACCGAACGCTTCTGTCTTCCTTAAGCAGAACCGCCTGCACCCTTCCCGGGCGGGTGGCCTTCAAATCCAACACCAGCTCTCCCTTCTGAAGGCTGTCGTCCAATAATGTCTGTACCCTTATATCCGCAATATGTACATCGGGCGCCGTGTAAAGATATACGTCCCGAAAAATGCCGGAAAAACGGAAAAAATCCTGATCCTCGCACCAGCTGCCGGAGCTCCATTTAAATACCCTGGCCGCCAGCTTATTCTCTCCCTCCCTGATGTAAGGCGTCAGATCAAATTCGGAGGGGGTAAAGGTGTCCTCGCTGTACCCCACATAGCTGCCGTTGCACCACAGGGCCAGAGCGCTCTCCACACCCTGGAAGGAGACAAAAACAGGCTGTCCTGCCCAGCTTTCCGGCATCTCGAAGTATTTTACATAGCTTGCCACCGGATTAAACCGCTCCGGAATCTGCCCCGGCTCCGCCTCCTGCCAGCCATCCCAGGGATACTGTACGTTGGCATACTGAGGCCTGTCATAGCCCTCCATCTGGATATGGGCCGGAACCCTTATATCCGCCCAACTCTTACAGTTATAATCAGCCGCTTCAAAGCCCATAAAAGCGGACTCATAATTCGGAGCGCAGGCAAACTTCCAGAGCCCGTTTAAGCTGAGCCGAAAGCTGCTTACTCCCCTTTCCGCCTCTTCGGCATCCTTAAAATACACATGATCCGAATGGGCATCCAGTCTGTTATCCCGGAAAAACTCCGGATCCTTTACCCTGTTATAATCAAATTGACGCATCCCTGTCCCGCTCTCTTTCCGCGCCCTTCGGTTGAAGGCGCTGTAATTATCCTTACTATAGCACTCTGAATTCCAGTCCACAATGGAATTTTTATTTTGTCTCCAAAAGGCGGACCAGGTATTCCCAGACCCTTTTGGTGGAGGAAATGCTTAAAGTCTCCTCCGTGGTATGAATATCCTGCATATCCGGGCCTATGGAAACACAGTCCAAATCAGGAATTTTGCTTCCCAGAATGCCGCACTCCAGACCGGCGTGGATGGCTTCCACCGCAGGCTCTTTGCCGTACATCTCCTTATACACCCTGACCATCTTCTCCCGCAGCGGAGATTCCTTCCGAAACCTCCAGCCGGGATAGTCGCCTGTGACGGTAACGGTTCCGCCCGCCAGCTCTGTCACTGCCCGAAGCTTTCCAATCAGGGCATGCTTTGCGCTTTCGACGCTGCTGCGCACGGAGAACTCCGCTAAGAGCATTGCTCCGTTCTCCGTGGAGAACCC
>JAMPFR010000083.1:0-10645 GCA_023664365.1 Acetatifactor muris | reverse complement strand
CGCCGCAGACATTGCTTCGTTCTCCGTGGAGAACCCCGCCGCAGACATTGCTTCGTTCTCCGTGGAGAACCCCGCCGCAGACATTGCTTCGCCCTCTGCGGCCCCGGCCACAGTCGGATATTCCAGGATTCCCAGGTTCAGCGACGTCTCCACCAGTCCGGGGATGTCTGCGCTCATGGCCTGTACGCCGTCCGGCAGCCCCCGCAGGAAATCCGCAGCCCGCTTTGTGCCCTCTGCATCGACACTGACAAGGCTCCGCGGTTCCCGCTTTGCGGCTCTGATAAAGAACCCCGGATCCTTTACGGACAGCTCCGCCCTGATTTCCTTTTCCACCGTGTCCAGTACCGATGCAAAGGCCTCACTGTCCTTTTCTCTGATGCACAACACTCCTGTGGTTTCTCTGGGAATGGCGTTATCCGCCAGGCCTCCGTGTACTTCGGCCAGCAGTACCGGCATCTTCTCACACAGCCTGCCCAACAGCCTGCCGAACAGACAGTTGGAATTGCCCCGTCCCTTGTGAATCTCTCCGCCGGAGTGGCCGCCCAGCAGCCCCCCTGCCGTCACCTCATAGGACAATCCGAAGTCTTCTCCCGGCTGAAGCCTTCTGCCCACAGGCAGAAAGCATTTCACTCTGGCCCCTCCTGCACAGCTTGTCAGAAAGATCCCTTCTTCTTCCGAGTCCAGATTTATCATACGGCTTCCGGTCAGCATGGAAATGTCAATGCCCCTGGCTCCGTCCATGCCCACCTCCTCGTCAACGGTGAAAATCACCTCCAGCTTCGGATGGCTGATTGTATCTGAGTCCAGAAGCGCCAGCGCATAAGCTACCGCAATGCCGTCGTCTCCCCCCAGGCTGGTACCCTCGGCGTACACTTTATCTCCCTTCACGGCCACCCGCAGCCCCTCCGTCTTCATATCAATGGGGCAGTCCGGCTTCTTTACCGCCACCATATCCATATGACCCTGCAGAATCACCCCCGGCTCCCGCTCATAACCGGAAGACGCCTCCTTCACAATAATCACGTTTTTCAGCTCATCCTGGATAAAGAAAAGCTTTCTCTTTCTTGCAAAATCCGCCAGATAATCGCTTATTTGCCCCACGTTTCCCGAACCGTGAGGAATCCTTGTAATTTCCTCAAAAAAGCGGAACACCTCTCCGGGCTCCAAATCAGATAATACTCCCATATTTCCCTCTTTTCCGCGCCTTTAAGGGCGTGCGCCCCTGCGCATCTTATTTACTTCAGCGTTTCGCTGTTATTCAGCACCAGGGTACTGTACAGAAACAGCACGTCGCTGTTGTCAAACTCTACAAAATTTCCCAGCAGTTCGCCGGAAAGATACCGGATGTCAATCAGCGTAACCTCTCCATAGCCCTCCGCCAGCAGCGGCGCAATACTGCTTCCGAAGGAATCCCGGAAAACAATGAGCCTCCTGTCAGCAGCTTTGGCAGGATTTCGTATGGTCAGCAGAGATTTTGAACCGGACAGGAACATCTCATAAGGATCCTTTCCCCATGCCTTTTCCATATCATAAACCGGTATTTCCTCCTTTGTCTCATAATCGTATACCTCACAGGAATCCAGTATGTCGCTTTCCAGATAATATATCTGCTCCGCCGGCAGAGGCAGAGCGGACTGCCCGTAATAAACCCCGTAAAAGGGGTTCTCCAGAAGCGTAAAGCTGTACTGACCGGAGAGACTGATCCCCATTTCCTCCGCCAGCTTCTCCGCCACCCCGGTAATCTTTTCCTGCCGCCAGTGGGTATCCGTTTTATAGTAATCCGAAAGCTCCAGACAGTCAAAAATGTCAATGTACTCCATATAATCCGTCTGTTCCCGCAGACAGGACACAAAGGCTTCATAATCCATGGCAGGATACCCGTTCTGCTCCGCCAGAAAATAATTCTTATCCGGTATGACGGACAGGTAAATATTCACATCCCGTCCCGCCAGATATTTGTCATAAATGCGCCGGAATCTGGCAGCCGCGTTTTCAAGGGAGGCGCTGTCCATGGGATACTCCAGCCTGGAGACATAGCCCCGGGCCGTATAAATTCCTCCCACATCCCTCTGTCCGAAGAGATACCGGGCCGCTACAGACTTCAGCGTTCTGAAGCCGTTCCGCAGAGGAAACTGATCCATGCAGAAGCTTTCAAAATCCTGCATAAATTTCCCCGACAAAACAGATGATACGCTGAAGGCAGGCATCTTTGCAAGGGGCCTTCGCTCGCTGTCCGATACGTCATTCGGGGCTTTCAGCAGACACCATACAAAAAAACCCAGAAAGAAAACTGCAGCAGACAACACTACTATCTTATTTTTTGCTTTTTCTGTCAATGGTTTTTTCCTCCGACTTAATACAGTCTAAAACCTGAAATACAGGAACGGATTAAAGGAACCGTCCACGATATAACCTGTAATAACCAGAAGCAACAGCAGCAAAGCCACCGGCTCCACAGCGTTCAGTGCCCTCGCAGTTCCCGCCCGCTTCCGCAGCCTGCTCACACCCATGGAAAGCAGGGGCGTAGCGCCGATAACCGCCAGGATCAGAATGCCGCCGTAGCTTTTCAGGTAATACAGGCTCTCCCGGGAAACCGCCGGAAAGCCCCCTGCTCCAAACATGGCTCTGACAGAGTCCCAGGCCCGGGAAAGATCGGCCGCATCAAAAAGCACAAAGCTTACCAGTATCACCGGCACCATATAAATATACCTCAAAAACCCGGCCTTTTCCAGTATTTTGCCCAAGGCCAGCTTTTCCAGGATAAGCAGCGCTCCGAAAAAAAGCCCCCACAGAATAAAATTCCATGCCGCGCCGTGCCAGAAACCTGTCAGGAACCAGACAAGCATCAGATTAAAGAGCCAGCGGGGTCTTTTGACCCGATTCCCTCCCAGAGGGATATACACATAGTCCCTGAACCAGGACCCCAGAGAGATATGCCACCTGCGCCAGAACTCCGTGGCGCTTCCGGAAATAAAGGGGTAGTTAAAATTTTCCGGAAAGTCAAAGCCCAGGATTCTGCCCAGGCCGATTGCCATGTCGCTGTAGCCCGAAAAATCAAAATAGATCTGCAGGGCGCAGGCCGCCGCATACACCCAGAAAAAGAGCACCGACTTTTCCTCAGACGCTCTGAATATACTGCAGAGCTCCCCCAGGGCATTGGCTATCAATACCTTCTTGCCAAGGCCTAAGATAAAACGCCTGATGCCCAGGGCGCACTTTTCAAGGCTGTGCCTCCTGCCGTTCAGCTGGCGGGAAATGTCTGCATATCTCACAATCGGGCCTGCAATCAGCTGGGGAAACATGGCGATATAAACGGCCAGATTCACAAAATTTCTCTGGGCCGGAACCTTTCTCCTGTAAACATCCGCAATATAGCTTACGATCTGAAAGGTATAAAAGCTGATGCCCACAGGCAGCGTGACCCGCAGAAGAGGAACCGACAGCCCGGTCATCCTGTTAAAATTTTCAATAAAGAAATCCGCATACTTACAATATCCCAACACACCGAAGCTAATAACAGCGGAGACCGCCGCATATACCCCGGCCCGGCGGCCTCCGCTCTTTTCTATCAGTATTCCGAACAGATACCCCTGCAGAATCGTGAGGAGCATTACGAAGACAAACTTTGGCTCCCCCCAACCGTAAAAAATTATACTTGCCAGGAGAAGCACTGCATTTTTCAGCCTTCCCGGCGCCGAATAATAAAACAGCAGCACACAGGGAAGAAAATAATAGAGAAAGGGAATACTTGAAAAAACCATGCTCTTTTCCTCAACCCGTCAAATAACCGGCTCCTCATAGACCACCTTAGCGGAGTCATAAGCCGCGGCTGCTTTTGTTTTAAGGGTATCAATCAGTTCCTCGTTTCCGAAAGCGGAAATCACATAGTCCCCCACCGTAATCACAAGGAGCTTATCAGGAAATCCGCACATCCACTGCCTCTGGAGAATATTCTCCCGCAGGGCGTCCGCCACGGCGGAAACATTGTCAGAGTTACTCACATGAAATGCGGCGCAGGTAAAAGTGTTGGCATTCATCATGTGCGTGAGGGACGCCGCGCCGTCAATCAGGGAAGCGGAAGCCTCCGGCAGTCCCAGGGAATAATCCAGCATGGCAGTATCCTCAAGCCCGTAATTGCCGGGCCCTCCGTCCACCATGTTTTCCTCGGAAAAATCGCCGCCCATGGCAGGAAATTTATCGTCTTCTTCGTAGCTGTCCCAAATCCTGTTGAGCAGCGTAAGGGAATCCGCAATCTCCTCCCCTTCTCCGCCTGCCCCTTCCTGCCCGCCGCAGGCCGCAAGCGCAGACACCATAAACACCGTCAAAAGCATCGCCAAAAAACGTTTCAAATCAAAATCCTCCATTCCTACTGATATTGCCGTGCTAAGCTTGTTCATATCATGTCAGAATCAGTATATCCTAAATTTTACCACTTTATGCGGAATGCCTGCACATTCTTTATGATTGCGCCTTGTCCTGATCCAACAGCTTTTCAAATTCATTCCTGCACACAGGCCGGGAGAAGAAATACCCCTGCAGCAGGGTTGCGTCCATTTTTCCCACAATGTCCGCCACCTCGTGATTCTCCACACCCTCCACAATGGAATCGTATCCAAGCCGTCTGCACATGGCCAGCAGATTGTCTATAATCACATAGTCTATATCATGCCCCGGCTCGGACAGTTCTCGGACAAAGGAATGCTCCACCTTTATGTAATCCACATGAAGGGCTTTCAGCATCTCCAGAGAAGCATATGCCGTGCCGAAATCATCCAGCGCCACCTTGAAGCCCCTCCCTCTGAGTCTGTCAAACAGGGACGCCAGTTCCTGAGGCTTGTCCACCTGGCAGCTCTCCGTCAGCTCAATAATGATATTTTCCGGATTGCAGCCGTATTTTTCCAGGCACTGATCCAGCCTGCCTTCAAATTCTTTATCCAGAAACTGCTGATAAGACACGTTAAAGCTTACCCGCAGCTCCCCGTACTTTTCACGCCATGCCACCTGCTGTCTGATTGCCTCCTCCATGACCCAGAAGCCGACCTCTCTGATGCCGCCGTACTCCTCCAGCACTTTGATAAACTCCATGGGATAGGAATCCTTAACCTGCTCTCCTTTCCAGCGGAGAAGACATTCACAGCCTGTAATCCGCCGGGTATCCGGACTGACAAAGGGCTGGAAGAACACCTCAAAGCCCTTAAAGCCGTTCTTGATACACTGCTTTAAATCGTCCCGCAAAGCCAGGCTGCGCTGATGCTGCTTCACGATTTCCTCCGAGAAAAATACCAGCGAACCCCTGTGATGCATCTTTGCATATTCCAGACAATGCTCCAGCCTTTTGATTAACCGCTCCCTGGAATCTGCGTCATCGGGAAACAGCAGTGCGCCTCCCGACACCGACAGACTGATCTTCTGCCCGTTTGCCAGTTCCATCGTATCCGCTTTCCTGCATACCTTTGTAAAAAACTCCTGCACCGTATTCCTGTCCATGGTAGGCGCAATGGCAATAAATTCATCTCCGCTGAAGCGGAACAGCCTCCAGGCAGGCCCGCATGAATCCCTCATAATCCTGGAAAACAGAATCAACAGTTCATCGCCTATATTGTAGCCGTAATTGCTTATCACCTTTCGGAAGCCGTCCAGTCCCATCAGCACGGCAATTCCTTTCTCATCGGAAATACTGTAATGGTACAGTTCATACGAGGTGGGCAGTCCGGTCAGATTATCATATTTATTCTGCCCGTCCAGCCGGGTCATCAGGCCTGCAAATATAATCGGCTTCCCTTCCTTGTCCTTAATTACACTGCCCTTACACTCCAGCCATACATACTCCCCGTAGCGGTTCAACGCCCTGTACTGACACTGGTGGCGGGCCTTTGCCCCTGAGAACACCCCGTTAATGTCCTCCTCGTAAAGCGCCCTGTCCTCGGGATGAATATGCTCCTCCCAGACTGCCCCCGCATTCTCAATGTACTCCCCTTCCAGATTAAAATATTCCACAGATGCCTTTGACCATCTGGAAACATCGGTTCTCATGTCACAGACATAAATGTAAACATTATCCGACGCCGCTGCAAACGCCTCAAAGAGCTCATTGTTAAAAATATCGCTCATTGTAATCCACCTCCCACAGCATAGAACTGTTTTCGCTGCTATACAGAACTGCTTCCGCTGTCATAAATATTACCACAATATTCAAATTTTTTCCATATTTTTTCACAACAAAACAGACAATTATCTTTTTTACAATATTTTTGCTTGCAAGCAGGACCGTTCCACTGTAAGATAGAAAGGAAGGAGGTATCATCAACATGGCAAAAACGAGCAGTAACGCAGGCGCGGCAAAGCGCAACATTATCGTAGGACAGTCCGGCGGGCCTACCGCCGTCATCAATTCCAGTCTGGCCGGGGTTTACAAGACAGCCAAGGAACGCGGCTTTGACACCGTATACGGCATGCTTCACGGAATTGAGGGCTTTCTGGACGAGAAATATGTGGATCTTTCCACGCAAATCCATTCCGACATGGACATTGAACTGTTAAAAAGAACCCCCTCCGCCTTTCTCGGATCATGCAGATATAAGCTTCCGGGGATTCACGAGGATCCGGAGATTTACGAGAAGATTTTCAGGATTCTGGACAAACTGGAAATTGAAGCGTTTATCTATATCGGCGGCAATGACTCCATGGATACCATCAAAAAGCTGTCCGATTATGCTATCGTCAAGGGGCATACCCAGAAGTTTCTGGGTGTTCCGAAGACCATCGACAATGACCTGGCCCTGACGGACCATACCCCCGGCTTTGGCAGCGCCGCAAAATATATTGCCGCGTCTACCAAGGAAATCATCCGGGACGCTCTGGGGCTTGCCTACAACAGAAAGATGGTCACTATTCTGGAAATTATGGGGCGAAATGCCGGATGGCTCACCGGCGCCACCGCCCTGGCAAAGACCGAGGAATGCGAAGGACCGGATTTGATTTATCTGCCGGAGATCACCTTTAACATCGATCACTTTTTAAAGAAAACCGGGGAACTGTTAAAGAAAAAAGATTCCGTTATCATTGCCGTCTCCGAGGGCATCAAGCTGGCCGATGGCCGCTATGTCTGCGAGTTGTCCGGCGGCGCGGACTATGTGGATGCCTTCGGCCACAAACAGCTTCAGGGAACGGCGGCTTATCTGGCAGGCTTCCTGGGAGCTGAACTGGGCTGCAAGACCAGGAGCATCGAATTCTCCACCCTGCAGAGAAGCGCTTCCCACATGGCTTCCCGGGTAGACATCAACGAAGCCTTCATGGTAGGCGGCGCCGCCGTAAAGGCAGCCGACGAGGGAGACACCGGAAAGATGGTTGTCATCGATCGTATCGCCGACGACCCTTACATGAGCTCCGCAGGCATTTATGACGTTCACCGCATTGCCAACAATGAAAAGCTGGTTCCCAGAGAATGGGTAAACAAAGAGGGAAACTATATTACCGACGAATTTATCAACTACATTGAACCGCTGATTCAGGGCGACTACCAGCCCTTCATGGTAAACGGTCTTCCCCAGCATCTGGTTCTGAACAAAAAATAAGACACAGTCAAAGAGGGCGGAAGACAAAGGCTTCCGTCCTTTTTCCGGTTCTGACCTGTCCCATTTATCGGACATCCTCCAGTCTCTTTTTTGCGTCCTCCACCTTCGAACGTCCGCCACTGTTATCTGTTCCACTATTGCATATTATCGAAAGAAAGTTTATAATGTATATAGAAGCACATTGCAGTATTATTGCCCGCAATTGTCGTGTAGTGTGATACAGCGGGATATGGCGGAGGCAAAAGAAAAATGAACTATAAATTAATCGCGGTGCTTGTGGTTACCCTGACCTTTTTCTTTCGGACATTTATGCTGTGGCTTGAGATAAAATCGGCCAATAGGGAAATCCCCGGAAATGTGAAGGATGTATATGACGCGCCGGCCTATGGGAAATGGCTGCAGTATTATCAGGAGAAGACCCGGCTTGCCTTTATCCGGCACCTGCTGTCCTATCTGACTGTCTATCTGGTGCTGGGTCTGGACGCCTATGCCTGGCTTGTATGGGGGCTGTCGCCTGCCGGAGATTATGCCGCCGCCATTGTGGTGCCGGCTGCGGACATGCTTGTGGGACTGCTGGTGGCGATTCCCTGCGATTATGTAAATTCTATGATAATAGAACAAAAATACGGTTTTAATAAGATGACAAAGAAAACCTTCTTCCTGGATCGGCTTAAAAGCACCGTCCTTGAACTGGCGGCAATGTGCGGGCTGTGCTGTCTGTTCATATGGCTTCACAAGGCCCTGGGAAACCTGATGATTCCCGTATTTATCGGCATTGCCTTTCTGCTGCTCCTGCTGCTGGTATTCCTGTATCCGGTATTTTCCAAAATTTTCAACAAGTTTACGCCTCTGCCGGAAGGAGAACTTAAGGACAAGCTGTGCGGACTGCTGGAGGAAAACGGCTGTACCGTAAAGGAAATCAAGGTAATGGACGGTTCCAGGCGATCCACCAAGGCCAACGCCTATTTCAGCGGTATCGGCAGTACAAAGACCATTGTTCTGTACGATACGCTGTTAGAGCAGATGTCTGCGGAGGAAATCGTGGCGGTCTTTGCCCACGAAATGGGGCACAATAAGCACAAAGATAATCTGAAAATGCAGGCAGTGAGCCTTGTGAATCTGGTGGTAATGGTGCTGCTGGTCTGGACATTGGTATCTGTTCCGGAGATTTACGGATATTTCGGCTTTGACAGGGTAAATTACGGTTTTGCCTTTTACCTTCTGGGAACGGTATGCCTTTCCTTCCTGTCCCCTTTTCTGGGACTGTTTTCCGCGGCCTTGTCCCGGCGTTTTGAGTACCGGGCGGACCGCTTTGCAAAGGAGCAGGGCTATGGAGATGCCCTGATTTCCGCCCTCAAGGTGCTGGCCCGCAACTCCTTTATCTGTCTCTCACCCCACCCCCTGCTTGTGAGCCTTACCTATGATCATCCCACGGTAAGCCAGCGGATTGGGGCGCTGGAATGAGTCGCCACAGTTGACTTGGTTTATGTGTCTGAAAGACACATTTTGATCGCGTAAATCACTGTTAAAGGGTTTCGGTCCTAAAACAGGCCAGCAACTCATTTTCTTCACCGATACTGTAGAATTCCAGCCTTCCGGTCTTCAGATAATAATATAGAATTCCATGCTCTCCGTTCTCTGCCAGCCAGCATTCTCTTTGCTCCGCGTTCATGCGGATATTTCTGACCGGCCTTTCCGCGCTGTCATTCAGTACGATCTCGCATAAGTAATCCCTGTCATTATATCGCATTTTAAGATCAAAATCCTTTTCCGCAAAAAGCAGCTCATACGAAACCGATAACTCGTTCAAAATGCCCAATACTTCCTGAAATGCCCTTCCGGCTTTTGAACATCCGCATCTGAATGCGGTATTCTGCGGATTATCCGACTGCATCAGATAATTGCTGCTCACCAGCTTCCGCAGCCTTTGCAGTAAATCCTCCGACACCGCATATTTGTCCGAAATCTCATTTATAAGCTTTTCCAACTCATGATCGCCTTCGTATGCCTGTGATGTGCGGGAAGTGTTTTCTGTATGCTAAGATCTGTTCACAGACATCTTTTGACAGGACACGCGGCGTCCCCTGGTCGCTGCGCGCCTTTGGCAGGAGCGCCTCCAGCCCGCCGTCCGTGTACAGCCAGTACCATTTTTTCAATGTGAGCGGGGAGAGCTTTACTGTCCTGCCGTCCGGGAGCCGGTGTTCTTTTTCACAGGTTTCCCTGTAATAATCCATCTTGGCTGCCTGGGTGAATGTCCCCGCCACTACCGGGGCGATCAGGGAAAACTTAAAAAGCGCCACATCCCGCTCCTTTTCCCCTCCTGCCGTCTCTTTTTCTGTTCTTTCTGCCATATGGCATCCCTCCTTTTCCCGCCGGTTCCCGCAGTGCGCCTTGGGACGCCGGCGTTTGTATCTGACATCTCCATTGTAGCCGGGAACCGCCCGGAAAACCATGCAGAAGCTATGTGGGTGTGGCTGGTTCATGCCAGGAAAGCCCCGTAAACCAAGGGGTAGGAGACGGTACTGTGCCGATACAGGAACAGAGGGGTGTGGAAACCGGCAAAGAACCGGGAGCCGGGCCATGGCGGGGCTTTGCCTGAAGCAGCGGCAGAATCTGGCGGTCCAGGGGCTGTGCGGATCCCTTCCACAGTGTTTCCAGCCGCACAAAGAGGGAAAGCCGCTCCCTGTATCCATGGAATATCAAAAGGAAACGGTAGCGCATCTGATAGGAAACACCCGTTCTTTCTTCTGTCCGCAGGACAGATCCTTCCGCCTCCATGCACATGGCAAGGAGGGCAAGGAGCGCTTGGATCGAATAAACGCAGAATGGGATCATGTCCATGGTCAGGACGGCATGGGTTGTCCCGCAGGAGGAGCATTTCAGGCGCAGGATCTCCATCTGTTCCTCCTGGGGCCTGTTGTTTTTCCCATCCCACAGGATCAGCCCCCTTTTATATCTGCCATGGCGGTGCAGGGGGTGCATCCCTGCACGGCACTCCGGGTTGGGGCATTCATAATCCCATACCCCGTAAAAATTTAAAATCTCATCATAGTCCTTGAAAGAATGCGTGA
>JAMPFR010000082.1 GCA_023664365.1 Acetatifactor muris | reverse complement strand
GCCTCTTCTGTGTTGCAGACAGGAGAGGCTTATTTTTTATGCTTGTTTCTCTTTTTATCGAGAAAGGCAAGCAACGCAATAACAAAGCTACCAAAGGCAATCAATAATGCTAATATGCCAATGAAAATAGAAGTGATTTCAAAAGCTGTCATAAACGTCACCTCCTTCCAACGTACTATGTACGTTTTGTACTCCGGCAAGCCGGGATAAGTTAGGAGGTTACCACCCTGTCATGGATACTTTCCGTAAAAAATTTTAACACGATATTTTAAATGATACAATAGTGTTTTGTGAGTTTTTGCGTATCTTTAAAATTTATCGAAGGTATATCCACAAGATCAATCTTTATGGATGCTTATGCATTTATGCGAAATTCGGAGTGTCCTTTTTTGCTGTGAACATTTTTGCAGTGTAATATTAAATACAACATACTGGACAAATAGATGATAATTAACAGATACATTATGGGAAAAAGAAAAGTTATTGAATCATATGAAAACATGGAATATAATAAATGTTAAGAAATCCCGATAAGGAGACGAAAATGGAACACTATATCACAGAAATCAATATTGAAAAGCTGAGGCATTTATCCAATATAGTTATCTCATTAAATCCGGAGCAGAGGCAACATTTGATCATTACCGGTAAAAACGGTTCAGGAAAGACTTCTTTGCTCATAGCATTGCAAAAGTATTTGCTGGCAATAAATGAAGATATTTTCAATTATTTATTGGAAGATTGTATTCCTGGCTTACGAAAGGCAGAAGAAGAATTAAATAAAGCAAAGACAGAAAAAGAAAAGAATGAAATAAAAACGGATCCTGTCTATGAGTATTACACTAAGACGATAAAGCAATATGCAGAGGGCGTGAGGGTTTCATTTAACGATAGTGAGCATTTAGAAGATCTGTACTTCCAAGGAGATTTTATAACAGCGTATTTCTCTGCGAATAGAAAAACACACATGGTTCGCACTAAGGGAGTGGAAGATATTAAATTAAATGATGCCTACGCAGTCAATTCGCAACCGGGGGAACTCCTTCATAAATACATGGTGCATCTTAAAACGCAGCAATCCTATGCAAGAAATGAAGGCGATATGGCTACCGCTGAGAGAATTCAAGGATGGTTTAACAGGTTTACGGGAGCTTTACAGATTTTATTGGACAACGATTCGCTTGAATTGGAATATGATTATAAAGAATATGATTTTAAGATTCATGAATCCGGTAGAGATCCGTTTGGTTTAGACGAACTTTCTGATGGGTATTCGTCAGTTATCCAGATTGTATCGGATCTGATTTTAAGAATGGATAAGAACTGGCTCTTAGGTGATGGGATCAGTCAATATGACATAGAAGGAATCGTATTGATTGATGAGATTGAAACGCATCTGCATATTGCTCTGCAAAAGAAGATTATGCCGTTTTTGACAGAATTTTTCCCAAGGATTCAGTTTATTGTTACGACGCATTCTCCTTATATTTTGAACTCACTCTCGAATGCTAAGGTATATGATCTGGAAAATTGTGTGGAACTGGAAGATTTATCTGCATATTCCGCAGATGATCTGGCAGAGGGATATTTTGGTGCAGATGAGTATTCAAATATCGTAAAGGAGAAGATTAACAAATATCAATATTTGAAAGAGAAGCAGGATTTAACCGAGGAAGAGCGTGCGGAGAGGGCTAGACTTCGGTGTGAGCTTCGGTATACCCACAAAGGGTTATCACCGGAAATAGCCGGGATTCTCGATGAAATAGAAGGAAACGATTTATGATAAAAGTGGAACGAAAAATAACAGATAAATCCAGAAAAGCCATAGATTCATTAAAAGTCGCAAAATTGAAAAACGGTTCCTATAATACCCCGGAAGTAAATGCGGCGTTAAATGAAATGTTTCACGGAAAATGTTATATTTGTGAAAATAAAGAGGGTACTTCTTATCAAATTGAGCATTTGGTTCCTCATCGCGGTGATGTGGATTTAAAGTATGATTGGAATAATCTTTTTCTGTCTTGTGCACATTGCAATAATACAAAACTGGATAGATTTGATCCAATTCTTGATTGTACCAAAGAAAATGTGGAGGAGTTGATTGCTTTTCGGAAAACGGGATATTTTGGGACGGATGAGAAGTTGGTTTTTGAGGTATTGGATGCCAGGACAGAGACGCAAAATACAGCGAAGCTATTGGAGACAGTTTATTACGGATCAACGCCGCAAAAAGAAATGGAAGCAAGGAAGCTGAGAAGAACTTTAAGAAAGGAAGTTTCAAAATTTAAGGAATATGTCCGTGAATATGCGGAGGCAGAAGATGAAGAAAGGGAAGATTTGAAGTGCCTTTTACATCAGGAACTTAAAGTATTGAGGCGGAGATCTATTGAAGCAATAGTAGGAGGGATAAATCAATGCAGCTATATCAGTTTGAGAAAATATATGCCGAGATGGAAAAGGAATATGGGAAGATAAGAAAAGGAGAGGAAGAAAGCCATGCCATGTTGCTTTTCACAATGGAAGGCAATGTCCTGAAGGTTCACCGTGCCAATCCGAAATCCAACAGCCGCAGGCTGAGAGAAGCGATAGGGATCGTGCTGTTTGACATAAAAGGCCGTATGACAGGGGAGAATGCGGATACGGGGCGTTTTCGGGATGAAGATAATGAGAGGCTGGAAAAAGCGCTGTTGATGTCTTTTGACCCATTTACAAATGAAGAACTAAGGGAAGTTCTGGGGCAGATAAATGAGGAACAGCTGCATGAATACTATAAAGAACCGGTAATGTGCCTTTTGAGGATTAAAGATTCTGTCGATACATGGGAGAAGCGGGGCGGTTCGGATGGATATTTTGATTTTATAGAGCAATATATGGGAGCAGAAATCAATGATGACAAAATGGATTTTTCTGCGATGATAGGCAGGGAAACGAGTTCGTGACAATTTTTAGCTTTCCGGATAGGAAATTCCGATAAGGAGGAATGAATTGATAAAATGAATAGTAATGTATTTACAATTAAAGTTATTGAATGTTTAGTGAAACCGATTGCTGAAAAGTATAAAGTAAAAGAAATGTATTTGTTTGGCTCTTATGCAAGAGGGGATGCGAACGAGAACAGCGATTTGGATTTTTTGGTATATGGTGGAGAGGATTTTAAATTGACGATGATTTTTTCACTTGCTGAGGAGTTGCGCGAGGTTTTACAAAAAAATGTTGATGTGTTTGAAATAAATGAAATCAATAAGGATAGTGATTTTTATAGTACAATTATGAAAGAAAGGCTACAGGTGGCATGAAATATTCGGACTTAGGCATCGGTTGGTTCACAATTATGATGGAACAAACTGGAATATTATTGCCGATGTCGTCTTTGAGGAAATTCCGGTATTTATAAAAGAACTGGAAAAGTTGCTATAAGCAGCAATTTTATGAATTAGGTCAAAAGGAAGTCAATGAACCATATGTAAACATGGAATATAAGAAATGTTAAGAAATCCCGATAAGGAGAATTCTGGCTGCCTGGAATGAGATTAGACATAAGGAAATCCTTTCCGGCAGAGAGGAAACCTTATTTATTATACATGAGAATAGGGGAGAATCAATATGAAAATGGTGTTTCCCGGTATAGCTTATAAAAGCAAAGCAATTGAGTATATAAATGAATTCTATACATATGGTTCTGAGATTAACGGAAGCGGCAGTTTGGACAGGTATTTGAGGGAATCGACTTATGAAGAGTGGCTCAAGAAAGTTTTAGGAGACATTGATATAGCAAATATCCTCGAAGGTAAAGTGCCTGGGCTTACATATTTTTATGTAAGGGAATCAGACGATAAAATCGTCGGCATGGTAAACATCCGTCTGGCGTTAAACGACTTTTTGGAAAGAGAGGGTGATCATATCGGTTATTCAGTTAGAGCGACCGAACGCAAAAAGCACTACGCAACTTCTATGCTTAAAGATGCCTTGCAGGTCTGCAGGACAATCGGAATCAAGAATGTAATCGTTACCTGCGACAAAGCCAATATTGGCTCTGCAAGCGTTATCAAGAATTGCAACGGAGAACTTGAAGCAGAATTTTTTAGTGATACTTATGGCGAGATCATACAGAGGTATGTTATCAAATTGAAAAATAATTGAATCGTCATATTTATAATTATTAATTCCCAGGTTGTAGAGTTGTATAGAAAATCAAGAAGTGTATGATTATTCTTGAAGATTTTAGAAAATAACAGTGGAAACACTTTTCCGAAAAAGGAAAAAAAGATTGACAATCCCGGCACGGCATGGTATCATCTCAAGGTAGCGATTTTTAATACTGCTTTTTGCGATAGTAGTACAGTTGGTAGTACGCCACCTTGCCAAGGTGGAGGTCGCGGGTTCGAGTCCCGTCTATCGCTTTTTTTAATTGCTGAATATTTTGTGGGAGATTTTGCCATGCTATAAATTGGGCAGACGGTGTCTGCCCAATTTATAATATAGTGGTTACTTTGGGAAATAGCAGCCAAACACAATGTAATATTATCAGGAAGATAGGGGAGAGTGCAATGACAAACGCGCAGGCATGAGATTATGCGGTAGGAATGATAAAAGTGGATGGGCTTAATATATTGAGAAAGAAAAACGAGGCGAGGTTACAATGGAAGATATTAAGCAGTATCTTGATAAAAAGTACAAAGTAAAAGAGGGATAGACCTATGCGGGATATCTATCTCGGGATTTGTTTGAAAATAATGCACAGTATGTCAGAAATGCACTGGTAGCATAATTCTTTACGGATTCTTCACCTTCCCCCGGTTCCATGCCTTTGTGGGTTGGGCCTTTGGTGTAGGGCTGCGGAACAGCAGCCGCCCAAGGGCCTTTCCGTTAAAGGGAAACAAAGGCCAGAAGTAGCTGAAACCGCCAAAGGTGGGAGTGGTGGCAACAGAGAGCAGGACTGCTGCCGAACCGATCAGGAAACCCGGCAGTCCCCAGATGCCGGCAGCCACAATCAACAGAATGCGGTAGATTCGGAGGGCGCCGCTGAACTCCGTGCCGGAGCCGGAGAGGGAAGCCAGCAGCGTTACCGCGCCGTAGAACAGAGCCTCCACCGAAACCCAGTTTAAGCTGACGGCAATATCTCCTATGATTAGGCCGCCTATCATGGACAGAGAACCGGAAAATTTTCCGGAGCTTAGTGCAGAAGAATATTTAAACAGATCCAGAATAAATTCCACTGCAAGGACATAAAAGAACAGCCGCGGGCCGTTCAAATCAGAGGAGGACAGCAGTCCCCACCGGGCGGATATGTCCGGAAAATAAGCAGTCAACAGCAGGAACAGAGGCATTAACAGCAGGCTTACCGGAATGCACAGAAAGCGTACCAGACGGAAATAAGTGCCCACGGAGGGGCTGCTGTAATAGTCCTCCGGGTTCTGGGTAAATTGGAAAACAGTGCAGGGAAGAATCAGCACCACAGGGGAATTATCCACCAGTACCAGGATATGTCCCTCCAGCAGATAGCTGCAGGCTACATCCGGACGTTCCGTGATCTGAAAGGTGGGCAGGGGATTCCACCAGCGTTTGGGGAGAAGCAGTTCTTCCAGACTTTTTGTTCCCATTGTGAGGGAGGATACCTGCAGGCTGTCGATGGTATCCGACAGCTTTTTTAAAAGTCCGCTGTTTACGGTACCGTCCAGATAGGCCAGAGCTACGTCGGTTCTGCTTTCCGTTCCCACGCTGTGCATGGCGAAGCAGAGCTTTGGGGAGCGGATCCTGCGCCGGATAAGGTTGGCGTTGAACAGCAGCGTTTCCACAAAACCGTCTCTGGACCCCCGGGTGACTCTTTCCAGATCCGGCTCTGCAATGCTTCTTGCAGGGTAGGTACGGGCGTCAATGAGGACAGCCCGGTCAAAACCGTCAATCAGCAAGGCGGCGGGGCCGCTGAGTACGCTTGAAATAAGCGTATCCCAGGAGTCAATCAGGGAAACCTGGGCGTAACCAAGCCTGGTGGTTACATAACACTCGATATTTTTTATGGCTTCATCTTTCATATACAGAGGATTTTGTAAATCAGAGAAAATCTGCTGCAGTATTTCCGTTTTGCAAAATCCGTTGACACCCAGAAAATATGCCCTTGTTTCACCCAGGAGAAGGTCTCTTGTCATAAGGTCAAAGCTGCTCTCAAGGGGCAGGGTCTGCCGCAGGTATTCTATATTTTCATCAAGCTTCGTGGACAGTTTCATGGAATTCTCTCTTTCTGTCTGTTTTTGCTTAGTTTGTCCCCGAGGCGGCATAGTTATGCAGGCATACTGTTTTGCGGCAGTTCAAATTGTAAGCTGTAACATGCCCAGCCCGATTAATAACAGTCCCGAAATAGGGTCGGCTGCACTGCCAATCAGACGCAGGAAACGGCTTTGTCCCAGTCGGTTTCCGCAAAGCAGAAAAAGGGCGGAGCAGCCGAAGGTCATTGCGGCAGCGGGAAGCAGCTGCAGTCCTGCCATGCTGGCGCTCAAGCCGATGCCGATGTTATTTACGGACAGGGTAAGGCTTAGAACAAAGGTTTCCCAGACCGACAGGCCGGTTCGGGGAGATTTCGGCGGCATTTTGCCTGGGATCGGTATTTTCCCGGATGTCTGCGGTTTGCCCGCAGCCGACATTTTCCCGGGCACCTGCATTTTGCATGCAGCTGACATTTTTCCGGGCGCAGGCATTTTGCCATCAGCGGGCGGTTCGGGAAGTGTCTGGGCATTGCCGTCGGCCGGAGCAGAGCGCTTTATAAGCAGGGAGAAAGTCCATTTTATAATATAATAGGTCCCCAGAAGCATCAGAATAATGCTGCCGGTACAATCAGCCAGACGAGACGGCAGCAATGGCAGCAGGCGGCTTCCCAGACAGGCGGAGAGGCAGGTTCCCAGCAGGGAGACAAGGCTGATAAGCAGATTCTGCAGCGTTCTGATGGGGATTTTCCGAAGTCCGTAGCTGATGCCCACCAGCAGCGCGTCCAAGCTGGCGGAGCATCCGAACAGAAAGGAAGAGAGTAGTTGCATAACAAGACTTCCATATATATTCACTTTCCATTTACTATATTCCTGTTTTCCAAATGTTGTGATATAATAGCCGCAAAAGAAAAACAAGCGGCTGCAGGCTTGTAAAGCACAGGGGAGGAAGCAATGAGATTTGTATATCCGAAGGGTCTGAGAAAAGCACTGACATTCAGCTACGACGACGGTCAGATTTATGACAGAAGGCTAGCAGAACTGCTGCGGAGCCATGGAATGAAGGGAACCTTTCACCTGAATTCCGGTAACCTGGAGCAGGGAGAAAAGGGCAGCTTTTATGTGGCGGAGGGAGAGCTGCAGGAGGTATACAGGGGACATGAAATCGCCTGCCACGGGGTACAGCACCGCAATCCGACTACCATTACGGGGCGCCAGCTGCTTACGGAGCTGCAGGAGGACAGGGAAAAACTGGAAAAGCTTACAGGGGAAATGGTGCAGGGACTGTCCTATGCTTTCGGCAGTTACAGCCCGGAAGTGATTGAGACGGCAAAGATGGTGGGAATCAAGTATTCCAGGACGGTGAACGGCACCCATGGCTTTTTTCCGCCTGCGGATTTTATGCAATGGCACCCCACCTGCCATCATGATGACCGCCTTCTGGAGCTGGGGGACAGCTTTCTGGATGTGGCGGAATATTATGAGCTTCCCCTGATGTACGTCTGGGGGCATAGCTTTGAATTCGGACGTTCCGGGGACTGGAGCGTTATTGAGGCATTTGCGGAAAAGATGGCAGGCAAAGCGGATACCTGGTATGCCACCAATGGGGAGATTTGTAATTACATCAGTGCGGTACGGCGGCAGGAATTTTCGGCGGACGGGCTGACAATGTACAATCCCACTGCAGTCAGTGTCTGGGTAAGCACGAAAGAAGGGCTGCGGGAGATAAAATCGGGAGAAACCGTGTATATCGGTGAACATTGATTCCCACGAGCATGGCTATTTGGTGAATGTCGCGAGGCACCCTACGGAATGAAGGAATTTTGCCGCGCAAATTCTGCAAAATTAAAACAATTTCAACACAAATGAAAGAACTCCTGCAATTTTTTTAAAGTTGCAGGAGTTATCTTTTGATTAAAAAACGCATGTTCTTTAACTGCTTTGCTCAATCAATTTCATAATTGTGCTGATAGAGTCCATTTGGCCGCTTCGTGCCATTGCGTCATGGTAATTCTGTCTGTTGAAATAAAGCTCATGTACCTTATCCACCAGCAGCTCCGTAGTCAGATCGTCCTCGTCAATTACGATGGAAAAGCCCTGGGACTCAAAGGAGCGGGCGTTTAGCAGCTGGTCGCCCCGGCTGCTTGTCGCAGGAAGGGGAATCAGAATGTTGGGCTTTTTCAGGGCAAGGAGTTCACAGATGGCGTTTGCCCCGGCCCGTGAAATCACCAGATCTGCCATGGCAAACAAGTCCTTCAGTTCGGCCTTCACATATTCAAATTGTTTATAGCCCGGCGTGTTCAGCAGCAGATTATCCACCTTATCCTTACCGCAGAGATGAACCACCTGGAAATCCTCCAGAAGCCTGGGAAGTGCCTCCCGTACCGCCTTGTTTACATTTGCAGCCCCCAGGCTGCCGCCGATTACCATAATCACAGGCTTGTTGGCGGAAAATCCGCACATGTTCAGACCCTGGATCTTATTTCCCTGGGAAAGCTCGGTCCGGATAGGGGAACCGGTGAGCACTGCTTTTTCCGCAGGCAGAAGCTTTAAGGTTTCCGGAAAATTACAGCACACCTTTTCCGCGGCGGAGATGCAGAGCTTATTGGCAAGCCCCGGCGTCATATCCGACTCGTGGATGATGCAGGGAATTTTCAGGACGGCGGCGGCGCGAACCACCGGCACACTGACAAAGCCTCCCTTTGAAAAGACGATGTCAGGCATATATTCCTTTAAAAACTTCTTGGCCTCGGAAAAGCCCTTTATGACGCGGAAAGGGTCGGTGAAATTCTTTAAATCAAAGTAACGGCGGAATTTCCCGGCGGAAATCCCCACATAGGGAATGTCGAAATCGCTGATAAGCTTTTTCTCAATGCCGTCACGGGAGCCTATATAGGTGATTTCATATCCGGCCTTCTTCAGTGCGGGAAGCAGCGCGATATTGGGGGTAACGTGTCCCGCAGTTCCCCCGCCTGTCAATACGATTTTTTTCATATCATGCTCTCCAGTGCTTTTGCCAGCTGGTCGGGGCAGGAGGTGGGCTTCATACCGCATCTGATGCCCTTCAGTCTGGAAATGGCGTCCTCAGGCTTCATGCCCCTTACCAGTGCGCAGATGCCCTTCAGATTGCCGTTGCAGCCGCCCGTAAATTGAACGGAATCAATGAGGCCGTCCTTTATTTCAATATCGATTTCCTGTGAACAGGTTCCGTTTGTCTTGTACTTCATAATAGTGTTCCTCTCCTTTTTATAAATTATTTCAAGTATAGCAGATTTAATGACAGCTTTCAATGCTTAATGCTGTTCGGCAGCTTTGCCTGAGTAAAATAAAAATGCAAAAACACAGGATTTTTGCTATAATTCTTTTGTCGGAAATAATGCAAAAGGGTCATGCAGGAAGGTGTACGGTAATTAAACTGCATAACGGAGGAAGGGTACTATGTTCATAAAAAGATTATCTGCCGCATTATTGGTATGCGCGCTGTGCCTTTTAAGCGGGACAGGCTGCGGGAACATGAAACAGGAAAAGAAATTGCTGGCACAGGCGCAGGCGCTGATTGGGGAAAGGAAATATCCGCAGGCCATCGGACTTCTGTCCGAGATAGCGGACAATGAAGATGCAGCAAAGCTGTTGGAACAGCTCTATTATGTGATATCAGGAGATTATATAGAGAATCTGCAAGTAGGAGTCGCTGCCATAGACAGAGAGGGGCATGTGCGATTTACGGTTCATCCGGTTTACTTTGAAAATCTCCATGCAGACCGTGAGGAAATCCTGAAAACAGTGGGAGAATGGGAAAATATCCGAAGACTATCCGGCGCGTGGGGGTTGGACGCATTGGATCAAGACGGCGGCTTTTATACGGTCAGAGGGGATTCAGGATACGATGATTATACGGAGAGAAACCGTCGGATAGCCGAACTCGAACCATTGCAGATGCTTTCTTCCTATCACTACGATTTCACCGCGCTGCGAATGGACGGAACAATCTGTGCATATGCTGAATATTCGGATTACCTGGAGGTGGAAGCAGTAAAACAGCATATGGCCCGGTGGACGGATATAAAAGATATTGTATCGGGACCGGATGTGGTAGCAGTACTGCTTGGAGACGGTACTGTGGATTTTGTCTGTACGGGATCGTTGTACAGTGATATGCGGGAGTGGACGGACATAGTAGCTATTGATGGGCTTGGAGCGGCAGGATGTATCGCGGGCCTCACATCAGACGGAACGGTGGTGGTATCTAATCACGGCGTGGACGAGAATGGAGCGATTTACAGCGACGCCTTAGAATGGTCCGATATCATCGCCATATCCAAGGGGTTTGAGAGTCTGTTGGGATTGAAGAGAGACGGAACCGTTGTGGCAGCCGGGAACCTTAGATCAGGGCAGGAAAGCGTAGCGGAGTGGACGGAAATTGTGGCGATTTCGGCAGGGCAGGATATTCATGTGGGACTGAAAAAAGACGGGTCTATTGTTATAGCGGGAGACTTTGGAGGTATGCTGGAGCTTCCGGATATGACAAGTATGAAAGATCTGTATGTACCTGACGTGTCGGTAGATAATATCAGTTCAAGTTGTCAAAATCAGCACAGGGAAAACGGCGGCTTGTATAGGCCCGGAAAGGGTGTTATAATAATACAAAGGGAGGAGTGCAGGCGATGGGAAAAGAGAGAAGGCTATATTACTTAAAGGCTGTGGCTGTTGTTTTCATTATTTTGACGCTGGCGGCAGCAGGAGCAGTTGTTTATCAGGTTCGAAGGGCGGATAAGCAGGCGGGGGGATATATGAGTGTGAACGGTGAATATATGATGCGCCTGGACGGAGACGGAACATTTTCCCTTGGCTGGCTGCCCAGCAGTTTTTTGGAAATCGACAATCCGGATGTTTTGAACTGTTACCGCTGGGATGGAGATATGCTGGTGTTGGAGTATGGAAATTCGGAGGGTGTGCTGTATTTTCAAAAGGAAGATGACACGCTTGTGTTTCAAAAGGCTCAATCAGTTTTGCCGGAGGATCCGCATCATTCGTTCAGAAGGCTGATTGACGGAATAACTTTTAAAAAGATGGAATAGTGACAAAAACCCGGAAATTTGTCGATGGAAAATTCTGTAAAAAAGCATAGACATATTTTATAATTAAGAGGTACAAAAGCCGAATTCGTGAAAACGCGAATCCGGCTTGTCTGTTTTTTATGGAGAGTTTTGTGGAAAAGAGGTGTGTTATGATTCGTATTTTTGCAGAACAGAAGGTAGTGTCGATATGTATGTTTGCCTGTCTTGTCCTGAGCATTTTTCTGAAGATCTTTTTGGGGATGCTCTATCGCCATATGATAAAAGAAACGGACAATATGGCTATTACAAACAACAAGCTGTTAAAGCAGTGTAAGACTAAATTTTCAAATTGTTATGAGTTAAATAACGGAATCCGCAATATTCCCGTTTTTGTGGACAAGTTTATCAACCGATTATCCCTGGGACATCTTTCTTTTGACCTGATTTACCATTTGTCGGGACAGCTGATGCTTTTGTCTGTGGTGTTCGCGGGCGCGGGTATCTGCCGAAGTATTATGGCAGGGCGGACAGTGGGAGCAATCCTGCCCTTTTACATTGTCAGCTTTCTGGGACTGTATTTGTATTTTTCCGTGTCTACGGTAGCGGATATCAAGGGTAAGAGAAGAGTACTGAAAATAAATCTGGTGGATTATCTGGAAAATCATCTTTCCGCCAGAATGAGCGTAACCCGCCGGGATATGGAAATGCTGTACGGAGATGCCGCATTTCAGGAAAAGCCTGGCGCAGTGGAAGGACCGGGAGCGGACAGACGAAGCCGGAGCAAAACAGGGAAAAAGACAGTGGAACTGATGCCCATGGGCGGACGGCTGGCCCAGGGAAGGGAAAGCAGGGCCATAGGGGCGGCAGCGGAGACATCCCCATATGCGGCGAGAGAGACATTCCCGGAAGCATACCGTGGAGGACAGGGCGGGATGACAGCGGAAGCGTCCCCGGAAGCACACCGTGAGGGACAGGGCGGGATGGCAGCGGAAGCGTCCCCGGAGGCACGTCACGGAGAGCAGGAGAAGGCGGGGCGGGAGATGGCGCGGGAAACATCAGGTATATCCGCTGAAGGATCTCAGCGTACGGCGGCAGGATTGTCCCCGGATGCAGCGGTTACGGAGGAGGAGCTGGAGATGCTGTTGAAGGAATTCCTGACAGGCTGACCGAAGGGACACATTCCTGCACTTTTTAAAATTTTTTTCAAAACCTGCAACCACCCGATTTCCTCAGTCGTTTCATAGGTGTAAACAAGTGAAACTACTTAATAGGAGAAATCGGATATGAAAAAGAAAGTTTTAACATGGTTGTCAGTGGCGGTTATTGCTATGGTTTGCGTCGGCTGCGGAAGCAAGGCGGGAAATGATATTGAAAGCGAAATACCGGAAATGACTGTTGAATCAACAGCAGCATCCGAACCGGAAGCAATTTCCGAGACTGAAGAGGACGCGGTAGCGAAAACCACTGTTGCCCTGACAGCAGCATCCGAACCGGAAGCAATTTCCGAGACTGAAGAGGACGCGGTAGCGAAAACCACTGTTGCCCTGACAGCAGCATCCGAACCGGAAGCAATTCCCGAAACTGAAAAGGACACGGCAGCGAAAACCACTGTTGAACCGGAAGCAATTCCTGAAACAGAAGAGGACGCGGCAGCGAAAACTACTACTGTTGCCCTGACAGCAGCATCCGAACCGGACGCAGCGCCGGAAGTCCATGCAGATACTTCTGCTGCGGAGACTGCTGAAATCGAGGTTGAGGCAATGGACATCGTGATGTATGCCCAGGGCAGCGTGAATGTGAGGAGCCTGCCCGGTACGGACGGTAATAAACTGGGGAAGCTTAGTGTCAATCAGGAGATTCGGGTGACCGGCAAGTGTGTTGAAGGCAATTGGTATCAGGTGGAGTACAAGGATGCGGTGGCATATGTAAGCAGTAAGTATTTAGGGGAGTCGATGGTAGTAGTCAGCAACACTTCTGCATCTGCTGATGCGTCTCAGTCTGCAGCACCTGCCGTTGAAACACAGTCTGCAGCGCCTGCCGCTGAGGCTCAGACACAGGTTGTCACCCAGCCTGCCGGGTCACAGTCTGTTCATCCGAATATGTGGGATCATGAATGGAAAAAGCATGTCACCACCGGTTATCATAATGAAAATGTTTTTGTAGGATACCTTTTTACATGCGGAAATTGTGAGTTTGAAACAATGGATCGTGACGCCATACATCAACACATCATGGAGCATGCGACTGTGGGGACATTGTCTGATGGATTGGACGTAATAATGTCAGGTAACTACGGAGAGATACCTATTTATGAAAATCAGCAGGTATATGGTGAATATGTCGACTATGACTACTGTGATTGCGGGGCGACAACGCCTGTAGGCGTCCGCTATTCGCCGGAAGGAGTCGATGCTCGTGATTGGTGGGCTACTCACGATTGGTATGCAGCAGAAGATTAAGTGCCGTGCCCTAACCGACTATCGGAATTGTGAGAAAAAAAGCGCCGTCTACTGGATCTTGAGCCGGACATGGTTTATAATGGTATTGTTTGTCAATAGTCCGGAAGGAAATAGTATAATTATGAAGATTGTGATATTGGAGCGAAACAGCGTGGGAGAGGATGTGTCTGTGGACTGCATCGGTGATTTTGGAGAAGTGACGGTGTACCCTAATACCGTAACCGTGGAGGAGGTGCGGGAGCGGGTAAAGGATGCGGATATTGTCATTGCCAATAAATCCCCGCTGCGGGAGGAGACGCTCAAGGACGCGCGGAGGGTAAAGCTTATCTGTGAATTTGCCACGGGCTTTGATAACTGCGACTTGGAATATTGCAGACTGCGGGGCATCAAGGTGACAAATGTACGGGATTACTGTACGGCAATGGTTGCCCAGCATACCTTTTGCCTGGCGTTGGCGCTGAGTGAAAAACTGCCTTATTATGATGCTTATGTCAAATCCGGGAACTACAGCGCTCAGGATCGATTTTCCAATTTCGATTTGCCCTTTTATGAGCTGGAGGGAAAGACCTGGGGCATTGTGGGAATGGGAAACATCGGAAGGCGGGTGGCGAGGATTGCGGAAGCCTTTGGCTGCCGGGTGATTTTTTATTCCGTGACGGGAAAGAGTACCTGCGGGGAATATACCCGGGTGGATTTTGACACACTGTTAGCGGAGAGCGATTTTTTGTCCCTGCACTGTCCCTTAAGCAGTCTGACGGAAAACCTGATTGACGAAGCCGCTCTGGGAAAAATGAAAAAGACGGCGGTTCTTATAAATGTGGCCCGGGGAAGGGTGGTGGACAACGCCGCCCTGTACAGGGCGCTGGAGCGGGAGGAAATCCAGGCGGCAGGTCTGGACGTGGTGGAAAAGGAGCCATTGGAAAGCTCCAATCCCTTAAGCCGGTTTCGAGACAGCAGCCGCCTGATTATCACGCCGCACCTGGCCTGGGCCAGTGTGGAAGCCAGAACCAGATGCGTGTGGGAGGCCCATGAAAACATTGCCGCCTTCCTTAGAGGGGAGGACAGGAATGTGGTAAATCCGTGATTTGCTCCGGTACCATGGTACTTTATACCATGGCACTTGGTACTATGGCACTTGGCTCATTGCACACGGAAGTCAATAACCCCGCTGCAAGCAACGGGGCATGGAATTTGAAGCGCTGCAAAG
>JAMPFR010000081.1 GCA_023664365.1 Acetatifactor muris | reverse complement strand
ATTGTATACAGGTATTCACAAGGGAGTGAAGGAAGTTCAACCCTTTTTTGTTATATCTGGAAGTTTAAAGCAATAAAGCGTCAAAGTGTAAGGCAAATTTATCGAGAGGAGAAAGATTATGAAGAAGAAAGTTTTAAGTCTGCTGTTGGCTTCCGCAATGGTCGTGAGTATGGCGGCCTGCGGCGGTAACGACGACACGGCAGACAACAGTACCCCTGTCAGCCAGGGTTCTGACGAATCCGGAAGTCAGCAGACGGACAACAGTGATCCGGCAGGGGCTGAGGAATCTGCGGAACCGTCCTATACCTACAGGGAGTATGTTGCGGTTTCACCGTCCAACTGGAATGAACTCACCTACAAGGACAACAACGACACAGAAATCATGACTTACATCGGAAGCAACTTTTTTATTTATGATTTCGCGTATGATTCTGCCGGTGAAATCATACCGGGCGATTTTGAAATGCAGTTCAGCGCCGCAACGGCCCTGGAGGATATTTCCGACCAGGTGGACGCCAAGTGGAACGTGCCGGAAGGGGGCAAGGGCTATGCCTACAAGATTACCCTTCGCGACGATCTGAAGTGGGACGACGGCACGCCGATCACCGCCGAGGATTTCGTGTATACCATGCAGCAGCAGTTAGATCCGCTGTTCCAGAATTACAGAGCGGACAGCTATTATAACGGCGCTACCATCATTGTCAATGCCAGGAATTACCTGATGCAGGGACAGTCGGAGGCAGGAATCGACAACGGCAGTGCGGGAACGTATACCGTAGCGGATCTGGTAAAGGGCGATGACGGCGTATATACCCAGCCGGACGGCGGTATGATTAAGTTCGCATTGGAGGAGCCTCTGGAGCAGGGCAGCGGCTACACCGTCACAGAGTTGACGGATATGGGTTATCTTGACACGGACGCTTTTGCAGCCCTGCAGGCTTTGGCAGATGAAAACGGCCGTGTAGACATTACGGACGAGACCATTGATCTTGTTACGAAGCTGATTGATACGGAGGACTGGGGAAATGAGCCTCCGGAGAATGTTCCGTTGTACATGGTTTATGACTATACTTATCCGGAAACCGATTTCAGCGATGTGGGTATTTTCGTAGGAGACAATGCCTACGAGTTGATCCTGGTGTTGGCGAAGTCCCTGCCCCTTTTGAAGGATGACGGCTCCCTTTCCTACCAGGCAGCGTACAATATGTCGTCCCTGCCTCTGGTTAAGAAGGATCTGTATGAGCAGTGCAAGATCGCTCCTTCGGAGGGTTCCAGCCTTTGGACCACAAACTACAATTCCAGCGTAGAGACCACGGCAAGCTGGGGTCCTTACAAGCTGGAGAGCTTCCAGGGCGGCAAGCAGTTTACTCTTGTCAGGAACGAGAACTGGTTCGGCTATAATGATCCCATGTATGCAGGTCAGTATCAGACCACCAGAATCGTGTGCGATACCATTGACGAGTGGAATGCGGCATGGCTGAAGTTCCTGGCAGGCGAGTTGGACGGCATCGGCATCGACGTATCCATCGCAGACGAGTACAAGGGAAGTGACAGAGCATATTTCACCCCGGATGATTTTGTGGGATCCATGCAGCTTCAGTCCAGTGTGGAGCAGTTAAAGGCTCGTGAGTCCGCAGGCGTCAATAAGTCCCTGTTGGGCTATGCCGATTTCAGGAAGGCTATTTCTCTGGCCATCGACAGAAATGACTTTGCTGCCAAGACCACCACATCCTCCCTTGCAGGCTTCGGCCTCTTCAACTCCATGCATTACTATGACGTGGAGAACGGCGGCGCTTACAGAAATACCGACGAGGCAAAGCAGGTGCTCTGCGACGTATATGCGGTGGATGTAAATAATTATGCAAGTCTTGACGAAGCGGCGGACGCTATCACCGGCTACAACCTGGAGGAGGCAAGAGCGCTTCTGACTAAAGCCTACAACGACGCTCTGGCTGCAGGCGACATCAAGGAAGGCGATAAGGTTGTGCTGACCTTTGGTTCCGGCGTCATCAACGAAGTGGTACAGAGAAGATGCGACTATATAGGAAATGCGCTTCAGGAGCTTGCAAAGACAACGCCTCTTGAGGGTAAGATCGAAGTGGAACTTAAGGATTACGCCGAAAAGTGGGCGGATGATTTCCGTGCCGGCGCCTATGATATCTGCATGGGCGGCTGGACCGGCGCGGCATGGGATCCCGGATACTTCCTGGCGGCTTACCTTTCCCCTGCCAATATGTATTCCATGGCATGGGATACCAGTTCCCAGATGATGACCTTCACCATGAAGGGTGTGGGCGAAAACGGCGCTGACGTGACGGAGACCATGTCCCTGATGGATTGGTACTACTGCCTGAACGGTGCGTCCGGTGCAAAGTATGACTGGAGCGCTACGGCACTTCCCAACTCACTGAGACTGCAGTTGATCGCGGCGCTTGAAAAAGAGGTTCTGCAGATGTATTATACCGTTCCTCTTTATTATAACTTCGGCGCGTCACTGATCTCTTATAAGGTAGACTATATCACATACGAGTACAATACCTTCATGGGGTACGGCGGTGTGAGATACATGACCTATAATTATAATGACGACGAGTGGGCTGCTGCAGTGGCTGAGCAGAACGGAGAACTGAATTACAAGTAAATCGTCTTTTTGAATGTGCAGGCGGGGGACGGTAATTGCCGTCTCTCGCTTAAATATATGTTCAGCTCATCTGATGCAAAGGGCTGTCCTGAGCACTGAACTTCCGAAGAAAGGAGGCCTTTGGTTCAAGGGCTGGTGTGATTATTATGTATATGTTCAAATATATTTGTAAAAGAATAGGGCTGATGCTTGTTACTTTTACGATTATTTTTATCACATGCTTTGTCCTGGTGAAGCTGCTGCCGGTGAGTGTAAGCAGTGTGGGCTTCGGTGAGGACGCGAACAAAATCATTGCCCAGATGGTATCGAGGGGATACATGAAGTATGACGAGATATCCGGCGGGTATATTAATACGCCCATCCTGGAACAGCTGGGAAGATATCTGCGGAGGATCTTTCTGGAGGGCGACTTCGGTATCGGCTTCAATATGCCGGAATACCGCGGACGTGAGGTGTGGAGCGTCTTTATTGAAAAGCTTCCGCCCACTATTCTGATCAATGTTTATTCCTCCCTTCTGGCGGTGCCTATCGGAATCGCTCTTGGTATCTTTGCGGCTCTGAAAAAGAATAAATGGCAGGATCATCTGATCAGTACGCTGGTTATGGTCTTTATTTCGGTACCGGCTTTTGTATATGCTTCGTTACTGCTGTATATTGTCTGCTTTAAACTCAGTGCATTGCCGCTGGGCGTCATGTCGCTTCCGGATGTTATAGCGGCATACCCGGCGAAGGGGTATCAGTACATACCCGGTGAATTTAACTGGTCGCTTTATTTTAACAAGAAAATGTTCCTCTCCATGCTCCCCGCCGTATTCAGCATGTCCTTCGGTTCCATTGCCGGATATGCGCGTTCCACCCGGGCGGAGCTGACGGAGGTTTTGACAAGCGAGTTCATGCTTCTGGCAAGGACAAAGGGACTTACGAAATCACAGGCAACGGTGCGCCACGCGCTCCGAAATGCCATGGTTCCCATTTTCCCGTCGATCATCGGGGAATTTATAAGTGTTCTTTCCGGCTCGCTTATTATAGAAAAGATTTTCCAGATTCCCGGCGTGGGCGGCTTATATCTGGCGGCTATCAATACCAGGGATTATGACTTCTTTATGTTGCTTTCCGGATTTTATCTTCTTGTGGGACTGCTGGCGGGACTTGTCATTGATTTGTCCTATGGCTTTATCGATCCGAGGATCAGAATGGGGGCGAAATAATGAGAGCAGAAGAATATCAGATTTCAGGCGAAAAATTTGTCCTCCACTCCGCAGGCGAGCGGCTGCATGACGAGAAGCTGGAGACAAAGCCGGTCTCTTATCTGAGAGATGCGTTTAATCGGTTTGCGAAAAACAAGGCGTCCATAATGGCGGGAATTATCATCGGTATTTTATTTATTTTTGCAATGGTAGGCCCTGTTGTGAGCCCCTATAAGGTTGCCGACGAGGACGCCAACTATGCCTATGTCCTGCCCAGAAACCAATTCTTTTATGAGCATGGCATTCACTTTTGGGATGGCGGCCGTAAGATGGGCGTAACGGAGGCTGCATACAGCTTATACAGGGGGATTGAAGAGGAGACGGGCAGAACCGTGATTATGTCTGCGCCTGAGGTGCGGGAAGAAGAGTACATGGGGAAGTCGGTATCTTATTACGATTTCAGACTGGACACCTATAACGCTGTGGGCGTAAAGTTTGTACTCCTGAAGCATTCGGAATATATAGCGCTTCAGCAGTATCAGGATGAACAGAATATTCAGGTCATTTTTCCCATTACCGATCCTGCCCTGCGGCCGGAGGCTGAGCAGGATAAAACCAATGCCAACATCTGGTACAGGACAAAGCTTGGCGCAGGGAGAAAGACCGCTGTCGTCTATGACGAAAACGGAGACTTCATTCCCATTTACCAGGCGGATAACGGCATGGATGAATATACCAGCAAGATGTATTGGGAAGGGGATGAAAAGCTCTATAACTATGCGGAGCCCAAGGATGGAGGTATGTGGAATGTCAGGGTGGATTACCGCGAGTATTACAGGTATCTTCACTACAAGGCAGGCGACGGCATAGAGTATCCAAACTTCCTGCTGGGCACAAACAATGCGGGCAAGGATTTGTTTACCTGTCTTGCCAGCGGCGCGAGATTTTCCTTCATTCTGGCAATCATAGTCGCTTCCGTGAACCTTTTTGTGGGTGCGGTCTACGGCGCGATTGAGGGCTATTACGGCGGAAAGCTGGATCTGATGATGGAGCGGTTTGTGGATATTATGGCGTCCATTCCCTTTATGATCGTCATTACACTGCTGAAGTATCACTTCAATGTCTCGCATATTATCGTGTTGTTTATTGCGTTTTTCCTGACAGGCTGGACCGGTATGGCAGGGAGTACCAGAATGCAGTTTTACCGTTTCAAGAATCAGGAATATGTGCTGGTAGCCAGGACCCTTGGAGCAAAGGATTCCCGGATCATGTTCAAGCATATTTTCCCGAATGCCATCGGAACGCTGATTACGCGCAGCGTACTTGTCATTCCCGGCGTCATCTTTTCGGAGACAAGTTTAAGCTATCTGGGCATTATAAACTTAAGCACGGGAAATCTCACAAGCGTAGGTACGCTGCTTGCTACGGGACAAAACTACCTGTTTACATATCCCCACATGATTTTGTTCCCGTCCGTATTCATAAGCCTGCTGATGCTCAGTTTCAATCTGTTCGGAAACGGGCTCAGAGATGCGTTCAACCCGTCCTTAAGAGGAACGGAAGAATAGTGTGAGAAAGGAATGCCTGTATTTATGGATAAAAAATTGGAAGTTAAAAATCTGCAGATATCATTCCGTACCCAGGGTGGAATATTAAAGGCTGTCAGGAATATTTCCTATGATTTGTACAAGGGAGAAACGCTTGCCATCGTAGGTGAGTCCGGTTCCGGCAAGTCGGTGACAAGTAAGGCTGTCATGGGAATTCTTGCGGGCAACTCCATTGTGGAGGGCGGCGAGATTCTGTATGACGGACAGGATTTGCTGAAAATATCGGAGGAGGATTATCATAAGATCCGCGGCGATAAGATTGCCATGATTTTCCAGGATCCCATGTCCAGCTTAAACCCTATCATGCGGGTGGGACAGCAGCTTACGGAGGCCATGGTTTTAAAGGCTAAGAAGGGGAAAAAGAACGCCAGAAATTCCTTCAATACGCTTTTGAAGATCCTGGGTGAGAACATAAAGGCGGCGGACGCCGAAAACGGCGTCGATAACAAAGCGACAGTGGATGAAAAGCTGGCAACCTTTGATAAATTCTGTATTTCCGCCACAAAGTATGAGAGAGAATTTAACGAAGCTTACGGAAACGTCACCCAGCTGGAGGTGGATTCCGAGGAGGCAATCCTGAAGCTTAAGAAGCAGGCGAAGTTTAACGAAAAGGCGGAGCTGAAGCATCTTCTGAAGCTTCTGAGGCTTTCCGTGAATCCCTATGTGGTTGCCAAAAACGAAAGGACGGATTCCTGTATCAGCGCCCTTTCCTCCCTGGCTTCGGAGAAGAAGGCAAATGCGGAGGAGGCAGTCCGCATTGTGGAGGAGGTTCATGCCCTTGCGGAGGAGGCGCTGGCAAAGCCGGAACCGAACTTTTTTACCATGGGCTATTATATGATGAAAAAGCCGGAGGAAGACCTTACGGCCATGGCGGTGGAGGACATAAACGCCCTTACAAGACGTTTTATGGACGAAGATTTTATGCTTGATTTTATCAGGATGGCGGAATCGGGCGTTCTGTATTCGGAGAAAAAATCCATGGCGTTGAAAAAGGAATGTCTGCCGAAGCTGGAAGAGGCCCTTGCCTATTTCAAAGGGGGGAATCCCGATGAGAAAAAATCTCACGAATACCAAAAAGCGCTGGGGGCTGCAGTAGAAAAAGCCATTGACCGGCTGCGGGTAAAAAAGAACAGTACGGAATATGTGTTTGCAAGCGCCCTTAACGCCGCGCTGGACGCTTATTTTGACGGAATCCGCAGAAATCCGGCGGAAGAAAAGATTTATTTGAAAAATAAGGCCAAATACGACAAAATCGTGCAAAAGGGACAGAATCCGGACTGGGTGCTGCGGCCCCAGGTAATCGTAGATCTTGATCTGCAGTTGGATAATATCTGTCGGGTTATTGAAAACCTGATTGCCTGGTATAAGGACTGCGTGGAAGAAGAAAAGCAGTTCGACGCCAACGTGCATGTGATTGAAATCATTGATTACCTGAAGGAGCAGGCCTCCCGGGTGGTGGTTAAAATGAATAAGTCCATTGCCAAGGCAAAGGCCATTAAGCTGATGGAGGAGGTGGGCATTCCGGAGCCTGCCACCCGTTTCCGCCAGTATCCTTTTGAGTTTTCCGGCGGTATGAGGCAGAGAATCGTGATTGCAATCGCGCTGTCGGCGAATCCGGATATTCTGATTTGCGACGAGCCCACCACGGCCCTGGATGTTACGATTCAGGCCCAGATTCTGGAGCTGATTAATGAGATTAAGGAGAAGAGACATCTTTCCGTTATCTTTATTACACATAATCTGGGCGTCGTGGCTAACATGGCGGACAGAATCGCAGTTATGTATGCGGGCAAGATTGTGGAGTATGGTACGTCGGAGGAAATCTTCTATGAGCCGGCGCATCCCTATACTTGGGCGCTTTTAAGCAGTATGCCGGATTTGGACACAACAGAACGTCTGGAGTCCATACCCGGTACGCCGCCGAATATGATTTATCCGCCTAAGGGTGACGCCTTTGCGCCCAGAAATGCTTATGCTCTGGACATTGACTTTGAACTGGAGCCTCCTCTTTTTGAAATCACACCGACCCACAGCGCGGCCACATGGCTGCTTCACCCGAACGCACCCAGGGTTGAGATGCCGAAGCTGATTCAGGCCCGTATAGAACGTATGCGGAAGGAGAGAGAATAATATGGATGAGAAAAAAGAAGTATTATTAAAAGTAGAAAATCTCCGTCAGTATTTTAAAATGGGCCGAAGCGAGCTGAAGGCCGTTGATGACGTCAGCTTTGAGATTTACAAGGGCGAGGTGTTCGGACTGGTGGGGGAATCCGGCTGCGGCAAAACCACCACAGGGCGTTCCATTATCCGGCTTTATGATATTACGGGCGGATCCGTCTACTACAAGGGAGAGAGAATCTGTGCGGGCATCAGAAGCTATAAGGATAATATCAAACAGGCCCGCAAGGAGTATGAGGAAAAGAAAATTTCAAAGGAAGAGTTGGAAAAGATAGTAGCTGAAAACAGGGCGGAAATAAAATCTGCCCAGGAGGATCACAAAAAGTGGGCGCGTACCAAAGCGGGCCAGAGTCAGCTTACCAATGAAATTCAGATGATTTTCCAGGATCCCATTGCATCTCTTGATCCTCGTATGACGGTTCGGGACATTATTGCGGAAGGACTTGTCATCCGCGGAGAGAAGGACAAGGAGTATATTGACAGGGAAGTCTATAAGATGCTGGAGACTGTTGGCCTTGTGCAGGAGCATGCTTCCCGTTATCCCCATGAATTTTCCGGAGGCCAGCGCCAGCGTATCGGCATTGCGAGAGCCGTCATTATGAAGCCGGAGCTGATTATTGCGGACGAGCCGATTTCTGCCCTTGACGTCTCCATTCAGGCCCAGGTGATTAACCTGCTCAACGAATTAAGCCGGGAAATGGGTCTGACAATTATGTTTATTGCCCATGACCTGGCTGTGGTAAAATATTTTTCAAACAGAATTGCGGTAATGTATTTCGGTAAAATCGTTGAGCTTGCGGCCAGCGACGAGCTTTTCGCGCATCCGTTTCACCCTTATACCAGATCCCTGCTTTCCGCAATTCCCCTCCCGGATCCGATCACGGAGCGGAACAGAAAGAGAGTGACTTATAATCCTATGCTGGATCATGACTATTCTAAGGAAGAGCCGGTGATGCGGGAGGTTTATCCGGGGCATTTTGTGAGGTGCAATACGGAAGAATTTGAGAGATATGTGAAGGAATATCAGGGGTCAGTATGAAAAACATAAAAAAATTCTGGGTTTCATTTATAGTCTGTTCAATCTGTACCTTTTTGATTGCATGGTCAAGGGGAATTTTTGTGCAGACGGCGCCCATACATGTTTTTCATATTCTTTCCGACAGCTTTCTGGTGGTGGGAGTTCTGACGTCCTGTATTGCGCTGCTTATCTTTGTCAGCAACGAGGGAACCTTTGACGGCATCATCTATGGGCTCCAGACCTTTTTGGGCTTCTTTAAAAAGGATATGTCCAGACGGTACGATACCCTTTATGATTACAGGGCTGCAAAGCAGGAGAAAAAAGTACCCTTTTTGTTCCTGCTTGCCTGCGGCGGATTCTTTTTACTTGCGGCGGCGCTGATGTACGCGGCCTATTGCAGATATTTATAAAAATATGTCCTTGCTATTTTCTGCGCGGTATGGTATGATTTAATGCGCTTGGTAATTTTCTTTGCCCGGCATTAGGAGGTGTAAAAATTGAGAATTGCTTTGACGGTTATTTTTATATTTATTTGTGTGGCGTTGGTTGTGTTGGTGCTGATGCAGGAGGGCAAGTCCGCGGGACTGGGCTCTATCAGCGGAGCGGCTGAAACCTATTGGGGAAAGAACAAGGGACGCTCCATGGAAGGGCGTCTGGTACGGTTTACCAAGATCCTTGCCGTATTGTTTATGCTGCTTGCGATAATACTGAACTTAAATATCTTTTAAGTTGAGGAGGAACTGCTCAGGAACACTTCTGTGATGACCACAGGAGTGTTTTTTGCGTTACAGTTCGTAACCTGCCGGAGCTTACCCGACAGCCGGTGAAAGGGCATATTTTGACAATTTAGGAACGGCATGACGGGAGGTTTGAAAGTAAGTCTTCAAATATTGATGCGAGAGGGTACAAATGGGGAATGCTGAAAATGGGAAATGATAAAAACAACAGGGAAAAACGGGAAAAGCTGAAATCCGACGGCGGTGTGCTGACAGGGACATTCATCAGTAATTCCAAAGGCTTTGGCTTTGTGGAAATCGAAGGACGCGAAGAGGATTTATTTATTCCGGAGGATAAGACGGGCGGTGCGTTTCATAAGGATACCGTGGAGGTGGCGCTGCTTCCGGAAAGCACCGGCAGGCGGCAGGAGGCCCGGGTGCTGAAGGTTCTTGCCAGAAGTATGACCCGGGTGGTGGGAACCTATGAGCGCACCGGAGAAAATTACGGGTTTGTCATTCCGGACAATCCCAGGCTGGTTCGGGATATTTTTGTTCCCGGGGAGCATTCCGGGGGAGCGGTCAGCGGGCATAAGGTTGTGGCGGAGATTACGGATTACGGCGCGGGCAGGCGGAGCCCGGAGGCAAAGATAGTGGAAATTCTGGGACATGTGAATGACCCGGGAGTGGATATACTGTCCATTGCCAGAGGCTTTGAACTGCCGGTGGAATTTCCGGAGAAGGTTTTAAACCAGGCGGAACGGGTTTCCCATGAGGTATCGGAGGCGGATCGGGCAGGCAGGCGGGATCTGCGGGATGTGCTGATGGTTACCATTGACGGCGAAGACGCCAAGGACCTGGACGACGCGGTAAGCGTCACCTTTGACGGTGAAAAATATCATCTGGGCGTACACATTGCGGATGTGACGAACTATGTTCAGGAAAATTCCGCCCTGGATCGGGAAGCCTTAAAGCGGGGCACCAGCGTCTATCTGGTGGACAGGGTGATTCCCATGCTGCCCCACGCCCTTTCCAACGGTATATGCTCCCTGAACCAGGGGGAGGATCGTCTGGCCTTAAGCTGTCTCATGACAGTGGATCTTAAAGGGGAAATTACGGATTATGAAATCTGCCAGTCGGTTATCAATGTGAACAGGCGGATGTCATATACTGTGGTAAAGGAGCTGCTCAGCATGAAGGAAACCGCTAAGATCGAAAGTACCTCGCCAAGCGGTTTCAATCTTCCTGCGGAAGAACACGCAGGCGCTCTTCATGGTGTGGCGGGAAATGCCGGGGAAGGCGCCGGAGCGCCCCCGGAGGCTGTCGCCTCGCGGTTGGAATACGAAGACCTTCTCCCTATGCTTCGGGAAATGGAGAAGCTGGCGGCGCTGCTGCGCAGCAGGAGAAAGGCCAGGGGTTCCGTGGATTTTGACTTTCCGGAGTGTAAGATTTGTCTGGACAGGGAAGGGCGGCCTGTGGATATTCGAGCCTATGAAAGAAATGTGGCTACGGACATCATAGAAGACTTTATGCTGGCGGCAAACGAGACGGTGGCCCAGCATTTTTACTGGCTGGACCTGCCCTTTGTGTACAGGGTGCATGATGTGCCGGATCCGGACAGGCTGCAGAAGCTGTCGGTGTTTATCAACAATTTCGGGTATTATATGAAGTCTGTGGGACGAAGCGGCGCCAAGGCTGGCAGCGCGGAGGTTCATCCCAAAGAATTTCAGAAGCTGCTGGCAAGGATTGCGGGAACGCCGGAGGAGGCCATGATCAGCCGCATGGCGCTGCGCAGTATGAAACAGGCAAAATACAGTGTGGCGTGCACGGGACATTTCGGGCTGGCCTGTCCTTATTATTGTCATTTTACCTCTCCTATCCGCCGCTATCCGGATTTACAGATTCACCGGATTATCAAAGAACAGCTCAGAGGCAGGCTTCAGGAGGAGCGGCTGGCGCATTACAGGGAGATTCTGCCGGAGGTGGCAAAGCATTCCTCGGAAACCGAGCGCCGGGCGGAGGAGGCGGAACGGGAAACCGACAAGCTGAAAAAAGTGGAATATATGGAGGAACGTATCGGAGAGAGCTTTGAGGGGATTATTTCCGGCGTTACCTCCTGGGGCATTTATGTGGAGCTGCCCGATACGGTGGAGGGACTGGTGCATGTATCCAGGCTGCCGGGAGATTATTATTGTTATCGGGAGGAAACCTGTGAGATGGTGGGAGAGCAGACGGGACGCACCTTCAAGCTTGGGATGCCGGTGAGGGTTACGGTGGAAAGCTGTGACAGGTTTAACAGAACCATAGATTTTTCCATGGAAGAGTGAAGCAGAAACATGAAGGAGGCGCAGGAGATATGGCAAAGCAGAAGGAGGCGCAGAAGCCGGTTGCAAACAACAAGAAGGCGTACCATGATTATTTTATCGATGAAACTTACGAGGCGGGGGTGGCGCTTCACGGCACGGAGGTGAAGTCCCTGCGCATGGGGAAGTGCAGCATCAAAGAGTCCTTTATCCGCATTGAAAACGGCGAGGTGTTTGTCTACGGTATGCACGTCAGCCCTTATGAGAAGGGAAACATTTTCAACAAGGATCCCCTTCGGGTAAAAAAGCTGCTGCTGCACAGGTATGAAATCAACAAGCTGGCGGGCCGTGTGGCGGAAAAGGGGTATACTCTGGTGCCTCTGCAGGTATACTTTAAGGAGGGAAGAGTGAAGGTGGAAATCGGTCTGGCCCGGGGCAAGAAGCTTTATGACAAGAGAGAGGACATTGCAAAGAAGGACGCCAGGCGGGAGATGGAGCGGGAGTTCAAGGAGAGCAACCGCTGACAACGCACGGAGGCGGAAGCCTGTAACAGCTGCGTCACCGCGGCTGCGGACTGAATTTTTATAAACTGCCGTCAAACTCGTTGACAGGGCAAAAACGATTCGCTATACTTTATATTGTATCATTGACTGTAACCTTGCACTTTGTATTCGGGGTAGTAAAGGTTTCGACAGGGGTCTTGCAGCTGGAGAAGCTATCCGTTGCGACACGTTAATCGCACAATTAAACTAAACGCTGAAGATAATACTCAGTTAGCGCTTGCAGCCTAACCGCTGCAGGTGACGCCGCCTCAGGCGGCTCGTCCGCTCCGGGGCACTCACACTCCGGAATCCGGGCGTCGACTATGTGAGAAACGACGCGTGGTAAGCTTTGCCCGCGCGGGCGTAGGATGAAGCTACTCCAGGCGGCAGATTGTTCGTTTTCTGCTGCATTGGGGGAACAAGGTGAGGAAAGGCTCGCCTGCAAAAACGGACTATGATAGTAGAAGGACAGGGAATGGGCTTTTGGACAGGGGTTCGACTCCCCTCTACTCCACTATGCGGGAATGCCTGAAAATGCAATGTTTTCGGCATTCTCTTCTTTTACATAAGCTGCTATAATCGGACGTAAGCGAATGAAAATCTATGTACCCGGAGGAAAATGAAATGGCAGATGACAGAAATTTATCGGTGGGCGGCTATCGGTTTTATACGGAGAAGGACGCGCAGCTTGCGGCGGCAGAATTAAAGAAAATTGAATATCTGGAGGCGCGGATCGATTATTCCAGGCCGGACAGCATTCTGACGGTGTATGAGAAGACGATCCATGAAAGGATTTTCAGGACGCCGGTGGGGTTACAGTATCTGAAAAAACTGCGGGATTATCTGCTGAAGCAGCCGGAGTTCGAACCCCAGAGGATTCCGGAGATCCCGCTGTATAATACCTTCAGCGGTGAAGTGAGGGAGAAGAACACTCCCGCAAGGAATCGGATTAAAGCCGGGAGCGGCGGAAAGGGCGGAGAAAAAGCCGGCTTTGCCGTTTCCGTTATTTTGAATATACTGCTGGTGATGGCTGTTATCTGCATGTTTACCATGACATTAAGGAGCGACAATCCAAATGTGCTGAATTACCAACGGGTCATTACCGACAGGTATGCGCAGTGGGAGCAGGAGCTGAAGGAAAGGGAGAATGCAATCCGTGAGAAGGAGCGGGAACTGAAGTTGAATGATAACGGGGCTGTTTTCACAGAATAGACGAAAAGCCGTGAAAGGATCATAAAAGTTTATGCGGAAGATGCGGAAGGGCGTGTTATCGATATGGAGAGATTGAAAATCCTTGTGGTGGATGATGAGAGCAGGATGCGCAAGCTGGTCAGGGACTTTCTGGTGAAGGCCGGATATGATGTGGCAGAGGCCGGAGACGGGGAAGAGGCTCTTGACATTTTCTTTCGGCAGAAGGACATTGCGCTGGTGGTTCTGGACGTAATGATGCCGAAGATGGACGGCTGGCAGGTGTGCCGGGAACTGCGGGCATACTCAAAGGTGCCCGTCATTATGCTGACGGCCAGAGGGGATGAACAGGATGAACTTCAGGGCTTTCGGCTGGGGGTGGACGAGTATATTTCAAAGCCCTTCAGTCCTAAGATTCTGGTGGCAAGAATTGAGGCGATTCTGCGCCGGACAGGCCAGACTTCTGAAGAGGAGACACTAAGCTGCGGGGGAATTGAGATCGACAAGGCGGCGCACCGGGTTCTGGTTGACGGAAAGGAAATCGAACTCAGCTTCAAGGAGTTTGAACTGCTTGCCTATTTTGTGGAGAATCAGGGGGTTGCGCTGTCCAGGGAAAAAATTCTGAACCATGTCTGGAATTATGACTATTTCGGAGACGCACGCACCATTGATACCCATGTAAAAAAGCTGCGCAGCAAAATGGGAGAAAAGGGCGATATGATTAAGACCATCTGGGGCATGGGCTATAAGTTTGAGGCTTTGGGAAAATAATATGAAGCACTCGATCAGAAAACAGTTTGCGTTAATTTTTATAGGGCTGATGGCGGGCACGGTTTTACTGTGCTGGCTTATCAACAATCTGTTTCTGGAGGAATATTACATCAGAAGCAAGACAGAAGTAATTTATGAAGCGTACGAAACGATTCGCCAGGTGGCAGGCAGTGACACTTACAGTTCTGAAGAATTCAGAAAAGAGCTGAATGACGTATGCAGCGTGGCTAATATTACGGTGCTGGTAATGGACGCCAATTCCCAGACCCGGTATGAATCCGTCAACGGGGGACGTGAGTTGGAGGCGCTGCTGCTGGGATATATTTTCGGTTATGAGAAATATCCTGCAAAGGTGCTGGAGGAAGGGAATGAGTATGTAATTCAGAGAATGACGTCAGGGGAGGATGAGTTCCTTGTCATGTACGGAAGGCTGAGTACGGGAATTTCCTTTATTATGCGTACGCCTGTAGAGAGCATCCGGGAAAGTGCGGACATAGCAAACCGCTTTTTGGCCTATGTGGGGATAGTGGCTGCAGTGGCAGGCGGGATTATCATCTGGCTTGTCTCCGGAAAAATTACAAAGCCCATTAAGAAGCTGAACAGTATTTCGGAGCAGATGGTGCATCTGAACTTTGAGGCCAGATATAACGGAAAAATAACAAATGAGATTGGCATGCTGGGAGAGAATATCAACAAGCTGTCAAGTACGCTGGAACAGTCTATATCCGGCCTGAAAACTGCAAATAATGAGCTGCTGCGGGATATTGAAAAAAAGGAAGAGACGGACAGGATGCGCAGAGAATTTCTGGCAAATGTGTCTCATGAGCTGAAGACGCCCATAGCGCTGATACAGGGGTATGCGGAGGGGC
>JAMPFR010000080.1 GCA_023664365.1 Acetatifactor muris | reverse complement strand
GCGTTGAACTTATAATTCCTATCTGCCATGCTCTGTATACCATAGCCTGCATTGACACATTCCATCTCTTTTTTAATATCCTATAATGTTCAAGATTAGTAGCATGATTTCTAACATCCTTAAGGAATGTTTCACGAGGCAACAAAAAAGCACTGGCAAATATATTTGCCTGTTTTTCCACAAGATTAAATCTATCCCTTTGCAATTCGTCTTCACTATCCTCCCATGAATGTAAAATAATATGTCCCAGTTCATGACACATATCAAACCGAAGCCTTTGCATAGGTTTCTGACCTATTCCCAACGCAACAATAAAAACATCTTTATTTTCTTCGGTCTTAAGTTTTTGACTAAACGCATCTATTTTGCCATTGCCTGACATTGGAAACCCTGCCACGATTATTCCATGAAGTTCAAGTACATTCTGCACATTTTCAATCGGCCCTCTTCCAAGATTCCATTGTACTCTTACCTCATCTGCAATCTTCTCTATTTGCATATACATATCCGGGTTATCTTCTATTTCAGTCAGCTTTGTATTCAGCTTTGGTTCTACATAATCATCATAATCGATATATTTTCGATTAAAATAATCAAATAATGCCACTGCTTGTTTCATTTTTGCTTTTTGTTCTTCACGGCTCATTTTAGTCGCGGATGCCTGTGACCTGAAATAAGTCGTCTCAGTATGCATACAAGGCATATCTGCTTGTCTAAAATATTCAACCGGAAAATCAAGCGCTTTTGCAATAGCCCAGATATTTTCTTGTGATGGTCTATTCGTTCCATTAGCATATGCCGAAAAAGATTGTCTTGATATTCCTGTTTCTTCTACAAGATCTGCCATACGCTTACCACGATACTGGAGAGCTTCCCTCAATCTATTTCCATTAAATTGATCATTTTTCATAATGTGCCCTCTCCCATACAATTTTTTCTAAGAAATAATCGAATTTATTTATCTTTTTGTTGCGTTTTTTTACGCAATGAAGTTGTTTGTTTTTTGTTAGGTTCTTGCTCATATCTCTTTTCAAGTCCCTGCTTAAGTTTGACCACGGTAGGACTTTTATCCATAGGTTCTTTCACAGATTCAGGAGGTGCCGTAAGTGTTGTATAGTCAGGCTCTATGAACCTCATCAGTGACAGTTCCTCTGCCACTTCGAACAACGGATTAAAATACTGAATAGAACAATTCTTAATTCCCTTTTCATTTGCCTCATAAACAATTATAAAATGGTCATAGTGAACATTCGACTCAATTATAAATAACCGCACACTCTGTCCATGGTTTTCCTCCGCCCGGATACCATAGTTCAATCCTTGCATCCTCCATCGATACCCGTGTAAAGAAGTCCGCAGATAATTCAAAACGCCTCGCCTTCCTGGTATCTTCATCAAACAACACCTGATTCCTATTCTGAAAAACCGGACTCTGAAACGCTGCCGTCAGTCTCCCCATTCGGCGCACAAATTGTTCGCTGGCAGCATCGCGCTCACGGTACTCCCTTGCCTTCAGGTATTCATTCCAGACACGGACAGACGCATACTGCCGTACCGGATCAGGCGTTGCATATTTTTCCCTGAGGAAATCTCCTGCCTGCCGCTCCAGATCGGGCTGCTTCCATCGGTTCACATGGAGCGCATCATAGAGCGGCATGATGCCAGACCTGTTCCATTCTCCCTGCGGGTCATTCGCGAAATCTATCAGAAAAGTTCCCAGCGAGCGAGTCATGTCGCCGAGAAGTTCCGCATCCATATTTCCATTGATGCCAGAAAAAATCCGGCCTGCCGTTCCGACTATGATCCGCTCTTTCATTTTCTTCCTGTCCAGTGTCAATGCAAAAACGATCCTGTCACCACATGGCTGGTGACGTACAAATGGTTCTTCCGGCTTCATATTTTCCTTTCCCGCTTCCTTTTATGGTAACTTTGTAATTTCCATCTTTTATTACACTCATTGTACTGGCATATCATTGTGTTTGTCAATGTTTCCGTGCTACCATTTTCAAGAAGCACATTTTCAAAAATAAGGAGGTTGCACATGGACTCCATTGACTGCACCAGCACAAATGATATTTTAAATTATGATCCCGTGGATTTAGAATCATGTTTTGATCCCCTGTTCTATCCACCGGAAGATTTTGAAAAAACGGCTGATAACCAGCGGAAAGGAAAGAATCCCTTTACCTGCATGGAAGAATACAAGATTGGAAACACTTTCTACCTTGTGGAAACGGAATGCGGCGGTACAGAGCCGCTTCCGTATAAACTCAGGAGACTCATTTTTTCAGACAGGGATCCATCCCCTACAAACTGATAAAGTATCTATAAGTAAAATTTTTCAGACAAGGAGGCCAATTCGTAGTGACAGCACAGACAAGTTATGCTAAGATGGTACCATGCACAACGGTATTGTCGGCTGACCCAAACGAGAAAGGAGAAGTACATATGGATCAGCCCAAATTTACAATCTTATACTGCCGCCTCAGCAACGAGGATTCACTGGATGGCGAAAGCAACAGCATCGCAAACCAGAAATCCATCCTCACCAGATACGCACAGGAGCATGGTTTCCAAAATATCCGCATCCTAGCAGATGACGGTTACACAGGGACAAATTTTGACCGCCCCGGCATACAGGAAGCGCTCGCCCTCGTGGAGCGGGGTCTGGTGGAAAATTTTATTGTTAAGGACATGAGCAGGTTCGGCAGGGATTACCTGCAGGTAGGGCATTATACAGAACTTATCTTTCCGAGCCGCGATGTGCGCTTTATCGCCGTGAACGACGGTGTGGACAGCGCCAGAGGCGACAACGATTTCACCCCATTCCGCAACTTGTTCAATGACTTCTACGCCAAAGATACCAGTAAAAAAGTCAGGGCAGTTTTACACGCCAGGGGCACCAGCGGGAAACACATGGGTAAGCCGCCCTACGGCTACCGCTTTGATCCGGAGGATCGAAACCATTGGATCCCGGACGAGGACGCTGCCCCTGTTGTCAGACGTATTTTTGACCTGACAGTTGCCGGAAAAGGTCCAAGCCAGATCGCCCGAATTTTGGAGCAGGACAAGGTTCTGACTACCAAGGCATTGTACAGCCTTAGGCAGGGAAATTCCTTGCCAGAGTGCCCTTATCACTGGGCGGAACAATCGGTTGCCGCCATCTTGGAGCGTATGGAGTACATCGGATGCGTTTGTAATTTTAAGACACACTCCAGATCCTATAGACTCAAAAAACGCATCCCTAATTCCGCCGAGGATATGTTTATCTTGCCGGACACGCAGGAAGCCATCATTCCAAAAGAGCAATGGGACAGGGCACAGGAGCTCCGGCAATGCAGGCGGAGACCGACAAAAGCAGAACGGCAGGGAATGTTCTCCGGACTTTTGTACTGCGCCGACTGTAGCAGCAGGCTCCATTTTGCCACCAGTAAAAACACTGACAGCCGCCAGGATCGCTACATCTGCTCCAAGTATAAAAGCGGCAGGGGAACCTGTACCGCCCATTATATCCAAGAGGATGTCTTACGAAGAGTCGTCCTGGAGCGTATCCGTGCCGTGACAGCCTATGTCCGCTCTGACGTGGAAAGCTTTCAGGAAGAATGGCTCCAATGCCAGAGGGCAGATCACGAAAACTCGATCCGCAGCGACAAACAGAAACTCGCTCAGACAAAAAAGCGGCTGGCAGATATCGATGTACTGATCTCACGGCTATATGAAGATATGGTGCTTGGCACGCTCAGCAGGGAACGGTATCAGAAAATGGCGGAGGGCTACGAAGCTGAACAGGCAGAGCTGAACAATACCATCATTGGCCTGGAAGACTGGATCGGGATGCGGGAAAAAATGGACGACAACCTGGATCAATTTCTGGCTCTTGTAAAGAAATATGTGGAGATCCCGGAACTGACCACGACGATCGTAAATGAACTTATCAAGAAGATCATCGTCTATGCCCCGGACAGATCGGGCGGCAAACGGATCCAGCGGATCAAGATCATCTTTAACTTTTTAGGTGAAGTCGATTTGCCCGCTTTGACAGACCAGGACATTATTGGATAAAACCTGCCTGAGAATAAACGAAGGCTTTACCTTCTGGCAGACTACCAGATGAACAACACTACAAGCCATCCCTATAACGCAAAAAGACGGTACAACCGTTAGGTCATATCGTCTTTTACCGTGATTAGTTCCCTATCACTACTAAACCTGCCTTATTTTCCGTCTTTTGCGAACATTATACACAAGCTCTTTAAATATTACAATATATAAAAAGATAGACAACCTCTGAAAATTATGATACAATAACCCCATGAAAAAACAAAGAAATGATTTATTCAATATTTCCCGCCAAAAATTCTGGCCTGCATTAGGTATTCTGGCAGTTCTGCTGACAGCACTGCCTTATTTTTTGTTGTGGGAAGACGCAATTTATACATATCAGGATCAACTGGACGGAGAAATGATCGCCTATATTTTACAGGCAAAACATTTATTCCGCGGCAGCCTGCTTCCCGAATTTATGAACGGCGCTTCCAAAAACGTATTACCCCCCCCGCACCGCTTGCCGTGCTTCTGTTTTTACCGGGGAATTACTGTGGCGCCCTTGCTTTTATGACCTTATTTGAAAAAATATGCGGTTATGCGGGCATGTTTCTTCTCGTCAGCGAAATAACCGATAAAAGGTGGCTTGCCGCATTGACAGCTTTTCTTTACGGTGGTTGTATGCCCGTTCTTGCCGTATATGGTCTTGCAGTACCCGGCATTCCCATGCTGTTTTGGTGCGCTCTGCAGATAAAACATGGAAAACATCTCTCTGCCGCTTACCTTTACATCATCCTTTACGGTTTGTCTTCTTCGCTGGTGCTGACAGGCTTCGGCATTCTGGGCATGGGGTTAGTGTGGATTTTCCACGCTCTGATCCCCGGCATCAAACAAGGAAAAGTGAATAAAAAATGCATTTTACGTCAGGTACTCTCCTGGCTTTTGCTTCTTGTCACATATCTTGCGGAAATATACAGCTTTTTCAGCCAGCTGTTTGGAACAGAGCAGGATTTCATATCCCATAGGACAGAGATTGTACTTTCCGCGCGTCCTTTCTCAGAAACGTTTTTCGGCAGTCTCCTATACGATTCGCATCAACATGTGCAGGGGTGCCATACACTGCTTTTGGTGGTCATCCTTGCAGCAGTTATCACAGGCTGCGTTCAAATGTTTATTCGGAAAAATATGTCTGTAAAACCATTTATGCAGGTGATCGCTTTTTGCTTAATATGGAATCTCATTTTTGCATTTCTGTCTGCCGTCTGGAGTTCTAATCCGGGTGTAGCTCTGCGCAGCCATTTCTCTTTTCTCGGCTCTTTCCAGCTGAACAGATTGCTTTGGATAGCGCCCTGTTTATGGTATCTGGCGGCGGCATGCGGATTAGCTGTTATCTGTAATCTTTATCAAACCGATTCCCGTTATCTGCTCTGTCTTCTGCCAATGCTTGGCCTTTTCGGTGCGACAGCGCTCTGGGCGCTATATTCCGGCGAATTTAAACTGAATGTGCAGAAGCTGCGGAATCCCGATTACGAAGCACTCAGTTACCGGGACTATTATGCAATCGGTGTTATGGAACAAGCACGAACGTTTCTGGACGCCTATACCGGGAAAAATGTAGATGAATACAGGGTGGTAAGTCTGGGAATCGATCCGGCGGCCGCACTATACCATGGCTTTTACTGTCTGGACGGGTATTCCAGCAATTATTCCCTGGAATATAAAAAAGAATTTCGTGAAATAATTTCACCGGAACTGAATAAAAGTCCTTACCTGACACAGTATTATGATGACTGGGGAAATCGCTGCTACCTTTTCAGCGCAGAAATCCCCGGATATTTTACCATCCAAAAAAACAGCTTTTACTTCCAGAACTACCAGATCAATACTGATGCCTTATATAAAATGGGCGGACGTTATCTGCTCTCTGCTGCCTGGATCATAAACGCAGAGGAACAGGGGCTTTCCCTGCTTAATGAAACGCCCTTTGAGACGGTTGACAGCTATTACCGCATTTTTGTTTACGAGATCAGTCCTTATGCTCCAAAGTAATTCTTTCCGTTTTCCAATTACTTCCCGTTGAATAACGGAAGCACTTCTGTTAAAGTATGTATCGTCCTGTCCTGGCCGTAATTTTTTATGACACTGTCTCTGTTAATCAAAACCGCATACGCACCTGCGGTTTTTGCACAGACCATATCCTTTTCTTCGTCTCCCACAAACACAATATCCTCAGTGTCAACGCGCATTTTTTCACTCAGTATTTTCAGCCCTCCGGCGCAGGATTTTCTGTACCCCGTGTCATTGGATGTATAGGGATAATCAATATACTGTATCACCGGCGCTATATCCTCCAGGGCATATACATTATCCATACCGTATGCCACATCCGACAGGGTGCCCAGCCGGATCCCTGCGGCTGAAAGAGCTTGTAAGGTCTGCTCCACATCGCCGAACAAAGAACAATCCTGCCTGAAAAAAGTGTAAAAACCTTCTTTTATCATGATATTTTTCCGCGATATGCTCAAAGGCCGGTCTGTACAGTTCAGACCAGTTCATCGGTATTCTGTAATCCACCAGCGTCTGTCCGATATCAAATACTGCCGCCTGAAACACTTTTCTAAACTCCTTTTTTGCAAACTTCTGAAACCCGTTTCGGTATTCCTGCTCAAATTAATTGTTAAATTTCCAAATTTATCGTAAATATTTCCTCAACTGGAAATGTAACTTTTACTAACCCTATTGAAACAAATTTGCCGCTCATTTTTTTAAATTCGTGAAGCAACAAATCACTTGCTTTAAAAAAAGCCTCATCTGTATCCTCATTGGTTAATGCAATAGTGCAATGCGGTGCCCACCTGTTTGGAGAATACCATTCCCAGCCTTTTGTATCAAAACAATTTAATGTTTCATGCAATTCTCGTTGAAATTGATACATACTACTATTCATTACAGGTGATACAAAAATAGTTTTGCTATCATTAAACATTCCTATCGAACCTATATATGCAGGCATAACCTTATGTTTTTTTGCAAATTCTCTTATCTGCGCTATACATTCACCTTCATCTACATCAGTAAAACATGCCAACGTAAGATGCGGTCTTGTTTTCCACTCTAAAAACTTAGTGCTGATTTTTTCAGCAGCAACCTTTTTTGCCAACTCAAAAAGCTTATCTTCTGTTTCATTGTCAAAATATAATTCTACTGCATATTGCATTTCCACGATCTCCCCTCAATAATAATCTTTTTGGTATGTAACACTTATACCTTTCTGTCAAACATAGACGTGCTCCCGCCATCCGCCATATCCATGAAGGTATACTGGTCATTGTGAGGGAACAGCAGCTCCATATACAGATTTCCAAGCAGATTCTTCACTTTTTCGTTATCAACGGTTATCTCCGGTAAAGCATTCATTTCCAGGCGCTTTAATCTTTCCAGCACTCTCGCTATCCCCTGCCAGTCGGAAGCCTCTATCTTTGGCTTTTCACTTAAGGATTCCGCGGCGGCCGGTTCCATAATGGGCTTTGCCTCCGGGATATTATATATCACGTTTTGACAGGTTTTTGCAAAGCATTCCGGGTCATACTTTGCCAGATAACCCAAATCATCCATTGTCAGCGGTTTTTTATGGTGTATTTTAAGATATATATTCACAAGATGTGTATCTTTCCCCATAACTGCCCTCCCGCTAATATTATAATAGCAACCCGATTCCTGCGCAAGCACCGGCACAAAGTCAACTGCGTTGACAAAGTCAACTGCGTTGACTTGGCTCATTGCCCGCGGGAATCAATAACCCGTATCCACCTCAAGCCGGCTTCCGTTCTTTGTTTTTCGCACCCTGATCTGCTGCGGAATAGTCTCCGTCAATTCCTCCCGATGGCTGATAATGCCCACCAGCTTATTGGCGCCGGACAGATTGACAAGAATCTCCATGGCATTTTCAATCGACCTTCTGTCCAGGGTTCCGAAGCCTTCATCTACAAACAGCGCCTCCATCTGTACGCCGCCCAGGTTGGAGGATACGGTATCCGACAGCCCCAGCGCCAGACTTAAGGATGCTTTAAAGCTCTCCCCGCCCGACAGGCTTCCCACGGGTCTTCTGTGGCCGGTAAAATTATCCTGTACCTGAAGATTCAGAATCGTCCTGCTCTTCCTGTTATCGGAGTCGTCCCGCCTGCAAAGCTCGTACTGGCCGTCGCTCATGGGCAGAAGCCGCCGGTTGGCCGCGGCAATAATATTGTCAAATCCAGCCGCCTGTATGTACTGCTCAAATGTGATCTTAGCCTTGTTATTGATATTGCCGGCCACAAGGTCATAAAGCCTTATATACCTTTCGCTTTCCCTGCAGCAGGTTTCCAGAAGGGCTTCCCGATCCGATATGTTTTTCTGCACCCGTTCATTATTCTGCAGCCTGCGCTGCCTCTCCGTATTGCCTGCTCTCAGCCCTTCCACAATATCGCTCTGTCTGCCGACTTCCTCCTGAAGCGCTTCTTCGTCAACTTTTGTCCTGCCTTCCGCATCCTTCTCCGCCTGTTCCAGCAATTCTTCGTTCGTTCTGACAGACTGCCGGTAGTTTCTGATTCTTTCCTCTTTTTCCTGTATTTCTCTCTCATCCGTAAGAAGCGTCTGAAACTCCTCCTCGGTCATTTCCCCGCTTCTTAATGCCTCCTCAAAATCCTTTCCGCATTCCTCCGCCTTTTTTATCTGACGCTGTAACGTTTCCTCCAGAGTATTGATCGCCGAAACCAGTCTTGTTTTTAATTCATCACATTTCTGTTTCCCCGCAGCAGCCTTCTCGACTGCTTCGGAAATAAGCGCCGCTTCCCGCTCCGCCTTTTCCAGTTCCCCCCGGGCAGCCTCCAGATTTGCATATTCCAGCTTTTCATATTCCTTCAACGCCGTCCTTTTTTCAATCAGCCCCGCCTGATTGCTCTCCCTGCGGGCCTGATATGCCTCTTTCTTTTCCCTGAGTCTGTCTGTATCCTCCCCCCTGGCTTTGTCAAGCTCCGATACGGCCTGTTCATGGATTCTGCAATCCTTCCGCAGTCTCTTTGCTTCCCTTTCATTGCCTGCCAGCTTTTCCTCCACAGTGCGCTGCTTTACGGAAGCAAAAGAAAACAGCTCCTCCATCTGGGTGTTCTCATCCAAATTCCCGAAGTCCTCTTCCTGACCGATTGCCTTCAGGATTCTCTCTCTCAACTGCTCCTCTCTGGAAACAGTTTTTTCCTTTGCCCGCTCGGCCGCTGCAAGGGCCTCCTCTTTCCGATTTTTCGCCTGTTCCTCTTTTTTCCGTAATTCCTTAAATGCTTCTTCCGTAACCGTTTCTCCCGGCAGGACGGCAGGCTCCGGATGATGGAGGGAACCGCAGACAGGGCACTTTTTCCCCTCCGCAAGGCCCTGGGCCAATATTCCGGCACGGCAGTTATCCAGCGCGTCCTCGCAGCGCCTGCGCGCCTGCTCCGCATCATGACACCTGCCCTGAGCCGCCTGAAAGTCCTCCTGCCTTTTCATAAACTCTTTTACTGTCTTCCGGTAATCCGGAATTGCCTCCGCGGTTATGTTATCCAGTTCCTTCTTAAGTGAAACCAGTTCCTTTCCCGCATTTTCCGCCCTGACTAATTGGGCGGCGCACTCCCTGCGCTCCTTTACGGTTTGCTCCAGCTTTTGGATTCTTTCATTTAACGCCTTTTCTTCCCCGATAAGCTCCTTTCCTTCCCTGTCCAGATTCTCGGATTCCGCTTCCAGCCCGCTGACTGAAGAGAGCAGTTCATCTCTCAGGGCATATTTTTCAATGTCCTCTTTGAGTTTTCCGGCTTTCCGGGTCAGCTCCTCTGCCCTGGGCAGGCTTTCCCTGGCTCTTTCCAAGGCTTCCTCCGCCAGAGCGGCCTCTCTCTCCGCCCCGGTCAGTTCTTCCTTTCCGGCGGCCATATGTTCCCGGGTACTCTCCAGCTCCCGCTTCTTTTCCCCGAGCCGTTCAAAAACAGGATTTACCTTGTGGAGAGCCGTTTTTTGACGCTCCGCAAGAATTTCCAGTTCCCGGATTGTTTCCTGCTCCCCCGCAAGCTTTTCTTTCCTCTCCTTCGCTTCCTCGTAACGGCTCAGAAATTCGTTGTTTGTGTGTGCAGTATGTAACGCCTTCTTTTTTTCCTCCAGAATTTTGTTTTCCGCCTCAAATTCTTTTTTCCCTTCCTCCAGCGCCGCCTGATCTGCAGAAATGATCCCGGACAAAAGCTCCAGCATATTTCGGACATTCCACCATACGCCGCGCCTTTTTTCGGTCTCCTCCTGCAGAGAGAACAGCTCCGCCGCATATTCGCTTTCCTCCGGCGCCGCTGCCTCTCTGAAATACTGAATGATACTGTCTTCTGTTCTGGTCTTCTGAGAGAGACTGGCATTCTTTCGTTCCTTAAGCTTATCTTCCATGCTCTGATAACCGGAGGTCATAAATATGGTTCTCAGGATTTTCGTCCTGTCGTCGGTAGATGCATTCAGCAGATCCCAGAATTCCCCCTGGGCAATCATGGCGATTTGTTTAAACTGCCTGAAGTCAATTTTAAGCAGATCCTCCACCGCCTGATTGACGGACGTCACCCCTTCAATCGGCAGTTCTCCATCACAGTAAAATTCCGCCGTCTCTTTTTCCGTAATGCTTCCTTCCCCCCGCTGCTTCGGCCGGTCATAGGAGGGCTGGCGGTACACATGATAGTTTTTTCCCTGGTGTGAAAAATAAAAGTCCACAAAGCTCTTTTCCCCGGGCTCTGCATATTCGCTGCGCAGATGTTTGGTTTTTCTGTACATGCCGCTTGTCTCACCGTACAGCGCAAAACAAATGGCATCAAAAATAGTGGTTTTACCGGCCCCCGTATCTCCGGATATCAGGAAAAGCCCCCTGTCTCCAAAGGCCTCAAAATCAATTTCCGGCATTTTGCCCGCATAGGGGCCAAAGGCGCTGATAATCAGTTTAATCGGCTTCATTTATAACACCTGCCTCCCCTGCAGCCTCTTTCACCATCCGCAATTCCTCTTCACTGATGTCGCAGCCGTACATCATGCGGTAAAAATCGGCTATCAGCTCCGGAAAAGATTTATCCCGGGTTATATCGGTAATGTCTGCCTGTGCCGATTCTCTTGTATGGGCGTTGTCATAGACGATCTTCATGGTATTCGGATAGTATTGCCGGAAAATATCCATGGAGTTATCAACAGGATCCTCATCCGTAAGCGTCACATAGATATAATCCTCCGGCGATACAATATTTCCCGTTCGAAGCAGCTGTTCCATTCTCCCCTTTAAATGCCTCATATCCCGCAATGGCTTCAGTTCGGCAAGTTCAACGGATACACTGCCCTTTTCACCAAGCGTGACAATCGGAACGGATTTTGTATCGTTCACCTCACTGAGGGAATATTTCAGAAGAGAGCCTGAATATCTGACCGTATCTCTGCCCACGCTCTGCGGAGAATGAATATGCCCCAGCGCTACATAGTCAAAAACGTCAAAACAGTGGGCGCCTATCCTTTCAACCGTTCCCACATTTACCGTGGCTGCGCTTTCAGAGCCTCCCAGTCTGGGGTCTCCGCCCTGTCCGGCCACAAACTGGTGCGCCACCAGTATATTTCTTTCCGCAGGGTCAACGTCCCCATGAGCAAGAACCGCTCTTACCGCGTCCTCATAGGTTCTGATATCTTCCTCCGGATAAAAATACCTGACCTGGGACGCCTTTATAAACGGAAGCAGATAAATATTTACCCGGCCGAACTTATCCCTGCATTCTCTCTTATAGACAGTTCCCCGGTATTTTGCCGAAATATGGATTTTCTTCGCTTCAAACAGGCTGCTTCCGAAATGGAGCCTCTCATCCGAATCATGGTTGCCGCTAATCATAAATGTCTCCGTACCAAGCTCCGAAAGCCTGCATAAAAACCAGTCCAGCAATCTCACAGCCTCCTCGCTGGGAATGGATTTGTCATAGACGTCCCCGGCGATCAGGACTGCATCCGCTTTCTGCTTTTCAATCAGATCCAGAACCTGCTGCAGCATATATTTCTGATCCTCCAGCATATTAAAATCGCATACGGACTTTCCTATATGAAGATCTCCCAAATGCAATAGTTTCAACTTTGTTTTCCTTTCCTATAAGGTATGCGCCTGATAGCGCAGTTTCCCATAAGGTAAAAAATCTGCCACCCCGTGAAGCCTTACTTCCCAGGGCGGCAGATTTACGTCTTCCGTTAAATTCCCAGCAGATCGCTGTATACCTTCAGGGCTCCCTCCGTATCATGGGCAAGCACCTTCTTTGCCAGAACCTTTCCCAGCTGTACGCCTTCCTGGTCGAAGCTGTTAATATTCCATACAAAGCCCTGATACATTACCTTATTCTCAAAATGAGACAGCAGGGCGCCCAGCGCCTGAGGCGTCAGCTGCTCACCGATAATGATGCTGGACGGACGTCCGCCTTCGAAGTTTTTATTGCGGTCATCATCAGCCTTACCGCATGCAAACGCTATAATCTGCGCCGCAACATTAGCGCAAAGCTTCTGCTGGCTTGTGCTGTCCTGGATCACAACGTCTCTGCCTGTCTGGTTATTCTTAAATCCCACAAACTGCAGAGGAACAATATCCGTTCCCTGATGCAGCAGCTGATAGAAGGAATGCTGTCCGTTCGTGCCCGGCTCCCCGAAAATCACAGGGCCTGTGGAATAATTGACAGGCTCTCCGAAGCGGTTTACGGATTTGCCGTTGGATTCCATATCCAGCTGCTGCAAATGCGCGGGAAAACGGTTCAACGCCTGGGAATAGGGCAATACTGCCGTATTCCGATACCCCAGGACATTTCTCTCGTACACCCCAATCAGGGCGTCCAGCATGGCAGGATTGGCAAATACATCCCTGTTCTTTGACAGCTTATCCTCCTCTGCCGCACCCTCCAGAAATTGTGCAAACACTTCAGGGCCAAAAGCCAGTGACAACACCGCTCCGCCTACGCCGGAGGTAGAGGAAAACCGGCCGCCGATATAATCGTCCATAAAGAACGCCGCCAGATAATCGTCGCTCTTTGCCAGCGGCGAAGTCTCGCTGGTAACGGCAATCATATGTCTGGAGGCATCCAGACCCGCCTTCTTCAGCGCGTCTTTGACAAAGGATTCATTGGTTAAGGTCTCCAGTGTGGTTCCTGATTTGGACACCAGCACAAAAAGAGAATGGGCTACGTCGATGGTATTCAATACTGCCGCAGCGTCATCGGGATCCACATTGCTGATGAACCTGGCCTCCATTTTGAAGGTATTATTTGCCTTAGCCCAGTTCTCCAAAGCAAGATACATTGCCCGGGGGCCAAGGTCACTGCCGCCGATGCCAATCTGTACCACAGTGGTAAACTTCTCCCCTGCCCCGTTGGTAATTTCACCGCTATGTACCTTATCTGCCAGCTCCGCTATCCTTTTCTGCTGCTCCACATAAAAACTGCGCTTATCCACGCCGTCAGCCACAACAGCTTCCCCAAGCTGTCCTCTTGTCATATGATGGAGCACCCTGCGCTTCTCACCGGTATTTATCACCTCGCCGTTGTAAAGAGCTTCAAACTTCTCGGCAAGCTGCGTTTCCTCCGCCAGCTTTACAAGTGCCTCCAGCACCCCGTCGTCTACCTGCTTCGCCGCATAATTATAGGAAAGTCCCGCCGCCATGGGCACACTGTATTTCTTTACCCGGGCTGCGCCGTTCTCCCCCTTCATTGCCTCCGCCAGATCCACGGGCGCCGTCTTCAACAGCTCCCGATATGCCGATACGGTATCCAAATTGTTCCAGGTAATCATATCCTTCTCCGACCTCCTGCTTAAAATATTTTTTATTTTATTATACCGTTAATTGTCTGTAAATTCAAGGACAGGTTTCATTGTACGCTCACTTGTGATACGGCTCTCCGTAAGAACCCTAAGTGCGTAAATTGCTTAAAGATTATATCCGGTTAAACATTAACAGCACTATCTGACGTATATGCAGATAAGGCAGAACACTTTTATATGCTCTGCCTATATTTTTTTCTTAGATAATATGATACTCCTTATACAATTCTAACCGATAAGCTTTATCATCTTTTATTCTGTCTATTTCATCAAATCGGTTATCTGCTGCTAATCTTTGAATTAACGTAAGCATCTTATCTTCTCCAATTTCCTGATTTTCCTGGTCTCTCATCAACAACGTCATATACTCATGCCTCCATTCCCTGTTTTTCTTTGCTTCTTTTACTGCTTCTTCCAACTTCTCCACATAGGAATCTTCTGGATTTTTGCCAGCCACATAATCCAGAAATGCTTTCAACTCTTTACTGACATCATTCAATGTTCCCTCTGCGTTCAAGAATATCTTTACTGCTTCATCTCCCAGAAAAACACTGTTGTCCTCTTTGCAAACACTCTCAAAGGTGTAGATATGTCTGCCTTTTCCAAATGCATCAAACGGACAGATAAATATGATATAACTCCTATTTAGATTTTTGTAATGCTGACCCTTATCAATGAGCTGCAAATCTATCATGCTCTGGTAATACCGGCTTCTTTTAGGCAGTTCTCCGGTATTGCTCACCTGCATTTCTATATCATAAACAGCTTCTTTCTCATCTTTTACATACACATCCAGCCTGACGCTTTTTGCATCTATGTCCTGTTTGATGCTTTTCTGTAATTCTGGATATTCAATGTGGTCTATCTTCAAATCTGGCAGAATCCGCTGCAATAGTTCTTTACACAGTTCCGGGTTCTGCATGACCTTTCCAAACAGGAAATCATTCGATATGCTTAACTCTTCCCAGTTTGTCTGTCTGGCTTCTATGTTTTCCACCTGTTCTGTTTCTATGCTTTCCATTCTATTTTTACCTGCTTTCTTCCTTGTAAATTATTGCCGGAAAACTCTATATGTTTCAACTTCTTTGTTATCTATTCCTATTATACACAGCAATCCGGCAAATTACAATAA
>JAMPFR010000007.1 GCA_023664365.1 Acetatifactor muris | reverse complement strand
GCAAAAAGGCAGAGGAGCAGCGCAAAAAGGCAGAGGAGCAGCGCAAAAAGGCAGAAGAGCAGCGCAAAAGGGCAGAGGAGCAGCGCAAAAAGACCGAGGAAGCAGAAAGAAAGACAGAGGAGCAGCGCAGGAAAACCGAGGAAGCAGAAAGAAGGGCCGAAGAGCAGCGCAAAAGGGCCGACGAGGCGGAAGAAAAGCTCCGGCTTGCGGAGGAAAAAATCCGGCGGCTGCAGGAAAGCAGCACCTGACTATTAGCTATGAACTTATCCCGGGCGAACCACAGGGATGAAAAATGGGAAATGCCCCGTGGATATTAAACCATCAGGGCATTTCCGCTTTTTACTGTTTTGCCTTCGCCAGTATTTTGTCAATCTGGTTCAGCTCTTCAGGGGAACTGTATTTTTTGATTGCCGCGATGGCAGCGCTCATTTCTCCGGGAGTAAATGTCAGATTTTCCTGTTTTGCTTTTTTCAACATGGGCATCATGAAAGCCATCATCTCTTTCTGGCTTTTTCCATGCCCTTCGGTAAACATTTGTCCCAGGAATTCCAGTTTCTTCCCGGGAATGTCTTTTACAAGAGGATCCGACATCCAGGCGGGTGCTGTATCCATATTGTATGCCCTCCTTTCATATTGTATCGGCAGCGGTCTGCTCAGGAGCTGTCGCTGCCGAAAGCGGCGGACATATCCATGCCGGACATCCCGGCCATACCGGATAAAATGTCCATAGGAGACATACCGCCCGCGGACGGCATACCCATGGGATTTTCTCCGCCGCCGAAGCCTTCAGGGAACATTTCCTTCATCATTTCCGCCATCTCCATCATTTCCTTCATTCTGCCCATATTCTGCAGCATATTTTTCATGTTGTCGATTCTGGTTCGCTCAGCCTGGCTGCTGTAGGGGAGCAGTTCGTCCAACAGTTCAATGGTATCGGAATTGTCTCCGGAGAAGAAGTCTGCGGAAAGCCGTCTGCTGCCTGTAAAGATCCTGCCGGGGCGGCTCAGGAGGGTAAGAGCGTGCTGCAGTTCCAGAAATTTTATGTAGACTGCAAACAGACCCTGCTGAGAAGGGGGAATCCAGGCCAACAGTACCTTCAGCATCTGAATTTTATTGGTGGTGAAGAGCGAGTCAAATGCTGTGACCGGGCTTGTTCCCTTTTCCTCCATTGTTTCTACCGCCTTTCTGCAGCCTGCTTTATTTCTATCCTATGTAGCTTTGAGACTGCTTAGTACATCGGGAGAGCCCAAGTCGGATCAGGCGGTCGTGTCAGGCCGGCTTCGACTGTGGGCAGGCGGGAGAGGATGTATGCCGCCGGAATGAAAAGCAGGCCCCCGAAGGAGCCTGTTTTCCGGGGGACAGTTTAGCAGCCGCATCCGCAGCCGTTGCCGTTGCCGCAGAAATAGGAGAGCAGCAGGATCCAGATGATCCATTCGCAGCATCCGCCGTTGCCGCCGAACAGCCCGCTTGTGCCGTTGCCGCATCCGCAGCCATTGCCGCCGGACAGGCTGTTGGTGCCGTTGCCGCAGAAGAGCAGAAGCAGGATAATCCAGAAGCACCCGCCAAATCCGTTGTTATTCTGTGCGTTTGCGCATCCGCAGGAGTCGTTGCAGCCACAGTTTGTAGCAGTCAAATCGCTCATTGATATTGCCTCCAAAGATTTATTTTTATGGTTTATTGTATGCATCCCGGCATGTCAATGTTTCCAGAAAAACTGACTTGCATTAATTTCTATATGTAGTAAAATAGAGAACAGAGAAAAGGTTATTTTGTTATGGCGGAAAAAGATTACACAGTAGAAGGCAGGCAGTTTCGTACCGGAAGCGATTATGCACGGGCGCTGCGGGACAAAAAAATCATAGATGCGCTGAGAAGCAGGACTGACATGACGAACCGCGGGGCGCTGGAAAAGCTGAAAAAGGAGCTGCAGGAGGGGAAATATCCCTTTTATACGCTGCTCGGCGAGGACTTTCAGGAGGAAGTGGAGGAGGCGCTGGAGCAGGCGGTTCGCGGAGCAGGGAAGCAGAAGCACGGAAAGAAGCCGGGAGGCAAAGCCGTGGCAGGGCAGGGGGCGAAAGCTTCCGAAAAAAGAAGAGAAACCGGCACCGGGAAGTCCGGCAGCACGGGGCGCAGCACAGAAGCCTCCGGGAAGTCCGCCGGCGCGGGGCGCAGGGCAGATGTCTCCGGGAAGTCCGGCAGTACGGGGCGCAGGGCAGGAGTCTCAGGGAAGCCCGGCTCACCGGAGCTGGATGCCATTGTGCAGGAGGAACTGAAGCGCCGGGAAAAACGCAGAAGGCTGACAATCCTGCTGTGCAGCGTGGCTGCGGCGGGATGTCTGGGGTATTTCGGCATCTATGCCTGGAACAGTTACAGGACGGGCAGCAACTATGAAAAACTCAGCGAATTAAAGGGAAGTAAACCCATTGTGGATCAGGTGGAGCCGGCTAAGCCCAACGGCCCGCTTTATACCTTGGATGAAGCGCCGGAGCCCAAAGAGGTATTGGATGAATATAAGAATTTATTAATTAAGTATAAAAAGCTAATCGGATGGCTGATTTTTGACGATAAAGCTATAGGCGGAGAATCGGGTTTTCCCGTGATGCAGACTTCTGACAACGAATATTACCTCAAACACAATATGGATCAGGAGGAGGATAAGAACGGTACAATCTTTCTGGATAAGGATTGTGACGTACTGAAGCCAAGCACGAACTTCATTGTTTACGGGCATCACATGAAGAGCGGCAGAATGTTCGGCAAGCTGGATCTGTATGAGGATCAGAAGTATTGTGAGGAACACCCTTATATCTGGTTTGATACCATTTATGAAAAAGGAAAGTACGAAGTGATGTACGTTTTCCGCTCCAGGGTGTATAATGAAGATGAGATTGTATTTAAGTATTATCAGTTCATAGACGCGAACAGCCAACAAGAATTTGATTCCTATATGGAGGAAATGGCGTCTGTGTCCCTTTATGATACGGGAGTGACAGCAGAGTACGGCGATCAGCTGCTGACGCTGTCTACCTGTGATTATCAGGAAAAGAACGGTCGGTTCGTAGTAGTGGCAAAGAAGATAAAGGAGTAGTGGCAATGGCTGACGTTGTAAAGAAGAAAAAATCCAGAAGATTAAAGAGATCGGTTCGCAGGACGCTGGGAACCATGTTTCTGGTATCGGCGCTGGTAGTGGCGGCGATTCCCACAGAAGGTCTGGGCAGGGAAGTACAGGCAGGAGATACAACTAACTCGATTTATAAATCCGATTGGACATGGACCGAACAAAAAAATAAAGGTGATAGTTATACATCTGCAATTCCTCTGATAACAAATGCAAATTTTAAAGATATTTATACGGACGAGACGGGAAGCTTTCAGTTTGCGTGGCTGGGGGCCTTGAAGAGCAGTGATTACAAATGCGGCAGCGGAAATGTTTCCGGCGCCATGATTCTCCGTTACGGCGGCGGAAAGGTAGAAAACGGCACTCTGGAAATACCGACCACGGTATCCGCCTTTGCGTCCTACGCGGCAAATGCGGGGGATGCCTCCAGCGATGTGGCAGTCAGCCAGAACCACGAGGTTTTATATTACATGTCTTCGCCCTATGAGGTTAAGACCACGCCGGAGTATACGAGGGATGAGCAGGGTACAATCATCAGTACAACCACGCTTTTTGACAGCTACAGTACCCCGGTCTTCAGTCTTTGCGGCAGGAATACCATTGAGAACTGGAAATGGAAAGAGGTCGGCAATACCGGTAAGGACAGTAACGGCAGAAATGAAGAAGAGTACATGGCCTATGCATTTTATTACAGGACTACAAAAGCGCCTACAAGCACTGCAGGTGTTACTTATAATATTATAAGTGAGGATGGCAGCGATTTCTACACTTCCCGGGAGGATGGGAAAAAAGTATACGATAACGGCGGCGAGACCAAGGCAAACAGTGAGCTGGCAGTGTTTAAGGTCGGCGACTTTTATTACATCAGAGTGGGAGATGTTGAACGCGGACATCAGTGGATTTGTAACCAGAAGGTGACCTACATAGGCAATCAGTATCTGGAGAGCATCAATGCGCGGGATACCGACTCCGGAATTGTACAGACCTTTAAGATTAAGGAGACTACGGCAAACACGAAAGCGGAAAACGGTGTGTTTGCAAACTGGACGAATTTTAATACGCTGGTGATGAGCGATGAGGTACTGGGAATCGGAAATTATGCCTTTTACAGAACTTCCGTAAGCGCTGTAACCTTCGGAAACGGCTTGGTGGAGATTGGGCATGACGCCTTCGCCAACAGCGCAAACCTCAGAGATGTGACGATTCCCTTCTACAGCAACCTGAGTGTCATTTCGGACTGTGCTTTTGCCTACACCGGTCTGATAGGGTTTATGCTGCCTTACAGTGTACAGTATATTTATGATTCTGCTTTTGAAGGGTGTACTGCCCTGGAAAAGGTATATTTTAATGCCGAGGGCCAGAAACCCCAATATGTGGATAAATGGGGGATAGAGGCACAGCCGATTGTTACTTTGTCCACGTTGGGCTGTTCCGTGTTTAAGGGGTGTACTGCCCTGAAGGAGATTACCCTTCCGGCTTCTCTCGGGTATGCAGAGGTTCACCTTGACAATTTTGAGGGCTGCACAGAACTGAATCACATTGCGGTAGCGAGTGCGAATACTACCTTTGTGGGGCATACGGCGACTGTTGCCGATAATAATTATACGGTGGATAAATTCAAAGAACAGGTTAAGGATGTCATCTATTTTGAGGCGGCGGGCAGTTCCAAAACCCATGATTTTACAAAGGCCAATGCCATTGCGTTTAAATATACCGATGACAGACTGCAGTATGAGAAAATTGTAATTGCAGAGGGCGTCTTGGGCGGCAAAGTGACGATTACCTATCAGGTGGATGACAATAATAACCTGATCCACTTTGACATGGACGGAAATGTTAAGGAGGTGGAGATCCCCGCTCAGATCGGACCCAAAAATATAGTCGCCATTGACGCGGGCAGCTTTTCGGATAACTGTTTTCTGGAAAAAATCGTGATTCCCGCTTCGGTGAAAAGCATAGGGCAGGAGGCCTTCGTAGGCTGCCATAACTTAAAGCATGTGATTTTTACCGATGCAAGCACCATAGAGTCTATCGGGCCAGAAGCGTTCCACACGCAGAAAATGCGGCTTGCCCACCAGGGTGACTGCAATGGAATCCTTTCAACAACGCCCTCCCTGTCCTTTACGGGCATGATAGCTACGAGCGACGGAAGAAATACGGAACCCTTTAAATATGCCATGAGGGAATCCGGAATAATCAGCGCCGAAGGGCAGTCGCCCACCTATATTACCTATTACAGCGGTTGGCCTCAGAACCTGGAGGTACGCTATGTTGATCCGGATCCGTTGGTGGAAAATGACGGCGTGGCTACGTTAGTGGGCTATCCCGCCCGCTCAAGGATGACCCAGTATACGGCGGCAAACTATCCTTATATAACCGCGGAACTGCAGGAGGCGGCCACAAAGGCATTTGAAAATTATGCAGATTGGCTGACGGATAAGAGTACCCAGATAGATTCAAACCAGTGGGCGATTATCAACGCCACTTTGAATCCCGCCATTCCCCAGGGTGTAAAGGCAGTGGCTGACGGACTGTTTAACGGAGCTGTCGTCACGAAAAATGAGGACGGCACCTATGAGGTGAACAGGGGTGGCAGCGTCAGCGGCGGAAATGCGGCAGCTTCTGCGCCGGATACGGATTTGGAGACCATCAGCTTTGCCGATCTGGCGGAGTATACGCCTTATATGTTTGACGGCTGTACCGGGCTGAAAACAATCAGTATCACAGGCGGGGACGCGAAGATCGACGAGTATGCCTTTGCCCTTAAGGATAACCGGTATAATGCAAACGAGTATCAGCTGAGTACGATTTATATGACGGGCGGCGGAAGCACCATCGGAGATTATGCATTTGATAATAATCAAAAGCTGACGGACGTGACTATCTCACCCAAGGTGACAAGTCTGGGACTGCGGCCCTTCAGAGACTGTCCGAAGCTGGAAAACGTAAGCTTTTCAGGGGGACCCTATTTTACCTGTGAGAACGGAATTATCTTCGGCTTGGAAAACGAAGCCAAGGATTCTGTGGTGGAGTGCCTGGAGTCCAAGGCGGGAACTCTTTCGTCCGGTCTATTCACGGGCGTGAGGAGCCTGGCGGATGAAGCTTTCATGGAATGCACAAATCTGCGAAAGGTGGATTTATCCGCCAGCAGCATTGTGGATATACCTGTAAATGCCTTTAACGGAACAGGTGAAATAACAGTGGCGCTGCCCGCTACCTGTAAACGTATACAGGAGGGCGCTTTTCATAACAGCAAGCTCTGGTCTATTGAGGTGCCTTCCAGTGTGTCCTATATTTCCGAGAAAGCCTTTAACACGCCGGCATACCCTTCGGACGATTTGCAGAATCCTTATGTACCTAAGCTGGAATTTGTGACGCCTGCGGATGCGGAAAATGTTATTATTTATATTGAGGCCAAGGGGCACGAAAATATCGACAGGGTAGATGCGATTTCTACCAAGACTTACACCGTAAGGTTTATGGCCGGCGGCGATGATGATGGGAAATGGGAGCCTTTTATCGAAGATCAGGAGGTGACTGCCGGAGGGGCGGCAAGGATTCCGGAGCTTACGCCGGAGCGGGCCGGTTACAGCTTTGTAACCTGGTACCTCTCACCCATCGGCCCGGATATCGCCGGCATCGATATGAAGGATATTCAGGGAGACATGACGTTCCTGCCCAGGTGGAGAGCGCTGAATACAGAGGAAGCCACGACGTTGGTACGGTTTATAGACTATGACGATAAAGTGCTGAGCACTCAGAATGTGACTCCCGGAGATAATGCCGTACAGCCGGTGAGTCCCACCAGAGAAGGCTACACCTTTACCGGATGGAGACCGGGTCTTACCAATATCCCGGAGATGATGAACGGCCAGTCCTATGATATTTATGCCCAGTATGAGAAAGGCACTTCAGGCAGCGGCACTGGTACCGGAACAGGCACCGGAACGGGAACAGGTACCGGAACGGGCACCGGTACCGGAACAGGTACCGGAACAGGAACGGGGACGGGAACAGGTACCGGCAATGGAACTGCCAGCGGCAACGGGACTGCCAGCGGCAACAGTTCCGGTCTGTATGTTCTGACAGTACAGAACGGAAGCGGTTCCGGCAGCTATGCGGCAGGCTCCCAGCCTGTGATTATTGCCAATAACCCGGCGTCAGGGCAGGTGTTCAGCCATTGGACGATTTCTCCGGCGAATACGCCCATTGCCAGCACCACGCTTTCCGCATCGGTGATAACTATGCCGGCAGCCAATGTGACGGTGACGGCAAATTATAAAGTAAGTACCGGCAGCAGCACGGGAAGCGGGAACTCATCCGTCAACAATTCCAACCGGCCCAACGGCACTACGGGGACGGTGACAAACGGCGGCACTACGGTGGTAATTGACAAGAACGGACTGTCTAACACGGGAGTTGTGTCGGCAGTGGTGAACGGTTCATCGGATAACTTTACCATTAAAATTTCCGAGAGCAGTGAAGCGACGGAGGCAGTTTTAAGGGCGTTGGTTGCGGAGTACGGAAATGATTTGAGCAATATTAAGTATTTTCCCATGGATATTTCCCTTTATGATTCCACGGGAACCACAAGGATCACGGATACCACGGGACTCAGAATCAGCATTACGCTGCCGCTGCCGGATTCCCTGATTCCCTATGCGGGGAATAACAAGGTGGCAGGAGTGGTAAACGACAGGCTGGATAAGCTTTCGCCCAGGTTTACCACCATTGACGGCGTATCCTGTGTGACGTTTACAGCGGAGCATTTTTCGCCCTATGTGATTTATGTGGACATTTCAAGGCTGTCAGAGGGAATGGTGGCTGACAGTACCCCGAAAACAGGAGACGGAATCCATCCTAAGTGGTTCCTGTCTATCGGCTTGGCCTGCCTGTCCTTCGTGATGTTCATGCAGAGGGACAATAAAAAGAAGGAAAAGGTAAAGGTTAAGGCCCGGGCCTGAAAGAGAGGTACAAAAAAGGGAGACATATGAGAAAGAGAAGAACACTCTTTGGTGTCCTGCTGATTGCGGCGGCACTGGTCATTATGACACTTCCCGTTTCGGAGGCAGACGCAGCGACGCCTGCTTCCGATTTTGTAATGGAGGGAAGCACACTGGTAAAGTATCGGGGCACGGAGAAAAACGTGTCTGTTCCCGATACCGTGGAAGTCATAGGGGAAAATGCCTTTGAGGACAACACCAATATAGAACTGGTGGTGATTCCCAACTCCGTAGTGCGGATTGAGCCCTATGCTTTCTGGGGCTGTGACAACCTGGATACCGTGGTGCTGGGCAGGGGACTTACAAGTGTAGGTGATTATGCTTTCGCAGGATGTAAGGGGCTGCGGCAGATGTCAATTCCCTCCAATGTGACGTCAATCGGTGTGCAGGCCTTCGGAGATTGTGTGAACATGACGGATATTTCCATTCCCGGGGAGACCAGATATATTCATGAAAGCGCCTTTGACGGATGTGCCAGGCTGACGATTCACTGTGATGAGGGAACGGTGGCGGATACCTATGCCCAGGCTTTTTACGAGAGGCAGAAGGAAATGCCGGAGTATGAGGATGTGCCGGATTATCAGCCGGATGACGTAAATCAGGGGAATACATCGGTTCCGGAGCCCGTGTCCACCCCCACGCCTGTATATACGGAAGGGGAAACCATGGGAAGCACAAGCGTGGTTGGAAATCAGGCAGTGGTATTTCTGCCGTCGGCGGAAATGGAAGTAATTGAACCCACGCCTGCGCCGGTTCCCACACCGGAGGTTTCCGTGCCTTCTGTGCTGACGGATCTTGCGGAGCTGATGGGAAATATGATAACGGCAGGGCCGGTTTCAGGTATTCCGAAATATACTGTGGTGGATGGGAGAATAGTGGCGGATCAGGCATTTTACAGAAGCGATTCCCTTGATGAGGTTTCTCTGAAGCAGGGAATTACGGAGATAGGGCAGTTTGCGTTTGCCAGGAGTACGCTGAAAAAAATAGAGCTTCCCGATGGCGTGACGAATATCGGTTATGGAGCCTTTTATCACTGTGACAGTCTGGAGAGTGTGTCGCTGCCGGATTCCGTGATGAATGTGGAGCCTAAGGCTTTCGAATATACGGCTATGATGGAAAACTTTAAAAACGACGGGACGGCTTTTCTGGTGAACGGGGGCGTGCTGCTGGCTTATAACGGCAGCGACAGTCAGGTGTTTGTGCCGGGAGGAATTCGTGTCATTGCGGCAGAGGTCTTTGCAGGCCATGGAGAAATAGAGAGTATCCGTCTGCCGGACACTGTGCTGGTGGTGGGAGAGGCGGCTTTTGAAGGCTGTACCGGCCTGCGGCAGGTGAATCTGGGCACAGGTGTGGAGCAGATCAAGGACAGGGCTTTTGCGGGCTGCACCGGCCTTGAAGCGGTGAAGGTCCCTGCTTCCGTGCAGGCTGTGGGAGTGCAGGCCTTTGGGAATGCAGAGGTGATATACAGCGGAAGCAGGCCGGAAGAGACCTATGAGCTTTCTGCCACCAGGCTTTCCAATGAGCAATACAGAGACGTGGTGCAGGATGCCGGGCAGCCGGGAGTGACGGTAGTGGGAGCGGCGCCTTCTGCAGCGCGTCTGGAGGGCGCCACAAGGAGTTACACTCTGAATGTAGAGCAGAAGACGGACAGATCAGAACTGGAGACCGCATGGAAGCGGGCGATGAACAGTGAAATGCCGGAAAACATGGCGGTATATGATTTGCAGCTGACGGACAACAGCGGTATACCGCTGACTAAGCTGGGGCGCAGCGGCCTGAATGTGGTGCTGCCGCTGCCGGAAGCTCTTTCCGGCCAGGAATTGAAGCTGGTGACACTGGATCGGAACGGGCAGCTGGAGGCAGTGGGAGTGGAGCGGGTGACGCTGGAGGGAGTGGAGTGCTTCCGGTTCCGCACCACGCATCTGTCGATGTTCGGAGTTTACGGCGCAGGCATCGGTGAATCGGAGATCCGGGAAGTGAATGCTTCCCTGAACAGCATGAGCGCCGGGCCGGGCAGTCAGGATGGGGGAGGAAACGGTGAAAACAGTATGCTGGTTCTGAAATTTGTCCTGGGGGCGGCCATACTGGTTACGGGCATGGGACTGTGCCTGCCGGAAGTGCTGCGGAGAAAGAAGAGAGGATAAACGCAAACAGGTTTCATTTCCTGTATGCAGAACAAAGAGAAGCGTCCGGGCATAAAATATCAGTAAATGATATGCCGGGGCGCTTACTTTTATGCAGCGGGTGCGGAAACAGATAGATTTTTTTCCTGAATACGGGATGGCGGACGGCGGGGGAGTAACCATAGCGGTGCTGGATACCGGCATATGCGGACACCCGGATCTGGAAGGGAAAACATATGAATTCCGTGATTTTGTAGGAAATCGCGAGCTTCCCTATGACGATAACGGGCACGGAACCCATGTGTGCGGCATCCTCTGCGGAACCGGGAAATTGTCCGGCGGCAGATACCGGGGTATGGCGCCGGGGGCCGGACTTGTGGTGGGAAAGGTGCTGGATAAAAACGGAGGCGGCTCCACGGAAGCCATGTTATCCGGATTGGATTGGATCCTGGCCATGCGCAGAAGATACCGCATTCGTATTTTAAATATTTCCGTGGGTATCGGAAATCTGGAGGAAAAAGGCAAGGAGCGCGCACTGCGTCAGAAGGTGGAGCAGGTGTGGGACAGCGGTATTCTGGTGGTCTGCGCGGCGGGAAATAAAGGTCCCGGAGACGGGACGATTTCAGATGTGGGCGGAAGCGGCAAGGTAATCACGGTGGGATGCTATGACGGCGCATATCGCAGAAACGAATCGGGACTCTGCGCCGCCTATTCCGGCAGGGGCGTCAGAAACGGCAGCCCCCGCAAGCCGGATATTGTGGCGCCGGGAACGGATATTATGTCCTGCAGTGTGCATTACTACAGACGAAGCGCTTATGTGGCAAAAAGCGGTACCTCCATGGCAACACCCATTGTGGCCGGAGCGGCGGCCCTTGCATTTCAGCGGTATCCTCATATGACTAACGAGTCATGCAGGCAGAAGCTGCTGTTTACCGCCACGGATCTGCACCTGCCCTGGAATCAGCAGGGCTGGGGAATGGTGAATGTGAAAAGGCTGCTGGGGTGAGGATGTATTTTGAAACTTAAGCAACAAAAAAGTTGACACATTTCGTATAATTGTATACAATCATACAAGGGCGGCGCAAAGCCGCCGATTAATACGGAAAGGTGCAGAGAGACTATGAGAGATAATACAACATTTCAGAATCGTCCGGTCGCAATGAACCAGAAAAATAATCTTCTGGAAATAGAAGAGCATATGTATATTCTGGATGACGTGGAAAAGCCAAATGTATTCCGCAATATGTTCCCTTACTCCGAAATACCCAAGATTCCCTTCAATGATAGGATTGTGCCCCATAATATGCCGAAGAATATCTGGATTACGGACACCACCTTCCGGGACGGACAGCAGTCCAGGGCGCCGTATACTACGGAGCAGATTGTCAGGATTTTTGATTATTTACATAAGCTGGGCGGACCCAACGGAATGATACGGGCCAGTGAGTTTTTCCTGTACAGCAGGAAGGACAGGGACGCGGTGTACAAGTGTATGGAGCGGGGATATGAGTTTCCTGAGGTTACCAGCTGGATACGGGCCAGCAAGGAGGACTTTAAGCTGGTGAAGGAAATCGGTATGAAGGAGACGGGGATTCTCGTCAGCTGCTCCGATTATCATATTTTTCTGAAACTGAAAATGACAAGGCGGCAGGCCATGGAGCATTATTTAAGTGTTATCAGGGAGTGTCTGGAGGAGGGCATCAGCCCCCGCTGTCATCTGGAGGATATCACCCGGGCGGATATTTACGGTTATGTGGTTCCATTCTGCCTGGAGCTGATGAAGCTGATGGAGGAGTACGGAATTCCTGTTAAAATCCGGGCCTGCGACACAATGGGGTACGGAGTGAATTTCCCGGGAGCCGTTATTCCCCGAAGCGTCCAGGGAATTGTCTATGCTATACATACTCATGCGGGCGTACCCCACGAGCTGATTGAGTGGCATGGACATAACGATTTTTATAAAGCGGTGAGCAATTCCACCACTGCATGGCTTTACGGCTGTTCCGGCGTCAACACGTCCCTCTTTGGTATTGGTGAGAGAACAGGCAATACGCCTTTAGAGGCAATGGTGTTTGAATATGCCCAGCTTAAGGGTGATTTAAACGGCATGGACACCACGGTGATCACGGAGCTGGCAGAGTATTATGAGAAGGAGATCGGCTATCAGATTCCGCCCAGGACGCCTTTTGTAGGCAAGAATTTTAACGTGACAAGAGCGGGTATCCATGCGGACGGACTGTTGAAAAACGAAGAAATCTACAATATCTTTGACACGGAAAAATTCCTGAAGCGGCCGGTGCTCTGCGCTATTTCCAATACCTCCGGCCTGGCGGGCATTGCCCACTGGATTAATACCTATTACAAGCTGAAGGGCGACAGCCAGGTGGAGAAAAATTCGGAGCTTGTGACGGAAATCAAAAAGTGGGTGGACGAACAATATGCGGACGGACGTGTGACGGTTATGACGGATGAGGAGATCGTGGCATGTGTGAACCGGGTCTGCCTGGAAAAAGGTCTGACGATTTGTAATAAGGATGGATAAGAAATGAGTCATTATGATGTAAAGCAGGAGGTTACGGACAAGTACTCCCTGCGGGGACGGGTTTTTCATAAGCTGAGGGAAGATATCTTAAGCGGGAAATATGAGGAGCATGAGGAACTGAGAGAGGTGGCAATCGGCGAGGAGCTGGGAGTCAGCCGTACTCCGGTCAGAGAGGCATTCCGTCAGCTGGAGCTGGAGGGGCTGATTCAGATTATCCCCAATAAGGGGGCCTATGTTACCGGCATCACGGAGAAGGATGTAAAGGACATTTATATGATTCGTTCGCATCTGGAAGGGCTTTGCGCCCGATGGGCCACGGAGCATATCACAAAGGAACAGATGGATGAGATGGAGGAGAATGTCTATCTGGGGGAATTTCATGCGGCAAAGGGACAGCTGGAGCAGATGGCGGAGCTGGACAACCGCTTTCACGATATTCTCTATGAAGCATGCGACAGTAAGATGCTGGAGCATCAGCTGAAGGATTTTCATCAGTATGTGCTGCGGGTACGGAAGAAGACCCTGGCAAATGCCAACAGAGGGCCTAAGTCCAATGAGGAACACAGGAAAATCATGGAGGCCATCAAGGCGGGAAACGCCGATCTGGCGGAACAGCTTGCCCACCAGCATATGATTAACGCTTATGAAAATATGGTAAAGAACGGACTGCATGAAGCCTATACGGAATGAGGACGATAGATAGTATGTGGTGAGTGCGGCGGAAGGAGAGAAAATATGGAAAAGATTAAAATGACTACACCCCTTGTGGAGATGGACGGAGACGAGATGACCCGGATTCTCTGGCAGATGATCAAGGAGGAGCTGTTGCTGCCCTACATTGATTTGAAGACCGAGTACTATGATCTGGGGCTGGAAAACCGCAATGCCACAGACGACCGGGTGACGGTGGATTCCGCCAATGCTGCCCTGAAATACGGTGTGGCCGTGAAGTGCGCCACCATTACGCCCAACGGGGCAAGAATGAAGGAGTACGATCTGAAGGAGATGTGGAAGAGTCCCAACGGAACCATCCGCGCCATTCTGGACGGCACCGTGTTCCGTGCGCCTATTCTGGTGAAAGGCATTGTGCCCTATGTGAAAAACTGGACCAGGCCCATTACCATTGCCCGTCACGCCTACGGTGATGTGTATAAGAATACGGAAATCAAGGTGCCCGGCGCCGGCAGGGCGGAACTGGTATTTACCGCAGCAGACGGAACGGAGACCAGGGAGCTGATTCATGAGTTTGACGGCGCAGGCATTATCCAGGGCATCCATAATACGGAGAAATCTATCTCCAGCTTTGCCAGAGCCTGCTTCAGCTATGCGGTGGATACAAAGCAGGATTTATGGTTCTCTACCAAGGATACTATCTCCAAAAAGTATGACCATACTTTTAAGGATATCTTCCAGGAGATTTATGACAGGGAGTTCAGAAAGCAGTTTGAGGAGCTTGGAATCGAATATTTCTACACTCTGATTGACGATGCGGTGGCGCGGGTTATCCGCTCTGAGGGCGGCTTTATCTGGGCCTGCAAGAATTATGACGGAGACGTCATGTCTGATATGGTGGCTACCGCTTACGGCGACTTGTCCATGATGACCTCCGTGCTGGTGTCTCCCAATGGCGTATATGAGTATGAGGCGGCCCACGGCACGGTACAGCGTCATTATTATAAGCACCTGAAGGGGGAGGAGACGTCCACCAATTCCATTGCTACAATTTTTGCATGGACGGGAGCGCTCAAGAAGCGGGGAGAACTGGACGGAAACAGTGAGCTGCAGACCTTTGCGGAGAAGCTGGAGACGGCCTGCGTCAGGACGGTGGAGGACGGAAAGATGACAAAGAGCCTTTCGCTCATCTCCACCTGTGAGAACCCTGTAATTTTAAACAGCCTGGATTTTATCCGTGCTATCCGGGCCACGCTGGAGGGATTGCTGTAGTATTATTCCACAATCCGTTGACTTTTTTCGGTAAACTGCTATGATAGGATTATGGAGAATTGACAGAGATGGAAGAAAAGGAAATTTCGCAGGCCGTCATCGGGCGGCTGCCCCGATATTTCAGGTATCTGGGGGAGTTGAAGGACGAGGGCGTGGAGAGGATATCATCCCAGGATCTGAGCGCCCTCATGAAGGTTACGGCGTCCCAGATCCGGCAGGATTTCAATAATTTCGGCGGTTTCGGACAGCAGGGCTACGGCTATAACGTGGAATATCTGTATGACGAAATCGGCAAGATACTGGGACTGAACAGGAAGCATAATTTTATTATTGTAGGTGCGGGAAATCTGGGGCGGGCGTTGGGAAACTATATGAATTTTGAGCGTCGGGGCTTTATTTTCAGAGGCATGTTTGACCGGGATCCGGATCTGGTGGGAAAGCGAGTCAGGGGCGTGGAGATTATGCCCATGGAGAAGCTGAATTCCTTTGTGCGTGAGAACGATATTGACATTGCCGTGCTGACCATACCGAAGACCGGCGCCGAGGCGGCGGCGGAACAGCTGGTACAGAACGGAATCAAGGCAATCTGGAATTTTGCCCATGTGGATTTGAATGTTCCGGAGGGGATACAGGTGGAAAACGTACACCTTTCCGACAGCCTGATGAAGCTGTCCTATAATATTAACCGTTATGAAAATGAGCAGGCCGGGAAGTAAATGCAGGCAAAGTACGCTGACTGACCTGTGGAAAGGCGTGACGCTTTATGAAACAACAGTTTTCCGAGGCGCTTCGGGGGAAGAAAATCCCGATTCTCACACTGGATAACAAGTGGTATCGTCTGTTGGACGAGGAGGCCAGAAAGAGTGTAGCGGGGACAGAGGAACAGTTGAATGCTCTTCTGAAAAGGCAGGGTAAACTGAACACGGAGACAAAGGACATCAAGAAGCTGAAAAAGAAGCTGATGGGTGAAATCGTAACCATGGCGGACGAGGCAGAGCAGACGGGAGACGCCGGGCTGACGAAGAAGCTGGAGCAGCATAAAAAGCTGGTGGAGGAATGTAATGAGCGTCTGGAGGAATATCAGGACGAGCTGATTGAGCTTCCCCGTGAAATCGATCGGCTGAATTTTGACCTGATGCTTGCAACCATGGACTGTTGTTATACCGCCATGCAGGAAAACACAGAGGGAATTCGGGAGATTTCAAAGTGGGTGAAGGATGTCCGCATTGAATTGAAGAAGCAGCTGGTGAGAAAGCAGGAGATGGAGCAGAGGAATCATACCATTTACTCTTATATGCACGATGTCTTCGGCGCAGAGGTGTTGGAGCTTTTTGATATGACATATAATCCGGAGGAACAACATCCGAGATAAAAGACTGCTGCGGAGGCCGCGGTCTTTTTTATATAATAGAAAATTACGGCATGAATTCTGTTGTCGGTGAGGAGGGAAAGTGTGAAATATCTGGTAACTGCGGAGGAAATGCGCAGGGCTGACAGTTTTACCATAACGGAAATCGGCATTCCCGCCGTGGTGCTTATGGAGCGGGCTGCGCTGGCCGCCCTTGAGGCGGTGGAAGGTTACTGCAGGGAACATCCCGATGCGGGAAATACAGTGCTTGTTATGGCCGGAGTGGGCAATAACGGCGGAGACGGGCTGGCGCTGGCAAGAATGCTTGCGGAGGCTGACTTTTCCGTGGAGGTCTGGATTGTGGGAGATACGGAAAAGGCTTCGGAGCAGTGGCGGCAGCAGCGAAAAATTTTGGAGCATTATTCCCCGGGATTCTGTTCCAATCCGCAAAAAAGTGAATATACTATCTTAGTCGACGCCTTGTTCGGCGTAGGGCTGTCCAGAGAAATATCCGGCGTTTTTGAAAGCGCCGTGGAGCGGTTCAACGGACTGCGGGGGTGGAAAATTGCCCTGGATGTGCCCAGCGGTGTGGACTCAGACACAGGCCGGATTCTGGGAAAGGACAGTGTCCGGGCGGATGAGACGTTGACCTTCGGCTTCTGCAAGCGGGGCCTGGCGCTGTATCCCGGTTGTCTGGCGGCGGGCAGGGTCACTACGGCACACATAGGAATTCCGGAAGCGGCTTTTGACGGTGCTCTGCCCGGGATGTTTGTCCTGGACGAAAGCCCGGAGGAACTGCTGCCCGGGCGGTGTCCCTGGGGAAATAAGGGCACCTTCGGAAAGGTGCTGCTGATTGCAGGGAGCTTAAATATGGCAGGAGCCGCCGTGCTGGCCGCAGGGGCTGCGTATCGTGCAGGAGCGGGGATGGTAAAGGTCGTCACACCGGCTGAGAACAGGGAGATAATACAGGTGTCCCTGCCGGAGGCGTTGGTGGGAACGGAAGAAGAACTGGCATCCTGTTTTGACTGGGCGGATGTGATTGCAATCGGTCCCGGCCTGGGGAAAAGCGCCGCTGCCCGGCAGATGCTGGAAAAGGTGATTTCAGACGCCACGCTTCCCCTTTTGATTGACGGGGACGGGCTGAATCTGTTGGCGGAGAGCGCTTTGCTGCGGCGGATTCTGGCGGAGCAGGGCAGGTCGGGGAGAAGCATTGTGCTGACGCCTCATGTGGGCGAGCTTGCCAGGCTGCTGGGAAAAGAAATACCGGAGATTCAGGAGAACGTTGCCGCCTGGGGCAGGAATCTGGCCATGGAGCTTCAGACTGTGGTGGCGGCAAAGGACGCCAGAACCTTTATCTGCAAAGAGGGCGAGCCTGTCTGTGTGAATGTAAGCGGCAACAGCGGGCTTGCCACCGCGGGAAGCGGAGATGTGCTTGCGGGGGGTATCGCGGGTCTTATGGCACAGGGGATGGAAGCATACCGGGCGGCCTGCGTGGGGGTATATCTCCACGGTCTGGCAGGGGACAGGGCTGCCGCCGAACGGGGAGAGCACGCCTGTATGGCGGGAGACCTGGTGAAGCAGGGCCGCCGCGGGGGAAGCGGGGAAACCTATTGCGGCCTGCTTAAGATAAGGGAAAAATAGGGAAGACAGATCCAGGAGAAATGAAATGAGCGAAAGACAGAATATACCGGATTACTGCAGCAGAGGTTATATAGAGGTGGATTTGGACGCCGTTGCCGGAAATGTGCGGGCCATGCAGGAGCGGCTTACCTGCGGGACGCGAATCATGGGGGTCATCAAGACAGACGGCTACGGCCATGGCAGCGTACCCATTGCGAAAAAGCTGGAAAAACAGGAGTATATGTGGGGATTTGCAGTGGCTACGGCGGAGGAGGCCCATGTGCTGCGGCTGGCGGGCATACAGAAGCCCATATTGATTCTGGGCTACACCTTCCCCTATTGCTACGAGCAGCTGGCGGAGGAAGAAATCCGCCCGGCGGTATTCCGCAGGGACAGCCTGGAACAGCTGCAGGCTGCGGCGAAACGGACGGGCAGGCCCATAAAGGTGCATATCAAGGTAGACACGGGCATGAGCCGGATTGGCATTGCGCCGGATGAAGAGGGATTGAAGCTGCTTGAGGAGATCGGAAAAAGAAAGGAAATCCGGGTAGAAGGAATTTTTACCCATTTTGCCCGGGCGGATGAGGCGGACAAAACAAGCGCGGAGCGGCAGCTTGAGGTGTTCCGGCGCTTTGCGGACAGGGCGGAGGAGCGGCTGGGCTGTGCCATTCCGTTGAAGCATTGCTCCAACAGCGCCAGCATTCTGGAAATGCGCCGGGCGGATATGGATCTGGTGCGGGCGGGGATTTCCCTTTACGGCCTGAATCCATCGGCGGAGGTGCGGGGGGAGAAGCTGGGGCTGAAACCGGCCCTGTCCCTTTACAGCCGCATTGTCTATCTCAAAACCATTCACAGGGGCCAGTCTGTCAGCTACGGCGGCACCTTTACGGCGGAGCGGGATATGCGGATCGCCACGGTGCCGTTGGGGTACGGGGACGGTTATCCCAGAAGTCTGTCGGGGAAGGGGTATGTGTTGATTTGCGGGAAGAAAGCGCCTATTCTGGGCAGAATCTGCATGGATCAGTTTATGGTGGATGTTTCGGAGATCCCGGAGGCGGAGGAAGGCGGCCGAGTGGTGCTTTTAGGCGCTGACGGGGAAGCCCGCATCAGCGCAGAGGAGCTTGGAGAACTGTCCGGACGGTTCAATTATGAGCTGGTCTGCAGCTTTGGAGAGCGGATCCCCAGAATTTACAGAGGAGAAGAAAATTACACTGAATAAAGTGCCGGAAAGCGGCAATACTTTTTCCTGAACATAACAGCAATCTGGAGGGAAAATGAGACGAGGAGATGTATATTACGCAGACTTAAGACCGGTTATCGGTTCTGAGCAGGGAGGCATCAGGCCGGTGCTGATTGTGCAGAACGATGTGGGAAACAAGCACAGCCCTACGGTTATCTGCGCGGCAATCACCTCTAAGATGAACAAGGCGAAGCTGCCTACGCACATTGAACTGAACGCTGCCCTGTATGATATGGATAAAGATTCCGTGGTGCTTCTGGAGCAGTTGCGCACCATTGACAAGAAGCGCTTAAAGGACAAAGTATGCCATCTGGACGGAGATATTATGCGGCGGGTAAACCATGCGCTGATGGTGAGTCTGGAACTGGATACATAAGCCTCACGCAGTTCTTGACGAACAACGGGTAAAATGGTATATTTATGGATAACTTGGTCTTGTGACCGATGAGAAACTGAAACTGGAGGAATAAAATAAAAAATGGACGACGGTTCTGCGGCCAGTATAATTTTATTTGTTGTTTTACTGCTGATCGATATGTTTTTCTATGGCTTCGGGGCGGCTATCAGCGCCCTGAATGAAAAGGAGGTGGAACGGAAAGCCGATGAGGAAAAGGACAAAAAGTCCATAAAGCTGAAAAAGATTATCGGTAATCCCGCGGAATATGTAAATACGGTACAGCTGATAACCACGCTGATTAATGTGATTATCGGCGCCACCTATCTGGGAATCCTGCTGCGTTCCATACGAAACGGGCTTCTTTTCTTTGTGGAAAAGCAGCTGGGACTGAAGATTGTGACAGTGCAGGTGTTTCTGGTGGCCGCGGCCATATTGTCTGCGCTGTTGATTTTATACATAACACTGACGCTGGGGGTTCTTCTGCCGAAGAAGATTGCCGCCAGAGTGCCGGAAAAATGGGCTTATACCTGTATCAATCCCGTATATTTTGTGACGAAGCTGCTCTCTCCCTTTACAGGGCTGGTGACAGTGACGGTGAAGGGCATTTTGAGGCTGTTTGGCGCGGGCGGCGATACAAATGAAGGGGATGTGACAGAGGAAGAAATCATCCATATGGTAAATGAAGGCCATGAGCAGGGCATTATCCAGGCCAGCGAGGCGAAGATGATTTCCAATATCTTTGAACTGGGCGACAAGGAAGCACAGAATATTATGACCCACCGCAACAATGTGGTGGCTATTGATGCAGACACCCTGCTGAAGGACGCCATTGCCTTTATGTTGGCGGGGACAAACAGCCGCTATCCGGTATATGAGGAGAATCTGGATCATATCGTGGGTATTCTGCACTTAAAGGACGCCATGCGTTTTCACGGCTCCGGGGAAACCCAGGACGTGCCGCTTAAAGCGCTGGAGGGGCTGATGCGGGAGCCTTATTTCGTGCCCCAGACCAAAAATGTGGATGAGCTGTTCCGGGAGATGCAGGCCCAGAAGCTGCAGATGGTTATCGTGGTGGACGAGTACGGCCAGACGGACGGTCTTGTGGCCATGGAGGATATTCTGGAGGAAATCGTAGGAAATATCCTGGATGAGTATGATGTGGAAAGCGAATACATTGAGGAGAAGGGAAATGACGAATATGTCATAGAGGGAATAACGCCCCTGGAGGAGCTGGAGGAGCGCTTCGGCATTTCCTTCGAGGAGGAAGAATTTGAGACGCTGAACGGCTTCCTGATTTCCAGAATGGACAGGATCCCCGAACCGGACGATCAGTTTGATGTGGATTACAGCGGATTCCACTTTAAGGTACTTAAGGTGGAGAATAAAATGATACAGAGCGTGCTGGTAACAAAGCTGGCGGAGGATGAGGCGTCGTCGGAGGATCAGGCCCGGCGTGCCTAGTATACATGTGCAATTATGCCTTGAATATGGAATCGGGCTGTGATACAATCAAAAAGGTAAATTCAGAAGGATAAATCAGAAGAAAAAGGAGTAAACAGGTATGTCAGGACATTCAAAATTTGCAAACATTAAGCATAAAAAGGAAAAGAATGACGCAGCCAAGGGCAAGGTATTTACCATTATCGGAAGAGAGATTGCGGTAGCTGTGAAGGAGGGCGGTCCCGATCCTGCCAATAATTTCAAGCTGGCTACGGTGATTGCCAAGGCAAAGGCTAACAATATGCCCAACGATACCATAGAGAGAGGCATCAAGAAGGCGGCGGGAGACGTGGGAAACGTCACCTACGAATATGTCACCTATGAAGGGTATGGTCCCAATGGGATCGCAATTATCGTTGACGCTCTCACGGACAATAAAAACCGTACTGCGGCAAATGTGAGGAGCGCATTTACAAAGGGTCAGGGAAATGTGGGCACCCCGGGCTGCGTATCCTTTATGTTTGACAAGAAGGGACAGATTATCATTGACAGGGAGGAGTGTGACCTGGAAGCGGACGACCTGATGATGACGGCGCTGGACGCGGGCGCTGAGGATTTCAGCGAGGAGGAGGACAGCTTTGAGGTACTCACCGACCCGGACAGCCTTGAGGAGGTTCGGGCGGCGTTGGAAAAGGCGGGCATTCCCATGATGAGCGCGGAGGTGACTATGATTCCCCAGAATTATGTGAGCCTGACCGATGAGACAGCCGTTAAGAATCTGCAGAAGACGCTGGATTTACTGGAGGAGGATGACGACGTCCAGGCGGTTTACCACAACTGGGATGAATAAAACGGCGGCAGTGTCCGCCGGAGAAAGAGTTAATTTGACGGCACCACCTCTGACGGTGGTGCTTTGCGCATTTTGATATGTATTTCAGGGTAAGAGGAAAGGGACAAATATATGGACAGGCTGGCAATCGTGGTGCCCTGCTATAACGAAGAAGAGGTTTTGAGACTGGCGTCAAAGGCCCTTCGCGACGTGTTGGAGGATTTGATTGGCAAGGGGAAAATTTCAGGGGACAGCTTTGTCTTGTTTGTCAACGACGGCAGTAAGGACAGAACCTGGGAGCTGATTGAGGAAGAGCATAGGGCTTATCCGGATAAGGTCTGGGGCGTCAAGCTTGCGGGAAATGTGGGACATCAGTTTGCGTTGACTGCAGGACTGATGACTGCAAAGGACATGAGCGATGTGACGGTGTCTATCGACGCGGATCTGCAGGATGACGTAAACGTCATTGAAGAGATGATTGACAAGTTCCATGAGGGCTGCGACATTGTGTACGGCGTACGGCGGGAGAGGAAGACGGATACCTTTTTTAAGCGTACCTCAGCCCAGTTGTTTTATAAGCTTATGAACCTCATGGGGGTAAAAACCGTATATAATCATGCGGATTTCCGGCTGATGTCCAAGCGGGCGGTAGAAGAGTTTTCCAAGTATAAGGAGACGAATCTGTTTCTGCGAGGCATGATGCCTCTGATTGGGTATCAGACGGACAGCGTTTACTATGACCGAAAGGAGCGGGCGGCAGGGGAGTCCAAGTACCCGCTGAAGAAAATGCTGGCCCTGGCCTTCAACGGCATTTCCTCCTTCAGTGTAAAACCCATCAGTCTGATAATGGGACTGGGGCTGTTTATTATTTTTATGTCGGCCATTGCGCTGGTATATGCTCTGATTTCCTACTGCACCGGCCATGTGGTGCCGGGCTGGACGTCGCTGATTCTCTCCATTTGGTTTCTGGGAGGGCTGCAGCTGCTTGCCATTGGTATGGTGGGGCAGTATATCGGGAAAATATATATTGAGGTGAAGCATAGACCGCGGTATAATATCGAGAAAATTCTGGCTTCCGGGGAAACCGGCGCCGGAGATGAAATTTTTAACAGAGATGAAATTTTCATCAGAGACGAAAAGTAGGAATACACTATGAGTTGGAAGAAAAATGTATTCAGTTATCTGCTGTGGGTCTTTTATGCGGTAACGGCAGAAGTGGGGCTGGTATGTCTGGCGGATGCGGCGTGTGACTTTGCAGGGGTGGAAATTTATATCGGAACGGTGGCCTGTGCACTGTACATAATAACAGTCGGGCTGGGCGTCCTTCTGATACACCGCTTTGTGGCGAAACATTCCGGGACGGATGGGAGAAAGCATTCTGCAGGGAGAGCGGCAGAGGCCGCTGCCGTGGTACTCCTTCTGGTGACGGGGCTTGTGCTGAGAGTCAGGGGAATGGAAACTGCCGGGGCGGAGAATCTATATTATGAACTGGCGGTTATGGTATCGGGAGAGAACATCCCACGGTTTGCCCACGGCGCTGTGGGGCTTTATATTCAGCTGCTGCACGGGCTGTTTTACTTTCTGGGCAATAAGCCGGCTGTTGCGGCAGGGGCGCAGCTTTTTCTGCAGATGGGCGCAATGCTGCTGCTGTATTTGGCCGTCAGGCGGCTGGCGGGCAGGCTTGCGGCGGTGGTAATGCTGGGATTTGGCATGCTTTCTTCTTATCTGCCGGAGGAGGCTTATCGGCTGTCTCCGGCTATGCTGTACCTTTTCCTCTGGGCGGCGGCGCTGCTTTTGGCCGTCCGGGCGGTAACGGCAAAAAAAGGCATGTGGAAATCAGTCCTTGCGGGCCTTGTGATTGCCTTTACGGGCTATCTGGATGTGGCGGGCTGGCTTTTGCTTTTGATTTCCGCTGCCGCTGTTTTTTGTGAGAAGGAGGAACCGGAGAAGGGAAGGCGCGGAATACGTCTCCTGCTGTTCCTGTTGAGTGCAGGAGCGGGCTTTGCCGGTTGTGTGCTGGCGGATTCCCTGCTGTGCGGAATGGCCTTCACGGAGGTGCTGTCAGGGTGGCTTCAGCTGTATAGCCCGCAGGGCTTTCGGCTGCCTGTTTCAGCGGCTGTGCCGGGCACAATGGCGGAGGCCGTGGCGGAATATATTGTTTTATTCTGTGTTCTGACACTGGGAATATTTTCATTTTGGAGGAACAGACAGAGGGATTACCGCAAGGGTTGGATACTGCTTCTGACAGTGCTGCTGCCTGCAGGCTGTTTCGGTATTTTTACGGAGGAGATACCTATGGGACTATACCTGTATCTGGTGTTGATAATTATGGCGGGAATCGCCGTGGAAGAGTGCGTCCGGAAAGCAAAGCCGGCGTCCGGGCCGACGGCGCCGCTGCCTGCGGAGGGAGCGGTGATGCCTGCAGAGTCCGAAGGGGCGGCAGGGCCGTCTCAAAAGCCGCAGCCGGGGAGTGAACTTGCCCCGCAGCCTGAAAAGATGCAGGAAGACATGCCGCAGCCGGGGGGAGGGACGGCTCCGCAGCCAGGCGATGAGCCGACGGCCGCCACGGAGCCTGTAAAGGTAAAACTGATTGAAAATCCTCTGCCCCTTCCGAAAAAGCATGTAAAGCGGACGCTGGATTACGGCGTGGCTGTACCGGCCGGCAAGGATGATTTTGATCTGGAGGTGGACGAGAAGGACGATTTTGACATTTGATTGTGTATTCTTTTTCCGAATATGGAGATGATAACTGGGGAGCGCGATGCGCTCCCTTTATTCATGACAATTCCATTGTTGGCGGGAAATCCGAAATTCGGCGCAGAAACGGAGGAGAACTATGTCGGAAGAAAAAAAAGACACAAAGATGGAAAAGGAGCAGCACAGAGACGAGAGAATCGAAAAGACGGGGCAGGCTACTCTGGATGAGAATAACCGGCTGGAAAATATTCATCTGATTTCCATTATCGGGGAAGTGGAAGGCCATGACAATCTGAACAGCAATTCCAAGACCACCAAATATGAGCATATTCTGCCCAGCCTGGCAGCCATTGAGGACAGCAGCGACATTCAGGGTGTGCTGGTGCTGTTAAATACCATGGGCGGCGACGTGGAGGCGGGGCTTGCCATTGCGGAGATGATAGCATCCTTAAGCAAGCCCACGGTTTCGCTGGTGCTGGGGGGCAGCCATTCCATAGGGGTCCCCATTGCGGTGAGCACGGATTATTCTTATATTGTACCCACAGGCACTATGGTGCTTCATCCGGTGCGCATGAGCGGCATGGTCATCGGCGTGCCCCAGACCTTTGATTATTTCAAGCTGATTCAGGACAGAATCACAGGCTTTATATGCAGCCACTGCAGAGCGGATAAGAAGAAGCTGGAGCAGCTGATGATGGAGACGGGGGTACTGACAAAGGACATGGGAACCATACTTGTGGGAGAGGAAGCGGTAAAGCATGGAATTATTGACGAGGTGGGCGGAATCGACAAGGCGATGAAGAAGCTTCACGATCTGATAGCAATAGTTGCAAAATCGTGATTTTATGGTATAATATAATTACTATTTTAATCGGAGAATAAATGCGTGGCAGAGAACAGGATAAAGGAACCGGGACGGTGGCAGCTGAGGCATGCGGCAGGCTCCTACTGGCTGCTGGATATGCTGCAGGGGCCGGAAAGCAGGAAGCCGCCGTTTTCAATGAATCAGGCCGGAGCGGAAATTTGGGGATTTTTACAACAGGGGATGCGGGAGGAAGCTGTTGCGGAACAGCTGAGCAGCCGGTATCAGATTGAACGGGAAAGGGCGCTGGCGGATGTGCGCGGCTTTGTGGCAGGCCTGGAAGCACAGGGGGTTGTTATTGTTAAGGATTGAGCAGCGGCGGGGGTACAACAGGAAAATATGAATATATTGCTGATTGGCGGGGCCGGTAATCTGATTAATAATCTGATTATCAAACTGAATAAAGAGGGGCACAGAATATCTCTGCTGACGGGAGACCGCTATGGAAAGGCTTCCTATCAGAACATATTTGAGAAATATAATTTCCCCTATGAAAGCGACAGCCTGAAGGAGATTTTTGAGAGCGTCAGGCCGGAGCTTACTGTTTTTATGGGGGCATACGATACGAATTTCAAATGGACGGGCGATGGCGTGGAGCGGGAAGCGGTGCGGTTTTCCGCCAGCCTGATGAACATACTTATGGCCTATTCCCAGTATACGGATGGCAGGTTCCTGTATCTTTCCACTCAGGATGTGTACGGGGGCAGCTATCCGGAGAACATATCGGAAACGGAGCCTGTGACGCCGGAAGGCATTCCTGCCATGGTGTGGTCCCAGGGCGAGGAAATGTGTGAAAACTATCGGAAAAGCTGTGGGAAGGACATTATTGTACTGCGGCTGGATCATGTGTACGGTATTCCGGAGAGCCGCAGGGATGCAAGGGATATCTGCAGCCGTATGTGTCTGGAGGCGCTGGAGAGTAAACGCATTACCGTGGGGGAGAACCATGTATTTTCCCTTCTCTATGTGACGGATGCAGTGGAATTTATACACCGTCTGGCCATGTGCCGGGAACACAGAAGCTCCGTCTATAATCTGTCTTCCATGCGGGAACTGACGGAGACTGCCCTGGCGGATATGATATGTCAGGTATGGGAGGAGCCGCTGGAGCTGATTCCCGTACAGGGGCAGGAGAGCAGGGCCATCCTTTCCGACGTCTTATATGAGAGCGAGTTCGGGAATCCGTTTTTCTGCGAGGTGCAGGATACGGTAAAAAAGATTACGGCGCAGATGAAAAGGAAATCCCATCTGTTCCTCAACGGGGGAGAAGAAGACAAGCCCCTGGGGGACAGGATTAGGGACAAGGCGGGCTGGCTGTTTAAAACCCTGCTGCCCTTTGCGGAAAATGTCATATTGTTTATTCCCTTCTTCATGCTGAACAACCGGGCGGTGGGCAGTGAATATTTTGCCAATCTGGACTTTTATCTGTTGTATGTTTTATTGTTTGCCATTGTTTACGGCCAGCATCAGGCGACTCTTTCCGCGGTGCTTTCGGTGGCGGGTTACTGTTTCCGGCAGATGTATACCCGATCGGCGTTTGAGGTCATGCTGGACGCCAATACATATGTGTGGATAGCGCAGCTGTTTATTCTGGGACTGGTGGTGGGCTATATGAGGGACCAGATTACCAAGCTGAAGCAGGAGAGCAAAAGCGAAAGAGAGTTTCTGGATATGCAGCTTGTGGACATCCAGGATATCAACAGCAGCAACGTGCGTGTAAAGGCAGCCCTGGAGACGCAGATAGTCAACCAGAACGACAGCGTGGGAAAGATCTACAGTATCACCTCGGCGCTGGATCAGTACAGCCCTGAAGAAGTGTTGTTTTATGCTGCAGAAATGCTGGGCAAGCTGTTGAAAAGCAAGGATGTAGCCATCTATACGGTGTCAAACCGGGCGTACGCCAGATTGTTTTCCTCTACCTCCCAGAAGGCGCGCCAGCTGGGCAGTTCCATCCAGTATACGAATATGGGTGAGCTGTACGAGACGCTGGTGGAGCGGAAGGTATTTATCAACCGGAAGATGGAGGAGCATTATCCGCTGATGGCAAACGCCATTTTTGAAAATGAAGAGATGCAGATGATTATTATGGTTTGGGGTATTCCCTGGGAGCGTATGACGCTGGGACAGGCCAATCAGCTGGTAGTCATCAGCGCGTTGATTCAAAACGCCGTGCTGCGGGCCAATCGGTATCTGGTGGCGCTGGAGGAGCAGCGCTATGTGGCAGGGACGCAGACGCTGAAGACAGAAGCTTTCCAGACGCTGGTAAAGGCGTACCTGACAGCCAGAAACAGAGGTCTGACAGAGTGTACCCTGCTGGCGGTACAGGTGGAAGAAAAGGATTATATGGAGGCGGCAAAGCTTTTAACCGGCAAGCTCCGCCAGTCGGACTATATCGGCACACTGGAGGATGGCAGGCTGTACACCCTGCTTGCAAATACCAATGGAGGGGACGCGGAGTTCGTTATCCGGCGTTTTGCGGAGCTTGGGTATGAGAGCAGTATTGTTGCAAACGGATAAGGGGGGCGGCAGAAATTGACTACAAGGCAGATCATATTGTGCATACTGCTGGGGATAAACCTGCTGATCGTCCTGATTTACCTGGCTTGGAACCTGCTGCGGAAGCGTAAAAAGAGCCGCAGCTGTATCATCCGCAGTCTGGTTATGCTTCTCTGCCCGTTGGTGGGGCCTCTGTTTTTTGCTCTGTCCCAGCTTTTTTACCGCCTGTTCTTTTCAGCGCCTGTGAATCTGGAGGATGTGGTATTCAGCAAGGAAAGAAAGCGCACCTTTGTGCATGCGGAGGAAGACAGGGAACGAAATCTGGTGCCGCTGGAGGAAGCCATTGAGATTACGGATACCGACAATCTCCGGGGATTAATGATGAACGTGGTGCGGGGGGATATTCAGAAATCCCTGGCCTCTATTATGCTGGCCTTAAACAGTGAAGATACGGAGACGGCCCACTATGCGGCCAGCGTACTGCAGGACGCCCTCAACGATTTCCGGGCCAATGTGCAGAAGCAGTACAATCTCATTATGGAGGGAAAGCCGGAGCAGCTGGAGCTTGCGGAAGCATTGATAGATTATATGGATCAGGTGCTGGTACAGCATGTGTTTACGGAGATGGAGCAGGAACGTTATGTAGGCATTATGGGTGAGGTTTGCGATCTTTTGTACAACAAGGACAGGGCTCGCATGACCAGCGCCAGATATGAGGCAGTCAGCTTAAGATATCTGGAGCTGGAAGATTTTGAAAGCTGTGAAAGATGGTGTGAGAGGGCGGAGTATCATTATCCCAACACGCTGGCTACCTTTTCCTGCCTGCTGAAGCTGTATTTTAACAGCGGGCAGAAACGTAAATTCTTTGAGGTAATTGATGAGCTGAAGCATTCTTCCGTGGTGCTGGATCATGAGATGCTGGAACTCATCAGGGTATTTCAGTAAGTAGGAAGAAGGGGACAGGCATGGTATCTCGTCGGAATTTTTTCAGCATATGTACCATGATGGCAGTGCTGTTTTTCATGTTCCAGTTCTTTCAGCTGTTTAAGGAGAGCGGGAACGCTTACGACATAAATGAATATGCGGGGGAAGCGGTTTTGTCGGGAGCGGAGCAGTGGGAGCCTTACGGAGATGCGGATGCGCCGAAAATCCTTTTCCTCGGGGAAGAGTCGGGGGAACTGGCCGACGTGGTAAGTCAGTGGTGTCTGTATACGAAGCGCAGCCTGACTGTGGCGGAGAGCCCGGAGCAGCTGCAGGAGGCGGCAGAGACAGACAGGGCGGAGATGCTGTTGATTGATGGGGCTCTGCTGCAGCTTCCGCAGCAGGAGGATGCGCTGCTGGAGCTGATGGACAGGAATGTCACTACGGTGTTCTTACGGCTGCCGGATGCGGCTGCCCTGAAAAAAAGCCAGGGGATGCAGCGGCTTCTGGGAATTGCCAAGGTGCAGCAGCTGTCTGTGGAGACGGAAGGACTTCAGATATATTCCGGCTTTCTTCTGGGAGGGGAGGCCGTATACAAGACGACGGAGGATATGAGCGAGAAGCAGAAGAAGCTTCAGGATATGGAACTGACTATGCCATGGTATCAGTTGGGGGCAGGCACGAAGGTATACATGACGGGGCTGCTGGACGAGGATGAGACAGACAGGGAGCTTTTCCCGCCTGTTATCTGGAGAAACAGCTACCGGGGAACGATGGTGTTTGCGGTAAGCGGAGAGTATATGACGCAGCCGGCGGGGCTGGGCCTTCTGGATGCGATTTGCTATGAATGGCAGGATTACAGCCTGTACCCGGTCATCAATGCAGAGAATGTGACGGTGGCCGGATTCCCGGGGTTTGCGGATGAAAACGGGGACAGGATTATGGAACTGTACAGCCGCAGTCCCGGCACTGTACAGCAGGACGTTATGTGGCCCGGGCTGTATGCGCTTTCGGAGAAAAACCGGCGGAAGCTTACGTTCTGCCTGATGGCGCAGTACGATTATGACGACGCCTGTGAACCCGTAAGCGACAATGTGGTTTTCTTTCTGCAGCAAATGAAGGAAATCGGCGGAGAGGCGGGTCAGACCTTTGAATACAGAGGCAGCGGGACACTGGCGGAAAAGCTGGACAGGGACAGAGCCTTTTGGGAGCAGAACGCCGAGACATATCAGTTTTCCGCCTGTTACGCCGGCAGGGAACTAAGCGGAGAAGAGAGAGAGGCGCTGGATAAGGGAAGCCTGGAGAATGTAAGGACGGTGGCAACCGGCTATCAGCAGGGACAGGGTCTGGTTTCCTACTATAATCAGGCGGTTACACTGCAGAGCGTCACAGGCTATGCGGACAGCTACAGCTATACCCAGGATTTGCAGAGGAGGAGCCTGGAGACAGCCCTTGGGTACTATAATCTGCTGCTTGATTTGAAGCCTGCGCTCTGGCCGGAATCCGGGGAGGATCAGTGGGAAAATTATTTTGATGAGATTTCCAGTAACATCAACACCTATTGGAGCGGCCAGACCGGCTTTGACAGCGTCACACTGACCGAGAGCGACGGCCGGGTGCGGAATCTGCTGAATCTGAGCTATTCACAGAGCAGAGAGGCGGATACCGTCACGCTGAAGGTGGAGGGAGTCCGGGAGGCCTGGTTCCTTCTGCGGACCCACGGAGAAGCAGTAGCGGCTGTAAAGGGCGGGGAAAGCAGTATGCTGGAGGAAAATGTTTATCTGATACATGTCACCGGTTCCGAGGCACAGATAGAACTGGAAAAGGAAGCCGGACAGACGGGATTCTATTTCTCGTAAAGGACATTACAGAGGGAGAAGGATTATTTTGAAAATATGTATTGTAGCAGAGGGCTGTTACCCCTATGTGGTGGGCGGGGTGTCCAGCTGGATTCACAGTATGATAAGGGCCTTTCCGCAGGTGGAATTTGTGGTGCTTGCCATAATTTCCAACCGCTCCCAGAGCGGGAAATTTTCTTATGAACTGCCGGATAACCTGACGGAGGTTTACGAGGCGTATCTGGAGGATCTGGACTGGGGCCATAAGCGCAAAAGCGGGAAGAGAACCCAGTTGAATAAAGAAGAATACAAGGCGCTGAGAAGTATTCTGCTGGATGAGGATGTGGACTGGGATACTGTCTTTAATCTGTTTCAGAAAAAGCATTTTTCCGTTGACGATATGCTGATGGGAGCGGATTTTCTGAATATCGTGAAGGAATGCTATCAGAGACGGTATCCGCTGATTGTCTTTTCCGATTTTCTCTGGACCATGCGCTCTATCTATATGCCGCTTTTCCTGATTTTACAGACCCCCCTGCCCAAGGCGGATATTTACCACTGCGTGGCAACGGGGTATGCAGGTGTGCTGGGAAGCATGGCTAAGCATTTTTACCGGAGCGGTCTGCTGATATCCGAACACGGCATTTACACAAGAGAGCGTGAGGAGGAGCTGCTGAAGGCAAACTGGGTTGCGGGCATTTACAAAAACGTGTGGATTGACCAGTTCCGGAAAATGTCCCGGCTCGCCTATGAAAGGGCGGACGGAGTCACCAGTCTTTATGAGCATGCGAGGCAGCTGCAGCTGGGGCTGGGGTGTGCGGAGGAAAAGACAAAGGTTACGCCGAACGGCATTGATATGAGCCGGTTTGCAGATATTCCGGGGAGGCAGCCGGAGGATGAAGGCTATGTGAACGTGGGCGCGGTGCTTCGTGTGGCGCCCATCAAGGACGTTAAGACCATGATTCGGGCGTTTGCCTTTGCAAAGGAGCAGAATCCCGCATTGAGGCTGTGGATTATGGGGCCTGTGGACGAGGATAAGGAGTATGCGGAGGAGTGCTATCAGCTGGTGGAGGCAATGCGGGTTAAGGATGTGATTTTCACCGGACGTATTAATGTGGCGGAATATCTGGGCAGGATGGATTTTACCATTCTGACCAGCATCAGTGAGGGACAGCCTCTGACTATTCTGGAGAGCTATGCGGCCAAAAAGCCTGTGATTGCCACGGATGTGGGGAATTGCAGAGGGCTGATCTACGGCGAGGGAGGAGACAATCTGGGAGCCGCGGGAATTCTGACCCACATCATGAATGTGGAGGAAATCACGGCGGCTATCCGGGAGCTTGCACAGTCTCCGGAAAAGCGGAAAGCCATGGGAGAGTGCGGCTACGCCAGGCTGAAGGCAAATTATCAGCTGGGGCAGATGATAGAGACCTATGAGCAGCTTTATACAAAAATAGGCTGGGAATACGGGAAGATCTGGCCGGGAGAGGATGCGGAGGAGGACGGCTACGGCAGGGCGCCTTCGGAGGATGCGGACGGTTATGGAGCGGAGCTTTCGGAGGCTGCAGATACGGAGGGTCACGGAAAAGGATCGCAGGAATATTACGATAGGTATCATGAGGAATATGAATACGGAGATGTTGCCGCAGGCGGATACGGTTGGACGCTCCGGCAGCCGGATTCTGCGGCGGCTTCAGCGGATGACGATTACGGAAGGGCGGCTGTGGAGGACGGAAATCACGGGACGGAGACTGCGGAGAGCGGCGATTACGGGAGGGCGGTTTCGGCGGATGACGACTATGGGGCGGACGCCGCGGGCGGGGCGGATTTTGACCCGGAAGGCTTCTCCATAGATGCGTTCAGAGGCGCGGGTACAGACGATTACGACATAGAAGACCTGGACGCGGAGGAATTCGATCTGGATGTCTATGATACGGAAGACGCGGAAATGCAGGATTTTTCTGTGGAAGATCTGGATAAAAGGCAGGAGGACGGAACATGGCAGGCATAGGCGTAAGATTAAACCGGATATTCAGCAAGAATACCATTACCACTAATCTGATAGGCTTCGGTTACAGTATGGTTATCACCATTGCGCCCATGTTTCTTGTCATCGGCGCATTGATTGTCATGCAGCAGATACTGGGGTATTCAAAGCTGGATTATGCTTCCAGAGAGCTGTGTTCCTGTACGGTGCTGTATATTTTCATTTTTTCCCTTACTACGGCGGCGCCCTTTAACGCGGTGCTGTCCCGGTATCTTTCGGATGTGATTTACAATGAGACCTACGATGATATTCTGCCCTGCTTTTATGTGGGGCTGATGCTGAATATTGTGCTGAGCTGCATTGTGGGAATCCCTTTCTGCATCCGGGAGTATCTGCTGGGGGTGGAGCCGGGATTCGTCTTTATCAGCTACTGCGGTTATATGAGCCTTGTGATGGTGTTTTATTCCATGCTGTACCTGTCCATATGCAAGGACTATAAGAAAATTTCCGTGTTTTTCCTGATAGGCATGGCGGCGGCAATTCTGCTGTCCTTTGTGCTGGTAAAGCTGTTCAGGGTAAATGTGATTTACAGTATTGTGGTTTCGCTGACGGTGGGCTTTCTGGTTATCAGCTGTCTGGAGCTGGCGCTGATAAAGAGCTACTTCCGGCATAACAGCGGCAAATACAGGGAGGTGCTGGAGTATTTTAAGAGCCACTGGCAGCTGACAATTACAAACACTCTTTACACTGTGGGGATGTATGTCCATAATTTTGTCTTCTGGTCTACGGATATGCGTATGGAGGTGAAGGGAGGGTTTGTCTGCATGCCCACTTATGATATGGCTACCTGTCTTGCCATGTTCACCAATATCACCGCAAGCATGATTTTTATTTCCAGGGTGGAAATGCACTTTCACGAGAGATACAAGGCATATTCCGAGGCGGTTATAGGCGGCAGGGGCGCGGATATTCAGGACGCCAAGAAAATGATGTTCGGGCAGCTCGCGGAAGAACTGATGAACCTGGCCCGGCTGCAGTTCATTGTGTCTGTGGTGATTTTCTTCATCTGCTTCATTCTGCTTCCCAAGATAGGCTTCGGCGGACAGATTATGAGGATTTATCCCTGTCTGGCCGCGGGCTACTTCATTTTGTTTATCATGTATGCCGCCATTATTTTTCAGTATTATTTCAACGATATGACAGGGGCTATGATGACGTCCGTCACCTTTTTCGGAGTGACTCTGCTGGGAAGTATCTATGCCAGCCGCCAAAGTCCGCTGTGGTTCGGGATGGGCGTGGTGGCAGGATCCTTTGCAGGCTGGATAGTGGCGTACCACCGTCTGCGCAGGATGGAGAAAACGCTGGATGTGCATATCTTCTGCAATGGCAGTATTTTAAAAAAGGGAAAGGGAAGAAAGCCCTCCAATCTGGTCTATGTGAAGGGCGGAAATGTAAAGCAGCCGGCAGTGCAGAGGGAAAAAAAGAAAATGGGGGGGGCGTAAAGAATGGAAACAGGGGATATACTGCGGGTCATTATTTGCTGCGGGGGCGTAGTGCTTCTGGGTATTACCATGTCTTCCCTTGCCAGACGGAAGATGACGGAGTCCTTCTGCCTGGTCTGGGGAATTATCAGCGTAGCGCTGATACTGGCGGGCATTCTGCTGCGTCCTACCATGTGGAACCGCTATATCAGCATTACAGGTATGTTCCTTGTGCTGCTTTTGGGCTTTGCTGTGGTTTACATAGCCTTTTTCCTCAGTACCCGGGTATCGGAGCTGATGCGGAAGAACCAGGAGCTTGCCATGCAGGTGTCCCTCCTGAATCTGGAAAAGGATGAAATCCGGAAGAAGCTTGAGGAGCTTGAGGAGATGTCCGGACATATGGAGGAAAGGTCCGTATGAAAAAGCTTCTGTTTGTAATCAATACCCTGGGACAGGCGGGGGCGGAAACGGCGCTGCTGAATCTGCTCCGGCAGATAGATCCGAAAGAGTACGAGGTTTCTCTCTATGTGCTGATGGGACAGGGAGAAATGGTAAGCGAGCTTCCGGAGTATGTGAGGCTGCTGAACCGATCCTTCCATGACAGTCCGGTCTTAAGCGGGGCGGGCAGAGGCCTGATGGCGCGGCGGGTTATGGCGGCAGCCTTTTGCAGGGGCACGGTTTTCCGTTTGCTTCCCTATCTGATTCGGAATTTTTTTGCCATGGCGGCAAAGGGACGGGTGCAGGCAGACAAGCTGTTGTGGAGACTTTTGTCCGACGGCGGACAGCGTTTTTCGGAAAATTATGATCTGGCGGTGGCATATCTGGAGGGAGGCTCCGCTTATTATGTGGCAGACCATGTAAAGGCGGCAAAAAAGGCGGCTTTTGTGCATGTGGATTACAGCCGGGCAGGCTATAACAGGCAGCTGGACAGGGACTGTTACCTGGAGTTTGACAGAATCTTCGGGGTGTCCGACGAGGTGAAGGCTTCCTTTGACAGCGTCTACCCGGAATGCGCGGAACGAAGCTTTGTATTTCACAATCTGCTGGATGTGGAAGAAATTCGGAGAAAGGCGTCTCTGCCGGGGGGCTTTGAGGATGATTTTCAGGGAATCCGCGTTCTGACGGTGGGGCGGCTCACTGCGCAGAAAGCTTATGACGCCGCGCTGGAAGCCATGAGCCTGCTTAAAGATAGAGGAGAGCAGGTGCGGTGGTATGTGCTGGGGGAGGGAAACCAGAGGAGGCTTTTGGAGGAGAAACGGAAAAAGCTGGGACTGGAGGAGGATTTTCTCCTGCCGGGAGCCGTGAAGAATCCCTATCCTTATTTCCGGCAGGCGGATATTTATGTCCACGCCACCCGGTTTGAGGGAAAGAGCATTGCCATACAGGAGGCGCAGATTCTGGGAAAACCTGTTCTTGTATCCGACTGCAGCGGCAACAGGGAGCAGGTAACCGAAAATGTGGACGGGCTGTTCTGCGATTTGACGCCGGAGAGCATCTGTGAGGGGATACAGAGACTGGCGCATCATCCGGAGCTGCGGGACAGGCTGGGCAAAGCGGCCGCGGAGCGCTCCTTTGGGGACAGGGCGGAGCCGGACAAGCTGCTGGAGCTTATATAGCTCTGCACTTTGCACCGTGAAGAGATGGGGGAGAAAATGGGGGACAAGACACAGAAGAAGCTGCTGATTATCATTCCGGCATACAATGAGGAAAAAAATATAGGAGATACGCTGGAGACGCTGGAAGCCGCAGGGATTCCGGCCTGGGCGGATATTCTGGTTATGAACGACGCTTCCGGGGACAGGACGGCGGAAATTGTAAAACAGAAGAATTACCCGGTGGTGACCCATGTTTATAATCTGGGCTACGGCAGCGGGCTGCAGGTGGGGTATAAATATGCCGTGTCCAGGGGCTATGAGTATGTGATTCAGATGGACGCGGACGGACAGCATGCGGTCAGCAACATAAAAAAGATATACGACAGGCTGCTTGCGGAGGATGCAGAGGGAAAACAGCCGGATATTGTGCTGGGTTCCCGCTTTGTGGAGGGCAGTGAGACGTATCCCATATCCCTTGTAAAGAGGATTGCCTACAGCTTTTTCCGGCTGCTGATCCGGCTTGGAACCGGCAGGAGGATAAAGGATCCCACCACAGGGCTCCAGGGCCTGAGCAGACGGGCTTTTTCCTATTATGCGGAATTCCGGCATTTTGACGATCAGTATCCGGACGCAAATATGATTATGCAGATGCTGCTGCTGGGCTATCAGGTGGAGGAGATGCCGGCGCTGATGTTTGCCCGGCATGAGGGAGTCAGTATGCATCATGGGATTATTAAACCGCTGATCTATATGTTCCGCATGATGTATTCCATTATTGCGGTGTGGATGCGTATCAGGCTGTTCAAGCAGGTGTAAGGATTGTTCCGAAGCGGATATGTCTGCGGCGTTTTCGAGAGTGTGGGCATGACGGGAAATTCGGGGGATAACGGAAAATCCGGAGAGATAACGGGAGGCCGAAATGAAGTTTTTGGAAAAATTAAGAAAACCGGAATCGGGCTGGAAACTGAATGCGGCTGACCTTGCAGAGCGGCCGGAGGACGTATGTAACCCGTGCCGGGGTTGGTATCAGATTCATACCTTTCAGGCGGATGAAGAGCCGGATTTCGGAGAACTGGAGTGGTGCCTGGACAGGAAAGCGTCCCTGGCACTGGTTTTTGTGGACATAGGAGGCTTCAGGGACAGAAGGCTGGATCCGGAGGCCCTTGACCGGATAAGGCGTATTCTGTCCTTTTTCCGAGATAATCAATATGATATGATCCTGCGGGTGGCGTACGACCATCAGGGAAAGGCTGTGGAGCGGGAGCCTTATTTCTGGGATCAGGTGAAGGAGCATATGCGCCAGGTGGGAGAGCTGCTGCAGGAGTACGGGGAGAGCATTTTCATTTATCAGGGCCTGCTGACGGGAAACTGGGGAGAAATGCACACCACCCGCTTTCAGGATGAAAAAAAGAGAAAAGAACTCTGGAGCATTCTGCAGGAGTACAGACCGGCGGGCACCTATGGGGCCGTGCGGCGGCCCGCATACTGGCGGCAGCTTCACGGGGAACAGAAAAACGGGAAATACGGGCCGGGGGATATGGGCCTGTTTGACGACGCCATGTTTGCCTCTGCGGATCATCTGGGCACCTTCGGGACACTGAGCCGCGAAAACGGATGGGGAGAAGCCTGGAAGCGGGAAGAGGAGCTGTGTTTTGAAGAGGAGTTGTGCCGCAGTGTGCCAAACGGAGGAGAGGCGGTTTACGGGGAAGCCTTTCAGGCGCAGCTGACGCCGAAGCTGGTGGAGGATCTCTTACGCAGGATGCATATTACCTATCTGAACAAAGTGTATGACGCAGGCATACTGGATATCTGGAGACAGTGGAAATATTCCGGGGCGGAGGCGTGGAACGGGAAGAGCCTGTATGACTATATCGGCGCCCATCTGGGATACCGGCTGGTGATCCGGGACGTCCGGTTTCAGGCCGGCCGGGGAGGAGACAGCGGAAAGTTGGAGATTACCGTGGAGAATACGGGATTTGCCTCTCTTTATCAGGAGACGGAATTCCGGCTGGAGAGCGGGGACGCGGGAAACGCCGGAGGGGAAGCTTTATCCGAGGAGCAGCCGTCCGGGGAGCTGTCGTCCGGGCAGGCGGGGCCTCAAAAGCAGAGTTCGAGGCTGCTGTGCCTGACGCCGGAGGGAAAGAATCCGGATACCGTCTGGAACAGCGGAGAGGTCAGATGCTTATCCTGCAATGTTCTGCTGAAGCCCCGGCAGTTGTGGCTTCGGGCAAACAGGAAGGCGGACGGAGCGGTGATTCGTTTCGCAAACGGCTGCGATAAGGACGGAAGGACTAAAATCGGGGAACTGGAGAGATAATAAAGATTGGTTACATGGTATTGGGCAGCAGAATATGCAAAGGTGCTGGCGGGATATGTCTTTCTGATGTTTATCTGGCCTTCCTTTGTGCTGCGCAAATACTTCAGGGGGCGCTCCACGACATTCTGGTTCGGGTTCTGCGTCACCTTTCAGCCTGTGCTGGTCAATACGGTGGTGATTGTGCTGGGCTTGTGCCATTTGCTGAATATATGGGTGGTTCGGGGGCTGTTTTACATTCCGCTGCTGGTGGAGATAATAAAGTGGCTTGGCTGGGGAAGGAAGGAAGGACGCAATGTTCAGCATCTTCTGAACGGAACATACGGGATGAAGATGTTCTGCCATAATGTGCTTTGCGGCATAGGGAGAAGGCTTCGGGGGTTTTTCCATGTGCTTGGGGGGCGTCTTCGCGGGCATTGGTGGGAGTACGGCCTGCTTTCTGTCATTATTATCTACGGGATGATTTATTTTTCCTGGGGGATTTTTCAAAATTATTCCTATGGTTCCGGCGATATGTATCTGCATCATGCCTGGATATACAATATGACCCAGGGAAAGGTATTTTCCTCCGGTGTTTATCCGGAGGGAATGCACTGCTTTGTCTATGGGCTGTATGCGCTGTTCGGCGTCCGCGTGTACAGCTGTATGCTGTTTCTGCAGCCCATACATGTGGCAGTATTTCTTTTGTCGGTTTACCTGTTTTTAAAGGAGATGTTTCATTGGAAATATACGCCCATGTTTGTGCTGGCGGCTTTTCTGACTATGGACACGGCTACTGCAAGCTCGGTAGTCAGTATGTCCAGGCTCCAGTGGACGCTGCCGCAGGAATTCGGGTTTCACACTGTCTTCCTGTGCGCCGCTTTTCTGGTGCGGTATCTGGGCTCCGCTAAAAAAGCGGCGTTTCGGGGAAAGCTGACGAAGGGCTACTGGGATGAGAATCTGCTGATCCTGGCTCTTTCTCTTGCGGAATCTCTTGCCATTCATTTTTATCCAACGATTATGGCCTTTTTGCTGTGTGTGGCTGTTGTGCCGGTACATTTGAAAAAGATTTTGTCGGGGAAACGGTTTGTGCCCCTGGCTGTGTCGGTGGCGGCAGGCGTCATGGCAGCGGTGCTGCCTATGGCGGCGGCCCTTGCCACAGGTATGCACTTCCAGGGCTCCATCAACTGGGCTGTGAGCGTCATTCAGGGGTCAAAGGGTTCGCAGCAGGGGAACACCACACAGCAGGGGGGAACTGCACAATCGGGCGGTTCCGGAAGCGTCCAGGGAGGAACTGCACAATCGGGCGGTTCCGGAAGTCTCCAGGAGGGAACTGCGCAGGGAGGTGCGGGACAGCCCTCAGGCGCTTCGGGGACAGCGGAAAACCCGGGGCTGGCAGGAAATCAGGAAACGCCGGGGGATTCGGTTCCCGGGGCAGCGGTTTCGCCGGAGCCGGAGCCGGAACCGTTGACGGTGCGGCTGGAAAGACTGTATCGCCGCCTGAGGGATTTTGCCCTGGCAAAGTGGCAGATTTTATATCAGAGAGGATATAGGGTGCTGTTTCGGGAGGAAAGGTTAGGTCTTGCTCTGGACGTTACCCTTCTGGCGCTGTTTATATGGATCTGCTACAGGATTCCGGCGGGCATTCTGAAGCTGATACTCCGCAGAAAAAAGCGGAAGCCCAGGCCGGAATACTTCGACGGGTACTTTTCCCTGGCGCTGGCATCCTTTATTTTCATGGTGCTGTTCTGCGCGCCTGCCCTGGGGCTGCCTGAACTGATTGAAACCTACCGGATATGTGCCCTGGAAGAGCTGCTGATGTATGCCGTGGCCGGGGTATCTCTGGATGTGGTGTTCACTTTTTTGCATCTGTTTATGTGGGAAGGACTTCTCAAGGTGGGTTCCGCCTGGGTGGTAATGGGCATTTATGTGCTGGCTCTGGTGACGGGAAATTTTCACGGATACCTTATGGGGTATCTGACCCGGCTGAACAGCGCGGTGCTGACCACTCATTCCATTACGGAAACAATGCCGCTCTACAGCTTTACCATCGTATCTCCCACAGACGAGCTGTACCAGCAGATTCAGTACGGCTGGCACGAGGAATTGTCCGCCTTTGTAAATAATGCGCAGGAAGAGGAATATACCCTGCCTTCGGAGCATCTTTTTATCTTTGTGGAAAAAAAGCCCTTCAAGTATGCCCAGTATCATCTGGCGTCAGGCCCGGAATGGCTTGCCTGGGAAAAATATACGGATTATTTTAATGTGCTTTCCGCCAGCCGGAGCCCTGATTTCATTTCCTCCGATCTGTTGGGGGAGGAAGAGTTAACCGGAACGAAGTATGTGTTCCAGCTGGATTCAAGCACCTATTCCGTGCTGGAGGTGCGTGCGATGGTGGAAACCCTGGCCTACAGATGGTGTCAGAAATTTGCCGCCCTGTATCCGGGGGAGCTGCAGACATACTATGAGGATGAAAGCTTTGTCTGCTATTATATCAGGCAGAACCCGCAAAGGCTGTACCAGCTTGGTATCCTGCACGGGGAGGAGGAGTGAGAATGAAGCGTGTTTTAGGGAGATTGTTAATTGTCTGTCTGCTGCTGCTTTTGGGAGGACTCTTGGGAGGAGCAGCTTGGACGCTGTACCAGCGTACAGGCCAGGCGGAGGAGGCTTCCCGGAGGCTTTCGGAGCTTTCCGCAGAATACGGGGAACTGTCGGGAGAACTGGAGGAGCTGACCGGAGAGCATATTGACCTGGCCGGGCGGCATTCCGCATTGTCCCGGGGAGCCATAAGGCTGTTGGATCAGTATCTGGAGGCCAGAGGGCACGGAAGCGGCACAACGGAAAGCTTTACCTTTACGGAGTCCGAAAAAGAGCTGAACAACCCAAACCGGGGCTTTTATCATATGCACGGTTTTTATATAACAGACTCTGCCGCCGAGTATAAGGCGAATATTGCCGGGCGGTTTGCGGAGGATCAGGGCGGGCTTACCCTGATTGAGGTGAATCTCAGAAATTTCAGAAAGGGAGAAATTTCGGCGGAAGGACTGGAAAACCTGGATAAGCTTCTGGAAGCGCTGGCAGGAGTGGATAAGCAGCTGATTCTGCGTTTCCTGTATGACTGGGACGGGAAAAATCTGCAGTCGGAGCCGGACAGCCTGGATGTGATTTTAAGACATATGGAGCAGGTGTCGGATCTGCTGAAAAAGTACGAGGATCGGATTTTTCTGGTGCAGGGACTGTTTGTGGGAAATTACGGCGAGATGAACAATTCCAAATATCTGAGTACGGAGGAAATACAGGCTCTTGCGGGGAAATTATCTGTCTCTGTGGGGGAAACTACCTATATGGCAGTGCGCACGCCTGCACAGTGGCGCATTATCACGGGGACGACAGATCCGGATCGGGCCGGAGCGGAGGAGGAAGATCCCCTGGCAAGGCTGGGGCTGTTCAATGACGGTATGCTGGGGAGCGCTACCGACTGCGGAACCTACAGTACCGCAGACCAGGCGGCGGAAAAGCCCTTTTCCCAGTGGAGCCGCCGTGAGGAGCTTTCCTTTCAGGAGGCTTTGTGCAGAACGGCGCCCAACGGGGGCGAGGTGATTATCGATAATGAGTACAATGACCTGGAAAACGCATTGGAGGATATGCGGGCCATGCATATCACCTACCTGAACCGGGACTATGACGGCAAGGTGCTGGAAAAGTGGCGGCAGACAGTTGTCCGGGAAGAGGGCTGCTTTGACGGTATGGACGGGCTGACCTATGTGGAACGTCATCTGGGGTATCGCCTGGTACTGCGGGAGGCGGCCCTGGACTATGACTGGAAGACAGACAGGCTGACCGCGGGAATCACGCTGCAAAATGTAGGCTTTGCCCCTGTCTACCGGGAAGCGCAGGTGAAGCTGGTGCTGTATGACAGGGCGCAGGGACGGGAGTATGCCTACAATCTGGATGCAGGGCAGGATATAAGAGGGCTTGCAGGCGGCACGGGGTCTCAGGAGCAGATGACGCTGTATTGGGAGCTGCCTCTGGGGGGGCTGCCCCAGGGAGAACTGGAGGTTTATTTCTCCGTTACCGATGTCCTGTCGGGGAACAGAATACTGCTTGGCAATGAGCAGGAGCCTGGTAATCTCGGCTATCGGGTGGGCACGTTGACGCTGGGAGGGACGGAGGAGCTGCGGGAGCAGCTGCGGCAGGAATTTTTCGGCGGTAATGACGAGACCCCGTGAAGGAGTGAGGAAACTTGAAGACAGTATGCTTTTTTTCAGGAGATATTACCCGGGGCGGCGGAACGGAGCGGGCTGCGGTCACGGTGGCGGGAGGACTGGCGGCCCGGGGCGGATACCGGATTCTGGTCTTAAGCCTCACGGAGCAGTCGGAGAAGCTGTTTTTTCCGCTGCATGATGGGGTGGAGCATTTTGCCCTGGGAGACAAATGGCTGAACCCGGGTCCCGGGTACCTTAAAGTGATTCCGAAGCTGCGGCATTTTTTGCAGGAGCGGGATATTGATGTGATTGTGGATATTGATATTGTACTGGACGTGCTCTCTTTGCCGGCGTCCAGGGGCCTGAAGACGAAGGTGGTTTCCTGGGAGCATTTTAACTGCGAGTATGAGCTGACGTCCCTGTACAGGCGCTTTATTCTGAAATATTCCGTAAAGCGGACGGACTATGTGGTAACGCTGACGGATCGGGACAGGGTCAGCTACGGGGAGCAGCTGGGCAGAAGAGAGCATATTTCCGTGGTTGGCAATCCCATACCGGAGGCCGTTGAAGAGGACGGGGCGGAAAGGGAGAACCGGCTGATAACGGTAGGAAATCTGGTGCCTGTAAAGGGCCTGGATTATCTGGGGCAGGTTGCGGTAAAAATTCTCAAAAAGCATCCGGACTGGAAGTGGCTGATTGTGGGAGAGGGCAGCGAGCGGGCGTATCTGGAACGGTTGATTCAGGAAAATAATCTGCAGGAACAGCTGATTCTGACGGGAAGAGTCAGTGATGTGGCTTCGTATTTAAGGAGGGCAAAGATCTTTGTACTCACGTCCCGGCGGGAGGGACTGCCCATGTGTCTGCTGGAAGCAATGCTTTACAAGCTGCCTGCCGTCAGCTTTGACGTTGCTACGGGCCCGGCAGAGATTATGGAGGACGGAGTCAACGGGTACCTGGTAAAGCCCTATGACTGCGTCGCCATGGCAGATAAGCTGGAGCTGCTGATGGAAAATGAAAGCCTGCGGCAGAGGTTTTCGGAAAATACCCACTGTAAGCTGGAACGGTTTCAGACGGAAAATGTGCTGAAGAGCTGGAACAACATTCTGGAACGGCTTTTGGGATCCGGGGAGGCGCAGTCCTAAGGGGAATTTGGAGGAAGCATTGTGGCAAAGAAAAGCAGGACGGAATACTCCGCGCGCAATACCGGCGTAGCGGTGGCGGCAAATATCACAGCCATAGTGGTGGGATATTTAACCAGAGTGGTGTTCACACATACGTTGGAAGAGGCCTATGTGGGAATCAACGGGCTGTTCACCAATATTTTGAATGTGCTGGCTTTATCGGAGCTGGGAATAGGGAGCGCCGTCACCTATGCCCTGTACAGGCCGGTGGCGGAAGACGATGTGGAAAAGCAGAAGGCCTATATGCGGCTGTACCGCAAATTCTACAGAATTGTGGCGGGTATCGTGCTGGCTGGCGGGCTGTTGGTGATACCCTTTATGGATATTCTGGTTCGGGATCAGGACAGGGTGGATCATCTGATTTTTATCTATCTGATGTACCTGCTGAACTCGGTTATTTCTTATCTGCTGGTATACAAGGCGGCATTGCTGGACGCACATCAGCTGAATTACATCGGGGTTTTATATCAGACCGTGTTTCTGATTGTGCAGAATCTGCTTCAGATACTGGTGCTTTTGCTGACGAAAAATTTTATCCTGTATGTGCTGATTTTTATTCTTTGCACCATCCTGAATAATTTCTGTATTTCCAAAAAGGCGGACAAAATGTATCCCTATCTGAAGGACAGGGAAACGGAGAGCCTTTCAAAGCAGGAGAAGGATGATATATTCCGAAATGTCCGGGCCATGCTGATGCATAAAATAGGGAGGGTGGCGGTAAATAATACGGACAATCTGCTGCTGTCCTCCATAGTGGGGATTACCAGCGTAAGCTGCTACTCCAATTATTATCTGGTGATAGGTTCTGTGAAGCAGATACTGGATCGGATGTTTCTGGCTATTTCCGCCAGTGTGGGCAACCTGGGAGTGGAGGAGAGGGGGGAGCGGATAAAAAGAGTCTTTGAGGCCACCTTTTTTGCGGGACAGTGGGCGTTCGGATTTGCGGCAATCTGTCTGTATGAACTGCTGGACTCCTTTGTGGAGTTCAGCTTCGGCGGGCAGTTTGTCTTTTCGAAGGATATTACGCTTATTCTATGCCTGAATTTTTATCTGATGGGCACCTGCCGGGCCACCACGGTATTCCGGGATTCCATGGGACTGTTCCGGTATGACAGATATGTCTCAATTCTGGAAGCGGCCATAAACCTGGCAGTTTCCATCCTGCTGGGCAGGTATTGGGGGACGGCAGGGGTTTTCCTGGGAACGACCATCAGCACGGTGACAACCTCTCTGTGGGTGGGGCCTTATATTTTGTATAAGCATAAACTGAACTGTTCTTCCCTGAAATTTTTTGCCCGCTATATTCTGTACGGGGCAGTGACCTTTGGGGTGTGGTTCTGTACGGATCTTCTGTGCAGGCGGATCACGGGGCCGCTGCCTGTGGTGTTGGCAGGGAAGATGGCATGCTGCCTGCTGCTTCCGAATCTGGTGTACCTGCTGCTGTATCACAGGACGGAGGAGTTCCGGCTGCTGATGAGAAAGGGGCTGGGGATAATAAAGAAATTAAAGCATCAGCATTTATCCGGACACTGATCCGGACATTGATCCAAAGCGGCGCGGATAGTATCTACCGCTTCCGGCTCTTTGGTGCAGCAGAGGCGGCAGACAAGAACCCGGCGGCAGAGCGTTTCTGCTGCATTCAGGTTTAAAGCTGTTTGTTCCCTGGTCCAGACAGGGGAAATCAGGTGCTGGGCAATCAGCAGCTGTCGGGTATCGGCAGGAAGCTGTATGACTTCATTGTGAGCAGCCTGCCGGAGAAAGATGATTCCGCCCAGTGGCCAGGAGCCGGGGGTGGCAATTTGGGAAGTGCCGCACCAGGGCAGGCCGTGCACCGTGGGCATGGAACCGCCGGGCTCCAGAAGATTCAGATCGCCGTTGATCAGGGGAACCTGCATAAGTTCCTTCCAGAGATTGGTATGAGTGCTTTTCCCTGCGCCGGAGTGCCCCGAAAACAGCCAGATATGCTCCCGATACAGGAAAGAGGCAGAGTGCAGCGCAAACATGCCCTTCTGCTGGGCAAGGAAGAGAAAGCACAGGCGGATGGCATGGAAGATGTCTTTTACAAAAATGTCCGTAGGCTGTCCGGCGGCAAAGATAAGTACATCCGAACCGTCCCGGGAGAGCCATGCTTCCAGGGGACTTTCCGCCCCGGGAAAACACAGGATATATCCGGTTTCGTTCTCCAGCACAAGCAGCTGGCTGTTGCGCTGGAGAACCCGTCCCAGAGGATGGGTGGGAGGAGAAAAAGGACGAAGCCGGATCCGTTGATCGGCGGCATGGATACCAGTGTCCGTGCCACCGGCGTCCATGTCGGGGGATTTTACGGAAAAAGGCATAAACTCATTTGAAAAGTATTCCCGGGGGCCCAGAAGGGCAAGGGTCAACCCGCCGATACGCAGGTACAGGTCTGCGGCTTCAGAACCCGGTTCCCCGGAAGCCTCCTTCAGGATTCCCAGAATACGGAGCCGGTCTAAAAACAGGGATATGTCGGTTTTCAGCCGGGAAAATTCATCACTGCGGGCCTGAAAGTGGGAGGCACAGAGATTGACAATATTTTCCTCGGAGGTTTCCGAAGCCAGCAGCTTCCACACATAAGCTCCCGTCTCATTGAGCCGGACGCCCCGCCGCAGGTCGGCCACACCCTGGCCGAAGGGCAGGAGATAGGGGATTCCGTTCAGTTCACAGAGCATATAATCGGCGCTTTGTATCATAAATGTTTTGTTCCTTTGCGTTTATTTTCAGGTTTATTGTACCGTTCTTTACGGAAAATAGCAAGATGTACTTGACAGTCAAATATTTTAAATGCTAGCATTTATGCAGTATAAATAAATTTCAGAAGGTGTAAAAATATGCAGAAGCTTGAATTACGGGGTAAGACGGTTCTGGTGACCGGGGCCGCCGGGTTTATCGGCGCCGGCCTGGCGGTACGGTTATTGCGGGATGTGGAGAATATCCGGGTCATCGGCGTCGATAATATGAACGACTATTATGATGTTGCTATCAAAGAGTACCGCCTTAAGCAGATACAGGAGATCGAAAAAGAGGTTTCCGGTACCTTTCAGCTGGTGAAGGCGTCTATTGCGGACAAGGCCGTGGTGCAGGTGCTGTTCCAGATTTACGCGCCGGATATCGTGGTGAACCTGGCAGCCCAGGCTGGGGTGCGCTACAGCATTACAAATCCGGATGCGTATATGGAGAGCAATCTGCAGGGCTTTTATAATATTCTGGAGGCCTGTCGTCATTCTTATGATCAGGGTGCAAAGGGGGTGGAGCATCTGGTGTATGCATCCTCTTCCAGCGTATACGGATCCAATCAGAAGGTGCCTTACTCTACGGATGACAAGGTAGACAATCCGGTATCTCTCTATGCGGCTACCAAGAAGTCGAACGAGCTGCTGGCCCATGCTTACAGCAAGCTGTATAATATCCCTTCAACCGGACTGCGTTTCTTTACCGTTTACGGTCCTGCGGGCCGTCCGGATATGGCTTACTTCGGATTTACGGACAAGCTGCGCAGGGGCGGAGTCATTCAGATATTTAACTACGGCAGCTGCAGACGGGATTTCACTTATATAGATGATATTGTGGAAGGCGTCGTCCGCGTCATGCAGGGAGCGCCGGAACGAAAAAACGGGGAGGACGGACTGCCGGTTCCGCCCTATGCCGTTTATAACATCGGAAACAGTCATCCGGAAAACCTGCTGGAATTTGTGGACATTCTGCAGCAGGAGCTGGTTCGGGCCGGCGTATTGCCGGCAGATTATGATTTCGAAGCGCACAGGGAGCTGGCGCCCATGCAGCCCGGCGATGTGGCTGTGACTTATGCGGATACGTCGGCGCTGGAACGTGACTTTGGATTTAAGCCGTGTACAGACCTGCGGGAAGGCCTGAGAAGGTTCGCAGAGTGGTACAGGGAATTTTACATGGACAAATGAAGGTGGGAGTAAGCTATGAATAAAAAAATTGCAGTGGCCGGAACAGGTTATGTGGGACTTTCCATGGCAGTACTTCTGGCACAGCACAATCATGTGACCGCCGTGGATGTAATCCCGGAAAAGGTGGAATTAATCAATCACAGGAAGAGTCCTGTCATGGATGAATATATTGTAAGATACCTGGCCGAAAAGGAATTGGATCTGAAGGCTACGCTGGACGGTGGGGCCGCCTATAAGGATGCGGAGTTTGTAATCATTGCTGCGCCCACCAACTATGACAGCAGGAAGAATCATTTTGACACCTCGGCTGTTGAAGCTGTCATCAGGCTGGTTATGAGCGTAAATCCCAATGCCGTTATGGTGATTAAATCTACTGTTCCGGTGGGATATACGGCCGGAATCAGAGAGAAAACAGGCAGTGGGAATATCCTGTTCAGTCCTGAGTTCCTGCGGGAATCCATGGCATTGTATGACAATCTTTATCCCTCCCGCATTATTGTTTCGACAGACGGTTCCGAGAGACTGGACGAAGCGGCAAGGGTCTTTGCAGAGCTTCTGCAGGAGGGGGCTGTCAAGAAAAATATTGATACGCTGTTTATGGGTTTTACGGAGGCAGAGGCGGTCAAGCTGTTTGCCAATACCTATCTCGCCCTGCGGGTTTCTTATTTTAATGAACTGGATACCTATGCGGAAATGAAGGGACTTGACACCCGTGCTATCATTGACGGTGTTTGTCTGGATCCCCGCATCGGTTCCCATTACAATAATCCCAGCTTCGGGTACGGCGGTTACTGTCTGCCGAAGGATACAAAGCAGCTGCTGGCAAATTATGAGGATGTGCCTCAGAACATGATGTCCGCAATCGTGGAAAGCAACAGGACAAGAAAGGATTTCATTGCAGATCGTGTGTTGGAAATGGCCGGAGGCTATGAGGCAAACAGCAGCTATGACGCCGACAGGGAAAAAGAAGTTATTGTGGGTGTGTATCGTCTCACGATGAAGTATAATTCGGACAATTTCCGTCAGTCATCTATTCAGGGGATTATGAAGCGTATCAAGGCCAAGGGAGCCAGGGTGATTATTTATGAGCCTATGCTGGAAAACGGCAGTACGTTTTTCGGCTCGCTTATTGTAAATGATTTTGAGGAATTTAAAAGGCTTTCGGCCGTAATTGTGGCGAACCGCTTTGACGAGTGCCTGAAGGACGTGGAAGAGAAGGTGTATACGCGTGATATTTTCCGCCGTGACTGACATAAGGAGCATCCGGAAATGCGCACAGTGAAGGCCGCTGAGCGGTTGGAGCTGCAGAGGGTATGGAAGATATACGGAATAGGAATCGGAGGCAAGGAAATCCATGGGTGAAAAAATCAGTGTAATTATTCCCGTCTATAAGGTGGATGCCTATCTGGCGGAATGTCTTGACAGCGTGGTGAACCAGACTTACAGGGATATGGAGATTATTCTGGTGGATGACGCATCGCCGGACGGATGCGGGGCGATCTGCGACCGCTATGCGGCGGAGGACGCAAGAGTCAGAGTAATACATAAGGAGAAAAACTGCGGACAGGCAGCGGCAAGGAATACGGGAATAGAACTTGCTGCAGGAGAGTATCTTTTTTTTGCAGACAGTGATGACTGGCTGGCGGAGGATACTCTGGAAAAGCTGTATCAGGGCTTGCAGAACTATCAGGCGGATTGCAGTGTGGGAGCCTGTGTCACTGTACTGGAAGGAGACAATGGAGAAAAGACTGTCCGACACTGTGAGCAGAAAGGGGACAGGTGTGAAACGGCGTTGAAGGCGATGGAGCATACGCTTCTGTCGGGTTCGGCGGCCTGGAACCGTCTCTTCAGGAAAGAGGCCCTGGGCAGTCTGCGCTTTCCGCTGGGCCGGATCAATGACGATGAATGCTTTATACTGCGTGTTTACCAGCGTATGGAAAAGATTGTGTTTTTAGATTGCGAGACCTACTTTTACCGCAAAAGGGCCAACAGCATTACCACCTCCGCCTTTTCGATAAAGATGGTTGACTGTGTCTATAACAGCAGGGAGAATCTGGATTTTGTCAGGGAAAAGGCGCCGGAGTTGGTTCCCGCCGCCCAGTATAAGTACTGTAAGACACTGCTCTGGTGCTATGTTAATCTGCGAAAGCTTAAAAAAGATGAACAGGCGAAGAACCTTTGCAGGCAGCTTCACGGGGAAATCCGGAAGAATCGGAAGGCGGCTCTTGCCAATCCTTATCTGGGGCTTCCCCTGAAGGTGCTGACGCTGCTTTGTATATTGTAGAAAAGAAGTCAGGTCAGCGCTCCGGCGTGGTTCGCCGCTTTTTTCAATGGGTTCCAAATTGTGCCGCCCAGTGTTCAAAGCTGTAATTCTCCAGTACGGAATCCGGGTACGGGCGGAAGGGCTTTTCTAAAAAATCCCGTATTTCTTCTGTGCCGGGCAGGCCTTCTTCGGGCAGCACCAGAATATTGCGGGAATCATAAAAATCGTAATCCCGTATATAGGGGTTGTTTGTAATCAGCTTTTTGGAGAGATAGATGGATTCCATTACCCGCATGGTTAGAGCGCTTTGCCCCTCCTGATTCACGTCCAGAAGAACGCTGCAGTCTTTAATCAGTTCCAGGTATTTACTGTAGGGAAGTCTTTCGTCTGTCAGAATGTCCCGGAAGCGTTCCCGGTAAGCGGAGTCGGAGGACCGGGAGAAAACCCGGATGTCGCAGGAAAGGCCGCTTTCCTCCAAAACGCTTTTCAGAGAGGCAATATAGGGGGCTCTGCCCTTGTCAACGCCCAGAAAGAAGAGGTTAGCCTGTCCCACAGGAGGAGTATGGGGCGTGAAAAATTCCCTGGGCCAGAAGATGTGGTTGTATTTCAGATTATATTTTTTGCAGTCTTCCGGATCCGTGGAAAAGACGGCGTGGGCGTCGGAAAAATGCAGATGTCCCTTGTTATAGCGATTGATTTTGTTCCAGAAAAAGAGGGAAACCTGACAGTCGGGATTTACGCGGTGAATATAGCGCTCCATGCCCCGCTGATAACCATAGTCGAAGATAATCACCTGCTTTGCCGTCTTTGCCGGGGTTTTCCAGGGGCCCCAGAACAGGCTGCAGCAGGGGAGACGGAGCAGATACAGGACCTTATAAATCAGGTAGCGGAGGCTGGGCTGGGGAACGCCGAAGGGCGGGAACACAAGGCCGTCGTAATGGGGAAAGAAATAGCTTTCCGGTTTTTCAAATATGAGTACGGTTTCCTGAGGCATTGGGGTATTTGGCAGCTGCATGTTTTCTTCTCCTGCGTTTTAATCTGTTATTGACCTTATTGTAGCATAAATCCGCCGGACATAATACCATTTTCTGCCGAAACTGCTGACTTTTTGGAAAATAGAGAGTATAATGGTTGATATTACGAAGGAGTGGAGAGTTGCCATGGCGGAAAAGAAGGAAGCGTTAGTCAGTATTGTCGTTCCGGTATATAAGACGGAAAAATATCTGGATGACTGTATGCAGAGTATTTTGCGGCAGGATTATCCGGCATTGGAGATATTGCTTATTGACGACAGCTCTCCGGACAATTGTCCGGCCCTTTGCGACGGTTATGCCGCCGCGCATGAGAATGTCAGCGTAATCCATCAGGAGAACATGGGCCTGGGACTGGCCCGCAATACGGGGATGTCGGCAGCTCATGGCAAATATATTTTTTTCATTGATTCGGACGACTGCCTGGACGGAGCCGGGGCAATCCGTCTGCTGGCGGAGAAGGCAGAGCAGGAGCAGGCGGATATTACGGTGGGCTGTTACCGTCGGTTTAATGCTTCCGGCTGCCGCCAGGTGAACCGTCATCATCTCCATGGCGGAAAGTATACAGAGACGGTGGACTTTCGGTTTAAGGGCTTTTATATGTACGGACACCTGGCGCATAACTGGGGACAGCTGTACAAAAAGGCTTTTTTGGACGCCCATGATCTGAGATGCTGCGCATATCCCTTTACCCAGGACAAGGCACACAATATGGACTGCTATGTATATCATCCCCGCTATGCCTTTATTGAAGACAGCATCTATCTGTACCGGGTCAATACGGAGTCGGTGACCTTCCGCTATAAGGAGAACCTGATGCCTGTCTGGGTGGCAATAGCGGCTGATTTTAAGGAATTTCTGGGCCGCCGGGGGATTGAGGGGGACTATGGAGACTGGACGGATCTGCATTTCTTTTTCGGCAGCTTTTTCCTGGTGAAGCAGGAGCTGCAGTTCAAAAAGCACGGTATACGGGAGAGCATCCGTGTGATGAAGAAGTACGGGAAGAATTCCCTTGTCAGAGAGGCCATGGCGGATCTGGCCGGGGGAAAGTATATAAGGGAGATTTCCGCCTTTTCCTGGCGGGTTATGATTCAGGGGGCGGCGCTGCTGTTTCACATGCATGCCTACGGTCTCTTTGTGTTGGGAATCGCGCTGCTGAGAAAGCTGGATGTGGACGGGAGGATAACGGAATCCCGTAATAAGAAGGAGAAGCGATGAACACAAAGCTGAGTAAAGAACAGAGACTTCTGTGTCTGCTTCTCAGTCAGGCACTGAATGGTGAGCCTTCCCGGGAATCGGCGGCGCTGTACCGGCAGGCGGATATGAAAGAGGTCATCCGAACGGCGCAGCAGCATAAGGTGCTTCCGCTGCTGTATGGAATATTGTGCGAAGAACGGCAGGGTGAAGTTCCGGATGTTGCTTTGGATGCCGCAGATGTGAAGTGGGTGGAGAGTATTTCACGCACCACAGTCAGGCAGAGTTATCATCTGCTGTTTCTGACCTGTCATCTGGTAAGGCTGCTGGAGGCAGCAGGGGTGCCTGTGCTGGTGCTGAAGGGCAGCGGGGTGGCGGAATTATATCCGGTTCCCGAGCTTAGAAAATCCGGAGATGTGGATGTATTGATTCCCGGGGACAGATTGGAGGCCGCCACAGAGCTTTTGACAGAAAAGGGCTTTGCGGTGGGGGAGAACCAGCATGCAAATCATCATCTGGTATTCAACTCCGGGGACGGCATAGATCTGGAACTGCATACCATGCTGGCAGAGCCTTTTCGGGACAGCAGGATTAACCGGTGCATGGAGCGGCTGCTCCCGGCCTGCTTCGCAGCAAAGGAATACAGAGATTGTATGGGCTTCAGCCTTCCCATGCTTGCCGAACCCTTTCAGGCACTGCAGCTGCTGCTTCACATGCTGCAGCATTTTCTGCGGGCGGGATTCGGACTGAAGCTGCTCTGCGACTGGGTAGTATTCTGGAACAGGGATGAGGCACGGGAAGTTGTCCCTGAATTTCTGAAGCTTGCAGCGGAGTGTAACGTCAGGGAATTCTCTGAGACGATCACCATGGTCTGCAAGGAATTTCTGGGACTCAGAGGCGATTTGCCCATGGGACGCAGCCGGGACAGAAAACTGGCGGAAGAATTTCTGCAGGATGTGTTTGCGGCGGAGGAATTCGGAAAAGCCGACAGGGATCGGATGGTCATTGTGCAGGAGAACAGTCTGTGGGCCTACATTAAGGAGTTTCATTACCAGATGAAAATGAATCATCCGAAAACATCCCGTTATGTGATTCTGTGGCCGGGGCTGTGGGTGATTACGCTGGTGGTATTCCTGAGAAATAATCGAAAGCTGAACCGGGGCAGGGTGAAGGATATTCTGCGCAATGCCGGAAACCGCAGCAGACTGCTGCAGCAGATGGGGCTGGATAAATAGGGCTTGCGAAGAGAAAAAATGCCGGCATTTGCATAGTATGCTTGAAGTTAAAATAAAAAACAGTGAAAGGCAGAAATTTATGGGTATCTATCTGAATCCGGGAAATAAGGGATTTTGGGAGTCTGTACGTTCTGAGATATATGTTGACAAGACGGGTCTGATCGCAGACATGAACAAATTTATCAATACAGAACAGAAATATGTCTGCGTCAGCAGACCACGGCGTTTCGGGAAATCCATGACGCTGAAGATGCTGGCCGCTTATTACAGCCGGGGCTGTGAATCCGGAGACCTGTTTGCAGGGAGAGCGATCGAGAGTTATCCGAGCTATAAGGAGCATTTGAACAAATACGATGTGGTTTTTCTGAATATGCAGCAGTTCCTGATCGAGTCGGAGGCCGGGAAAGTGACGGAATACTTGGAACAGGAGGTGCTGGAAGAGCTTAAGGAGGAATATGGGGATATTCTGCAGGGGCGGGATATGGGGCTTGCCGCTGCATTCAGAAGGATTTATGCCAAAACGGAAAAGCAGTTTATTTTTCTGATAGATGAGTGGGACTGTGTTATGCGGGAGCGGCAGGAGTCGGAGGCACTGCAGAGACAATATCTGGATTTTTTAAGAAATCTTTTTAAGGATCAGGTTTATGCCGCGCTTGTTTATATGACGGGTATTCTGCCTGTGAAGAAGTACGGTCTGCATTCGGCATTAAATATGTTCAGAGAGCTTTCCATGACGGATCAGAATTTTCTAGAGGAATATACCGGCTTTACAGAGAGTGAGGTAAAGGCACTGTGCAGGCGGTATGGCATGGATTTTGCCGAGGCGGGCAGCTGGTATGACGGATATCGGTTTACGAGTTTTAAGCATATTTATAATCCCAAGTCTGTGGTGGAGGCTATGTCACGGCATCGGTTTTCAAATTATTGGACGGCCACGGAATCCTATGAGGCTCTGAAAATCTATATTGATATGGACTTTGACGGGCTTCGCACGGATATTGCGCACATGCTGGGAGGCGGGGACGTTCGGGTCAATACCCGGAGCTTTCAGAATGATATGCGAAATTTCAAGACAAAGGACGATGTGCTTACGCTGCTGATCCATCTGGGATATCTTGCTTATGATTCGGAGGAGGAAACGGCATTTATTCCTAACAGAGAAATAATTGAAGAATTTGAAAATGCCATGAGTGTCAGCGGTTGGCCGGAAATTATGCGTATTCTGAAGGCATCAGACAAGCTGCTGCAGGATACGCTGAAGGGTGATGCTGCCGGCGTCGCTGCAGGGCTTGACCGGGCGCATACGGAAGCAGCTTCTATACTGACCTATAATGATGAAAATTCACTTGCCTGTGCGATTGGACTTGCGTATTACAGTGCAAGAAAGGATTACAGACTTATAAGGGAGCTTCCGGCAGGCCATGGTTACGCCGATATTGTTTTTTTGCCGCTGCCCTCTGTAAGTAAGCCGGCGATTGTGGTGGAACTGAAATATGATAAGACTGCTCATACCGCAATTCAGCAGATAAAAGACAGGCATTATACCCGAAGCTTCGAAGGATATACGGGCGAGATACTGACTGTAGGGATAAATTACGACAGGGATAACGTCAATAAACCGCATAGCTGCGTGATAGAGCGGCTGGAAAAGCAAAGTTGATTTTTTTCTGGACGAAAACAGGAGAATATAGTAAAATATATTTTAACGGTATTCGTAAGGGGGTACGGTGATGAGACATCTTGAATGGGATGACCGCTATATAATCAATGTGGATTTTATTGACAGGGAGCATCAGACGCTTTTTGCCACCATGAACAAGCTGCTCAGGATCATCGAGAGTGAAGAGAAAAGCGAGTGGGCGTGCCGGGAGGGCGTAAAATACTTAAAAAATCATGCGGTGGAGCATTTTGAACATGAGGAAAAATATATGCAGTCCATCCAGCATGAAGAATATGAGATACATAAGCGCCTGCATGATGATTTTCGATACCACACTCTTCCCTCTCTGGAAGCGGAGCTGGAGGAGACACAGTATTCGGAGGAGGCCGTCAAGCATTTCCTGGGGGTCTGCATCGGCTGGGTGATCGCCCATACCAAGACGGAGGATCAGAGAATCGCCGCGAAAAGTCCTGCCGGCAGGACTGTGAAGCTTCTGCCGGGAAAAGAGATAGAGGCGCTTGAGACGGTGATTATGCAGCTGACCCGAGAGGTAGTGGGCTTTAATGCAAAGCTAATCAGTGAGCAGTATGCCGGGGAGAATTTCGGCAAGATGATCTGCTGCCGTTTCTGCTACCGGGGAGGGCAGAAAAACAAGTGGGAAGTGACCCTCATTATGGAGGAGCGCTTTGTGCTCAGCGTGGTGGGCAAGATATTGAATGTGGAATATCCGAGAGTTGACGATATGGTGATTAATGTGATCCGGTATGTGGCGCGTCAGTTTCTGGAGCAGGTCAGGGAGAGCTTTCCGGCTATAGATCTGCTGACATTGGAGAAGGAGAGTCTGCTGACCCATGAGCAGATTGTGAAGTCCTATGAGCGGGATGAGAAGCTGTGCAGCCTGCTGTTTGACACCGGTAAAGGGTATTTTGCATTCTATGCGACCTCTTCAGGTACGGTCAACGGCAAGCTTTCCCCTGCCATCGACGCACAGCACGCCATGGGCATCATTCATAACTATCTGGACAGAGAAAAGGAAGAACAGGCCAGAGAAAAGCGCAAGATCCTTGTGGTGGACGATTCGGATTTCCTGCGTGCCAGTATGAGCAAGCTGCTTTCCGGTGATTATGAAGTGATAGAAGCCAGCTCCAGCATATCTGCAATCAAAAAGATAGCGCTGAACCGGCCGGATCTGGTGCTGTTGGATTATGAAATGCCCATCTGCGACGGGAAGCAGGCCCTTGAGATGATTCGCTCGGAGACAGATATGGCGGATACCCCCGTATTTTTCCTGACCGGCAGAGGAGATCGTGAGAGTGTTAAAAAGGTGGTCGCGCTGAAGCCGGAGGGGTATCTGTTAAAGACCATGCCGGAGAAGGAGATCAAGGCGAGCATTGACGATTTCTTTGAAAAGAGGAGTAAGGTGCAGTAGGGAGATTGGTGTGTATGGATTTGCCTGAGAAAAAAATATATACAGCAGAGGATTACCGGAATCTGCCGGAGGGAAAGAGAGCTGAGTTAATAAACGGCAGATTCTATGACATGGCGCCGCCCAATTTTACACATCAGAAGCTTATTATGGAATTAGCCGGATCCATAAGGGATTATATTAAGGCAAACAGGGGAGACTGTGAAGTGATTCCGGGTCCCTTTGCCGTCAATTTGGATGCGGAGGAAACCAACTGGGTGGAGCCGGATATTTCCATTATCTGTGATAAGAGCAAGATTACGGAACGTGGCTGTAAGGGAGCACCTGATTTTATCATTGAAGTAGTGTCGCCTTCCAGCCGTAAGATGGATTATTCCACGAAAAACGCGCTTTATTCGGATTCCGGCGTCAGGGAGTATTGGATTGTTGACCCTATGAAGGAAGTTACCACAGTATATCGCTATGAGGAGGATGCAGCGCCTGCGATTATACCCTTTTGTCAGGAAATAACAGTCGGCATATACAGCGGGCTGAGCATTACGGTTTCGGATTTCTTTGTTGGAGAATAAAAATATCTGAATGGAAAATGATAACAGATGGTTTTCAACGATACATTTTTTGGAAGAAATTGTTGAGCATTGCGGAGCCGGTGAAATTCCAACAGCAGTTTGATTAAACATAATTAAGTTTTGCTGAAGCCCTCTTCATAGAGTAGACATTGTTGTTCGCAAAGAGTAAAATCGCAGCAACGTTCCGCCAAGGTATTCCAAGCTTTTCTGTGTATAATCATGCTGTACAGTTTTTCAGCCTGTTTCAGTATGGTGTCTTTGTGGGTGTTACACCATGAAAGCTGATTGGAGAGCAGGTTCTTGTAATCAATATCGGGTTTTGTATCGGTTTCCAGAATTCGGAATTCTACCTTTGTCAAGCATGCCGGCGGCACGGGTATCATGTTGTTGAAATTGATTGCGCCCCATTCGCCGTCTTTGATTTTCAGAAAGTCAAGTTGATTTTTCATATGCAAATGTTTGTGCTTAGGAGATGTAAGCGGTGCATAATAGTGAAAGCTATTTACGGAAAAGACAATACCCACAAACGGACGAATAGATTTTTGGTCCATCGTATAGGGTACACGGAGATCCGTCTTTCTTAAAAAATCACAGTAGGTTGTATCGACTGTGTAAAAAGCAAAATTCATAGTATTCTCTCCAAAGGTGAAGGGCTGAACTTTGTGGCTCAGCCCTTCTCTTTTTTAACTCCCACTTAATTGGTAGGGTACACCGCTTTTTTAACTCCCATTTGTTGGCAGGGTACACCGCTTTTTTAACTCCCACTTAATTGGTAGGGTACACCGCTTTTTTTGAGTATCGCTACTCATAAATATTATTATACACAAAGCAGGAAAATATGTCAATGAGTTCCATATATGATTCAACGGATGGGAGACAGCAGAATCTATACCAATTTCAGGAAAGACTGTACGAAAGGAATTCCCGTGACTGACAAACATCAGGATAACGGCAAAGAATGCAGAAAAATAATTGCTTGATATAAATCAGCAACTAAGAATAGTTGCATACATTCCGAAGAAGTGATATATTATATATAAAGGAGAATTGCTTATGAGTCAGAAAGATAAATTGATAGATAGATTATTGAAGAAACCAAAAGATTTTACATTTGATGAGATGGAATCGTTGCTATCATATTTTGGATATAAATTGAAAGAGGGTGGAACAGGTTCAGGTGTAAAATTTATAATGGATGGCGGTTATGATGTCATAAATTTTCATAGGCCACATCCAAGTGGAATATTAAAACGGTATATTCTGGATCAGGTTATAGAAAAATTAAGAAAGGATGGATTAGTATGAGTAATCTTTTATCATATCGAAACTATAATGGAACAGTGGAATATTCAAAAGAAGATAATTGCCTTTTTGGGAAAGTTGTTGGAATAAGATCATTATTATCTTATGAGGGAGGTTCTGTAAAAGAATTAGAGCAGGATTTTCAGAATGTAATTGATGAATACATGGAAGATTGCAGAGAGCGGAATGTACAGCCGGAGCAGCCTTATAAGGGAACCTTTAATGTTAGAATTAGTCCGGAGCTGCATCGGAACATTGCGGTGTATGCGATTGAGCATGGGAAAAGTTTAAATGCTGCCGTCGAAGAAGCTATTGGAAATATGGTTGGAGAGGTTTAAGAGGAAAATAATAACTCAAACTGCCCGCATTAAAAATGGGCTTCCTATATATTTCGTCGGATAGAAGGCAGCAGAATCTTTACCAATTTCAGGAAAGCTACTTGTTTTTTTTGTTACAATATGTTAATATATTTCTAACATTATAGGTTTCGGCGGGAAGAAAACAGAAAATTGTTTGTTGGTGAAACAGCAGAAAAGAGAAAGGAGGGGTAAAGGTGATAAATTATGAAAAGCCGGTAATACTGGCGAATGAGGACGTGGCAGAAGGGGTATATGCGGCGAGCGGAGATACTTCAGGTAACGGACTTAAATGTGACAGTCAATATATGATGGGTGTTTGGCAGGCACCGGATTATTCTAATTGGGGCGGAACAACCCGCGGTTATAAGCAGCAGTTTGCATGTCTTGGATGTCCTGCAAACACGGATAACGGCTGCGGTTTATTAACCCATTATATTGATTCGGGTGAAGCGGCTTCTTATGATGTTGACAATGGCAACAGAAAGCCTTCATGGGAGAAAAAGGGTTATAAGCCGGAGGATCCTGTAACCGATTGGAATATGTAATGGTTTGGAGATTTTATGCGTTGTGTTTAAAATCCTGAAGAGAATGGTAAGGGAAGAAGGGAGAGGGTTAAAATGTTGAACTATGAAAAGCCTGTAATACTGGCAAATGAAGATGTCGCGGAAGGGGTATATGCGGCAAGCGGTGCAGGAGTGGGAGCAGATTGCTATTCGGTTACGGCGTATATTCATCAGACTCCTGAAACCGGAAGAGGAGATTTTCGGATTCAGGTAAATGCGGTACATGCGGCAGGAGATAATCATCACAGCGGAAAGCAGACGCTTGTGCTTTATTTTAACCAGGCAGTAACCTACAAAGGCTCTAACGGAGCTTTGGCAGGAGGGGATGGAACCTCAAGTATTTCCATCGATTATGCTTATCATAATAATGCTTATGATAATATCGGCTTGGGAGATGTTATTGTGGAATCTGATGCCGGGCTTTCTGTTTCGGGTGCACAATTAATCTGCAACCATGACTGCGGACAGCATACATGGTAAAAATATTGGTAGCGCATAGAGAAGGAAGGGGATAAAGATGACAGATTATGAGAAGCCGGTAGTGTTGGCAAATGAGGATGTTGCAGAAGGCGTATATACGGCCAGTGGAGAAACGAGTACTGACTGTTGGACCGTGGAGGCAAAATCTGTCCAAGATTGGAACGGCAGTCATCATGTTTTTGAAATCAGTTGTAAGCATTCCACGGATGTGGTACATATTTCATCACAAACGAAAGTCTCATTGACTTTTAGCACATCAGTGACGGATGCATATTCGGAATTTCCGTGTACGTTCAGCGGAACGCAGGTTACTGTTACCCGTCAATTACATGCAAACGCATATAATTCCGGTGACAACATGACATATAAGGTGTGGGTAAAAGCTGCTGATGAAGCTACAACCAAGTTAATTACCTGTGAGAGTGCAACCATAACCTGTACTCATGCTGTAAATGTTCAGGGCGGATTTGACTGATTGCACATTGAACCGACATTTGAAAAACTTTAAAACAGCATTACCCCCTTATGTGAGGTAATGCTGTTTTTTCGAGAGGGTACGGCATGAGCGTTCGGGAACGGGTAAAATTTTATATGGGAAGAATCAAGGCCGGACGCATTCAGGAGATGCTGCGGCAGACCCGGTGGATCTATGAATATGCCCGCCACTATTGGCTTGCCATGATTTTTTATACCCTGTTGGGGCTGGTGGGGACGGTGGTGTCGCTGCTGTCCAGCTTTGTCTCCAGAGATTTGGTAAATATCATCACGGGTTTTCAGGCGGGAGCAGTGGTGAAGACCTTTGCGGCCATGATAGGCTTGGGGATAGGCAGCACGATTGTAAACCAGATTGCCAATTATGCCTCTTCCTGGATTGGTATGCGGGTGGATTCGGAAATTAAGTCCGACATTTTTTCCAAGATACTGGTGACGGACTGGGAGTCTCTGACCCAGTACCACACCGGGGATCTGCTGACCCGCTGGAGCAGCGACGCCTCCAATATTTCCAACGGTGTTTTAAACTTTGTCCCGAACCTGATTATCTACCTGTTCCGCTTTATCAGCGCCTTTGTGGTGGTGGTTGCCAATGATGTGTCCTTCGCCGTTTTTGCATTCTTAGGCATGCCGGTGAGCCTGCTGCTTTCCAGGACGCTTATGCGGCGCATGGTGAACAATAACAAGCGCAGCGCCGCCATGGGGGCAAAGATGTCCGGCTTTAACCAGGAGACATTTTCCAATATTCAGACCATTAAAGCTTTTGATCTGATTCCCTTCTATACAGGCAGGCTGAAGCGTCTTCAGGCCGATTATATCAGTATGCGGCTGGAGTTCCAGCGGATGTCCATGGGAACGTCGCTGCTGTTGTCTGTGGTATCCATGCTGGTTTCCTACGGGGCATACGGCTGGGGCATTTACCGGGTGTGGAGCGGCGCCATTGACTATGGTACGATGACATTATTCTTAAGCCTGTCCGGAACGCTGACGGGAACGCTGCATAATCTGACTTCTCTGGTGCCTTCCGTCATCAGCCTGACTACCTCTGCAGGACGGCTCATGGATATTGTGGAAATGCCCCGGGAGGATTTCAGCCATGATGAGGAGGCGGCAGCGTTTGGCGAACGGCACAGGGCGGAGGGGGTGTCCCTTCAGCTGACGGACGTGGACTATGCCTATCGCGGCGGCGATCCTGTTTTTGCAGGCGCATCCATTGAGGCCCATCCTCATGAGATTATTGCACTGGTGGGGCCTTCCGGGGAAGGGAAGACAACCATGCTGCGGCTGCTGCTTTCTCTGATTTCTCCGAAGGAGGGAAGCATTTGCATTTTTTCGGGAGAGGACAGGATGGAGATGAGCCCCTCCACCAGAAAGCTGTTTTCTTATGTGCCCCAGGGGAATACCATGTTTTCAGGTACCATTGCGGAAAACATGCGGAACGTGAAGCCGGACGCCACGGATGAGGAGATTGAGGAAGCCCTGAAGATGGCCTGTGCCTGGGACTTTGTGAGCAGGCTGGGTGACGGAATCAACGCAAAAGTAGGCGAGCGGGGCGGCGGCTTTTCGGAAGGCCAGGCCCAGCGGTTGTCCATAGCCAGATCGCTGATCCGGAAATCTCCCATTCTGCTGATGGATGAGGCGACTTCGGCGCTGGATGTGGCTACAGAGCGAAAAGTTCTGCAGAATATCCTGAAGGATTCCTATCCCCGTACCTGCATTCTGACGACCCATCGTCCCACGGTCTTAAGTATGTGCAGCAGAGTTTACGCCATACGGGACAGGCAGTGCGTCTGCCTTGAGGAGAGCGAGATCGAAGAGATGATACGGAATTTCTGAGAGGAGATGTAAAAAATGATTATTTTAGATGAAAAATGGTTTGTCTTGTACAGCAAATGGTAAATATCGGAAATGAAGTTAAACGAGCGTTGAGATTTTCAGCGGATCCGGACAAAAAAAGATGTTTTTGGATAGAGCGATACAATATACCCGGCTCACAATGAGTGATCCGAAAAATGCTTGTGTATTACCGGAGTTATTAATCAGTAAGGAAGTGTTGGAGGATTATCATGGGGAGCATAATCTTGCGTGCACCGGAGAACAGATCAACAGGTATTATCAAGCGTATCAATATTTGTTATAGTACTTTTGATAAATCCGCAATAAATCAAGGGGGCAGGACGGTCAATCATGGAAGAAAAGGAGACGGCTAAGAAGGGCGACGGGAGAAAAGGCGTGGATATAGAGGCTTTGCTTTCGGAAGGAAAAAGCATTCGGATTCATCCCCAGGGTTACAGTATGTATCCCCTGTTTGTCCCCGGCAGGGACGAGGCGGTTATTGCTCCTGTGGAGACGAGGAAATTAAAGCGGGGGGATGTAGTGCTTTATCGTCGTGAGGGAAGTATTCTGGTGCTGCACCGTATCTGGAAGCGGAAACCGGAGGGCTTCTATATGGTGGGGGATAATCAGAGCGAGGTGGAAGGCCCGCTGCGGGCGGAACAAATCAAAGGGATTCTGTGCCAGGTGGTGCGCAGGGGAAAATGCTTTTCCGTAAGCAATCTCCTTTACCGGATACCGGCGGCTGTCTGGCTTTGGCTTCGGCCTGCCCGGCCGTTTTTGTCAAAAGCGGCGGCAAAGGTGAAGCGGGTGCTGAAAGGAAAGAAATGAATCTTGTAAAATTTATCAGGGCATTATATAATAAGCGGAAAGAGGACAGGTAAGAGGGGTATGATGACAGATGGCAGCTTCTAACGGCAAAAAGACATCATCTTCACAAAATAGAAAGAATTCCGGAAGCGTAAAATCGGGAGGACAGAACAGGAAGACAGGAAATAAGGCGGAGGATATGCAGACGTCTGCCGGAGACGGCGCACTGTTCCATGAGATTGGGCTGATCGCGCTTTTTGTACTGATGGTTATTTTGTTCTGTTGTAATTTCGGTATTATCGGGCCTGTGGGAGACGCGGTCAGCGGCTTCCTTTTTGGTGTATTCGGATTTACCGCATATGCGGCGCCGGTGCTCCTGTTTCTTGCGGCAGCCTTTCGGTTTGCCAATGAAGGGAATCCCAATGCGGTGCGAAAGATGGCAGCGGGTTTTGTATTATTTCTCATGCTGGGGGCAGTATGCGATTTGATAGTGGGCGGCACTGCCGGAATGGCAGATTACAGCGTAAAGACAATTTATGAGAGCTGCCGGGACGCGAAGAACGGCGGAGGAGTCCTGGGGGGCAGCATAAGCTTCCTTTTACAGCATTATCTGGGCACCATCGGAACGGTACTGGTGGTTCTGCTCTGTGCCGTGATAAGTCTGATTCTTGTGACGGAGCGCTCCCTGCTGAAAAGCGTGAAGGAGGGCGGAAGCCGTATGCGGGAGCTTTCCCGAGAAGACGCGGAGCGCCGCAGAGAGCTTGCGGAACAGCGCAGGGAAGAGGCAGGACGCCGAAAAGAAGATGCAGAGCGCCGCAGGGAAAACGCTCGGCAGAAACGTCAGGAGCAGGAAGAGCAGCGCAGGCTGAAGGCAGAGGCGAAAGAAAACGAGAAAATTCTCCGCATGGAGAAAAAGGTTTCCGGCGTCATGCTGGATACCACCTTGCTGAAGCCGGAAGAGCAAACGCACCGGGATGATATACATGAAATCATGTTTTCCGAGGAGTATGAAGAGGCGCCGGAGGGTTTTGCAGAGGAACGGACGCCGTCTTCTTCAGCAGGATTTGACTTTGAAAAGGTACATATCAGAAGTATGCACCAGGTATCCCTGAACGATATGGAACCGGAAGAGGCAGAGGAGCCGGAAGGAAATACCGCGGATGATTTGTGGGAAGAGCCGGAGCCCATGCCTGCTGCCTATGAAAGTGATTTGCAGGCAATCCGTATCCATAAGGAAGGTAATGAGGGGGAAGCCGGGCGGATACATGCGGCATCCGGCTTCGGCCGTCAGGGAGCAGGGGAACGTTCCGGGGCAACCGAGCGGCCTTCGGCGTCCCCGCCGCCGGTCAAGGATATGCAGAGAGCGCCAAAGAAGTATATGTTTCCCCCTCTGTCCAGACTGCAGAAGGGTGTGGCGGCTACAGGAGATTCCACCAGGGAACTGAAGGAGACGGCAATGCACCTCCAGCAGACGCTGAACACCTTCGGCGTAAGAGTGACTGTCACGGATATCAGTCAGGGGCCCAGTGTTACCCGGTATGAGCTGCAGCCGGAGCAAGGCGTCAAGGTGTCAAAGATAGTGGGGCTTGCAGACGATATTAAACTGAATCTGGCGGCTACCGACATCCGTATTGAAGCGCCGATTCCGGGAAAGGCGGCGGTGGGCATCGAGGTGCCCAATAAGGAAAATATGACGGTGGCCCTGCGGGATTTGCTGGAGACAAAAGAGTTTAAGGAATTTCCCTCCAACATTGCCTTTGCGGTGGGCAAGGATATCGCCGGGCAGACAGTGGTTGCGGACATTGCAAAGATGCCCCATATGCTGATTGCAGGCGCAACGGGCTCCGGTAAGTCGGTGTGCATCAATACGCTGATTATGAGCATTCTGTACAAGGCACATCCCGATGACGTAAAGCTGATTATGGTGGATCCGAAGGTGGTGGAGTTAAGCGTATATAACGGCATTCCCCACCTGCTGATACCTGTGGTGACAGACCCGAAAAAGGCGTCCGCAGCGCTGCACTGGGGCGTGTCTGAAATGGAGGATCGCTACCGCAAATTTGCGGATTTTAATGTAAGAGATTTGAAGGGCTATAATAAAAAGGTGGAGTCCATGCGGGAAGGCGGCGATGAGGAAGCGCCTGCAAAAATGCCCCAGATTGTCATTATTGTGGACGAGCTTGCCGATTTGATGATGGTTTCGCCGGGGGAGGTGGAGGAGTCTATCTGCCGTCTGGCACAGCTGGCGAGAGCGGCAGGCATTCATTTGATTATAGCCACCCAGCGGCCCAGTGTGGACGTCATCACCGGACTGATTAAGGCAAATATGCCCAGCAGAGTGGCATTTGCAGTTTCCAGCGGTGTGGATTCCCGTACCATCCTTGACATGAACGGGGCGGAGAAGCTGCTGGGAAAGGGAGATATGCTCTTTTATCCCCAGGGCTATTCCAAGCCGGCCCGTATTCAGGGAGCCTTTGTATCCGACAGGGAGGTTTCGGATGTGGTGGATTTCCTGAAGAACCAGGCGCTGGGCAATGTCTATGCGGAGGAAGTGGAAGAGAAAATTTTGAATATAGGAAGCGGCGTGGGCGGCTCCGGGGGCGGCGACGCGGATTTGGATGAATTTTTCGAGAAGGCGGGCAGATTTATCATTGAGCAGGATAAAGCGTCCATCGGCGCGCTGCAGAGGCTTTTGAAAATCGGATTCAACCGTGCCGCGCGAATCATGGATCAGCTCTGTGAGTACGGCGTTGTGGATAAAGGCGAGGGAACGAAGCCCAGAAAGGTATTGATGGGGCCGGAGCAATTTGAGCAGTTGGTAGAAGAGATCGTCTGACATGGATACCGGGAAGTATAGAGGAGTCTTAGGGCATCCGGTGAGGGAAAACAGCAGGCAGAGGAACCGTGGGGCATCCGATAAGGAAAATGGCGGATAGAGGAGATTATGCAGGAACGGAGAACAGAGAATGAAGACAGACATTGAAATTGCCCAGGAAGCCGTTATGGCGCCCATTGAAAAGGTGGCGGCCGGGCTTGGAATCAGGCAGGAGGAGCTTGAATTTTACGGCAGGTATAAGGCAAAGCTGACGGAAGAATATCTGGACAGCTTAAAGGATAAGCCATACGGGAAACTGATTCTGGTGACGGCTATTAACCCCACGCCTGCGGGGGAGGGAAAGACAACCACCAGCGTAGGATTGGGGGAGGCTTTCGGAAAGCTTGGGAAAAAGGCGGTAATTGCTCTCAGAGAGCCTTCTCTGGGGCCCTGCTTCGGTATCAAGGGAGGCGCTGCGGGGGGAGGATACGCCCAGGTGGTTCCCATGGAGGATTTGAACCTGCATTTCACAGGGGACTTTCATGCCATTACCTCAGCCAACAATCTGCTGGCGGCTCTGCTGGATAATCATATTCAGCAGGGAAACGAGCTGCAGATTGACACCAGGCAGATCGTATGGAAACGCTGTATGGATATGAACGACAGAGTGCTGCGCAACATTGTGGTGGGCCTGGGGAAAAAGGCGGACGGCGTGGTGCGGGAAGACCATTTTGTCATTACGGTGGCAAGCGAGATCATGGCGATTCTCTGCCTGGCGGAGAATATGCAGGATCTGAAGGCCAGACTTGCCCGCATTATTGTTGCATATAATGTGGCGGGGGAACCTGTTACGGCAGGAGATTTGAACGCAGTAGGGGCCATGGCGGCGCTTTTGAAGGACGCCATGAAGCCCAATCTGATTCAGACCCTGGAGCAGACGCCGGCGCTGGTACATGGGGGGCCTTTTGCCAATATTGCCCATGGCTGTAACTCCGTGCGAGCCACCCGGGCGGCAATGCGGATGGCGGATTACTGCATTACGGAGGCCGGCTTCGGCGCGGATTTGGGGGCGGAGAAATTCTTTGACATCAAGTGCCGTATTGCGGATTTAAAACCGGACGCGGCGGTACTGGTGGCAACGGTCAGAGCGCTGAAGTATAACGGTGGCGTTGCAAAGGCGGACTTAAATTCCGAAGATCTGGAGGCGCTGAAAAAGGGAATCGTGAATCTGGAGAAGCATATTGAAAATCTGCAGAAGTACGGAATACCCGTGGTGGTGACGTTGAATTCCTTTGTGACGGACACCCGGGCGGAGACGGATTTTGTCAGGAGCTTCTGCGAATCGAGAGGCTGTGAATTTGCTCTGTCCCAGGTGTGGGAGAAGGGAGGTGAGGGCGGAATCCCTCTGGCTGAGAAGGTACTGAAAACGCTGGAGACAAAAACAAGTGATTTTCATGTGCTTTATGAGGATAGTTTGTCCCTGGAGGAAAAGATTTCAAGGGTAGCAGTTGAAATTTACGGAGCCGGCAGCGTGAACTTTTCTGCGGGAGCCAAAAAGGAGCTGCAGAAAATTACGGAAATGGGCTTTGGCAATTTACCGGTGTGCATGGCGAAGAACCAGTATTCCCTTTCCGACGACCCCAAGCTGCTCGGCAGGCCGGAGGGCTTTGAGCTTTATGTGAGAGAGGCTTATGTGGCGGCAGGCGCAGGGTTCGTAGTGGCGCTGACGGGAGATGTGGTGACCATGCCGGGGCTGTCTAAGAAACCGACGGCTTACGGAATAGATGTAAATGAGGACGGCGTAATCACAGGGCTGTTCTGAATCAAATAAAAAGAGGTGGATTATGTATAAGATTGTAAAAAGAGAAGAGCTTACCGCAAACATTTATCTGATGGAGGTGGAGGCAAAGCGGGTGGCGAAGGCCTGCCTGCCGGGACAGTTTGTAATTGTCAGAATGGATGAGGAGGGAGAACGGATCCCTCTGACAATCTGTGACTATGACAGGGAGAAGGGAACGGTCACCATTGTGTTCCAGTGCGTGGGTGCGGCCACCAAAATGATGGCGGCACTGCAGGAGGGAGACTTCTTCCATGATTTTGTGGGGCCCTTGGGCTGTGCTTCCGAGCTGGTAAATGAGGCGCCGGAGGAGCTGAAAAAGAAAAGGATTCTGTTTGTGGCCGGGGGAGTGGGGGCGGCTCCCGTGTATCCCCAGGTCAAATGGCTCCATGAAAACGGCGTGGGTGCGGATGTGATTGTGGGAAGCAAGACAAAGGAGCTTTTGATTCTGGAGAAGGAGATGGAGGCGGTTGCCGGAAATCTTTATGTCACCACGGATGACGGTTCCTATGGCAGAAGCGGAATGGTGACTCAGACCATTAAGGATTTGGTGGCAGAGGGCAAAGAGTATGATGTGTGTATTGCTATCGGCCCTATGATTATGATGAAATTTGTATGCCTTCTGACGAAGGAACTGAATATCCCTACCATTGTCAGCCTGAATCCCATAATGGTGGACGGAACGGGAATGTGCGGCGCCTGCCGTGTGACGGTGGACGGGAAGGTGAAATTTGCCTGTGTGGACGGCCCTGAGTTCGACGGTCATGCAGTGAATTTTGACGAAGCCATGAGACGCCAGCAGATGTATAAGACAGCGGAGGGCAGAGCCATGCTGAAGCTGGAAGAGGGCGATACCCACCACGGCGGTTGCGGGAATTGCTGACTTACATAGGTTGGAGAAACTGATTTGATCTATTATCCCACATTGGTGGGGCTCCCTCCGGAACCCACTGTGGATGAGATCGTGGATCCGGCGATAAGGGGAATTCCCTCAGGAGAATAAGATTCAGAAATATTTCCCGGGACGGGAATAAGAGAATGGAGGAAACAAGAATGGACGTTTTGACCAAGATTCCTGTGAGAGAACAGGACGCAAAAGAACGCGCTGCAAACTTCCGGGAGGTTTGTCTGGGATATAATCAGGAGGAGGCCCGGGCGGAGGCTGCCAGGTGTATTAACTGTAAAAATGCGCAGTGTATTAAGGGATGCCCTGTGGCAATTGACATTCCCGGCTTTATCGAGCAGGTAAAGGCAGGGAATATTGAGGAAGCCTATCAGATTATCAGCAAATCCAGCGCCCTGCCTGCTGTCTGCGGACGGGTATGCCCGCAGGAAAGCCAGTGCGAGGGAAAATGTATCCGCGGCATCAAGGGAGATCCTATTTCCATTGGAAAGCTGGAGCGCTTTGTGGCTGACTGGGCCAGGGAAAAGGGAATCAAGCCGGCGGGGGCAAGTGAGAAGAACGGCAAAAAGGTTGCGGTTATCGGTTCCGGCCCTGCAGGTCTGACCTGTGCGGGAGATCTGGCAAAGCTGGGGTATGAGGTGACGATTTTCGAGGCGCTGCATGAACCCGGCGGCGTGCTGGTCTACGGGATTCCCGAGTTCCGTCTGCCGAAACAGGACGTGGTGGCGAAGGAAATTGAAAATGTAAAGTCTCTGGGTGTAAAGATTGAGACCAATGTGGTGGTGGGCAAGTCCGTCACCATTGACGAGTTGATCGGGGAGGAGGGCTTTGACGCCGTGTTTATCGGTTCCGGCGCAGGACTGCCCAAGTTTATGGGGATCCCCGGAGAGAATGCAAACGGGGTGTTTTCCGCAAACGAGTATCTGACCAGAAGCAACCTGATGAAGGCCTTTGATGAGAATTCCAACACGCCTATTATGAGGAGCAGAAAGGTAGCCGTAGTGGGCGGCGGAAACGTGGCTATGGATGCGGCCAGGACTGCTCTGCGCCTGGGAGCGGAGGTACATATCGTATACCGCCGCAGCGAGGAGGAGTTGCCTGCGAGGGTGGAGGAGGTTCACCATGCAAAGGAGGAGGGCATTATTTTTGACCTGCTGACGAATCCCACGGAAATTCTGGCTGACGAAAAGGGCTGGGTCACCGGTATGAAGTGTATCCGGATGGAGCTGGGAGAGCCGGATGCATCCGGACGCCGCCGTCCTGTGGAGATACCGGATTCCGAGTTTACCATGGAACTGGATACGGTTATCATGTCTCTTGGCACATCCCCCAATCCTCTGATTTCTTCCACCACAGAAGGATTAGAGACCAATAAGTGGAAGTGTATCGTGGCGGAGGAGGAGAACGGCCGGACCAGCAAGGAAGGCGTATACGCCGGAGGCGACGCGGTTACCGGCGCGGCTACCGTCATCCTAGCTATGGGCGCAGGCAAGGCGGCAGCGAAAGGGATAGATGAATACTTAAGCGGCAAGTAATCCGGCGCCCATAGGTTGCTATGAGGCGCAGGCAAGGCGGCAGCAAAAGGGATAGACGAATACCTGAGCAGCAAGTAATCCGGCGCCCATAGGTTGCTATGAGGCGCAGGCAAGGCGGCGAAAGGGATAGACGAAAGAAGGTAAAATACTATGCCATGGTGTCCTAAATGTAAGACGGAGTACAGGGAAGGGTTTACAGTCTGTGCAGACTGCGGCAGCCAGCTGGTGCGGGAAGAGCCGAAGGAAGGGGCCGAAGCCGCATACCGGGAGGAGTGGGAAGCCGATTCCGACGGGGAATTGCAGGAGGAAATCCCGTGGGCAGACGGTTTTTCGTCAGGGGAATCTGCGGCGGATTCCGCAGAAGAGCCGGCAGATGCGGCTGTTACATACACGGACGGTAAAAAGGACGGCAGGCAGGGGAGAACCGACGGCCTGTATCAGGACAGCTCTGAGCGGGCTAGCGATAATCGCTCTTCGGCATGGGTGCTGTTGGGGCTTGGGATTGTGGGTCTGATTGCAGTGGTGCTGGGAGCGGCAGGAGTTCTGCCCCTGCGTCTGGGCAATCCCTATCTGTTTTACGGCGTTATGGGAGCAATCTTTATTCTGTTTGTGGTGGCGGGCATAGTATCTATGAAAAACGCCAGAATCTTTGAGAAAAAGGCGGAGTCCGAAAATTCCCTCCGGCAGACGCTTTTGGACTGGTGCGGGGAAAACCTGAAGGCAGAGGAAATTGACGCTGAAGTCTGCGCGGAGGGAATAGCAGATGAAGTGGCATATTTCAGGCGTTCCGCCTGTATCAGGGAAAAACTGAACCACCAGTTTGTGAATTTAAATCAGGGATTCCTGGAACAGTTTATTGACGATTACATCTATGACAGGATTTTCGGAGAAAGGGCGGAATGAAAATTTCCATAGTATGCGTGGGAAAATTAAAGGAGAGCTTTTATCGGGAGGCTGTGGAGGAATATGTAAAGCGTCTGGGCAGATATTGTAAGCCGGAGATTATCGAGGTGCCGGATGAAAGGACGCCGGAGGGCGCAAGCCCTGTTATGGAGGAACAGATTAAGGCCAGGGAAGGCAGAAGGATTTTAGAAAAGCTGAAGGAGGACGCCTATGTCTGCACATTGGAAATCGGCGGCAGAAAGCTTTCCTCCCGGGGTCTGGCACAGTGGCTGGAAAAGCTGACAATCGGCGGAACCAGCCACATTGCCTTTATTATAGGAGGCTCTCTCGGCCTGCATGAGGATGTATGCAGGCGTTCGAACATGAGCCTGAGTTTTTCGGACATGACTTTTCCGCACCAGCTTATGCGGGTGCTCCTGACGGAGCAGCTTTACCGAGCATTCCGTATTATAAACGGAGAGCCGTATCACAAGTAAGTGCGAAAGGGTATGTATGTTCATGTGAAATAAAGAGAATAAGAATTAAACAACTTCTGGATGTTGTCCGGGTTCTTGTATAAAAACAGGCAGCAATTATTCCGGAAAGCTAGGTATGATAAAGAAACACAGGGAAAACGAGATTTTATGGAACTCTGCAATTATAAAAGCCGATGCAGCCACAACAAGCAGAGGAAAGATGATTCCGCAGATTGTTTTGCAGGGGAACTGGCTGGAGCAGTGCGGATTTGAAGCCGGATGCAGTGTCAGGGTAGAGTGTTATCCGAATAAACTGGTTATCTTGAAAGAATAAAAAAACAGCAAAGGGAAGGAGAATGCTTTATTGTAATTTGCCGGATTGCTGTGTATAATAGGAATAGATAACAAAGAAGTTG
>JAMPFR010000079.1 GCA_023664365.1 Acetatifactor muris | reverse complement strand
ATGTAAGCCGTGCTTTGTGCGCAAGCGCCCACGCACTGATTACATATCATTTTATAGCTGAACTGTTACTTCAAAAATTCCCTCACCACATCCTTCATCTGCCCCACCTGACACTGCACATCATGCAGCACCGGCGCTGTCCTGATTTCCTCGATGGCAGGAGGCACCGTTACGCCCGCAAGCTTCGCAAGCTCGTCCGCCAGTTCAAAGTCACCCATGGAATCATACCCGGAATCTATGGCCCTCATGACGCTTCTGGTAAACTTGAAAGGGCTTGCCGTAGACGCTATCACGGTCTTGGTCCTGTCACCGGTCTCCTTTAAATATTTTTGGTATACCGCACTGGCAACAGCCGTATGAGTATCAATCACATAGCCGCAGGCCCGGTAAAGCCGCCGGATTTCCGCCCCGGTCTCCTCCTCGTCGGCATAGGCCCCGTAAAAATCTCCCAGCGCCTTTTTCATTTCCTCTGTAATCTCATATTTCCCCTGCCCGGTCAGCGCAGCCATCAGCTCTCTGTTTTTATCCGCGTCGTTTCCTGCGATACGGTAAATCAGACGCTCCAGATTACTGGAAATCAGAATATCCATGGAGGGAGAGCTTGTCAGCATAAACTCCCGGTTCCTGTCGTAGGTGCCGGTGCGGAAAAAGTCATATAGCACTCTGTTTTCATTGGAGGCACAGATTAACCGGCCAATGGGAAGCCCCATATTTTTTGCGTAAAACGCCGCAAGAATATTGCCGAAGTTTCCTGTGGGCACGGTCACATTTATCTTTTCTCCGGGCTCGATTTTCCCCTCCCTGAGCAGCGTCCCGTAGGCATACACATAATAGCAGATCTGGGGAACAAGCCTGCCTATATTAATAGAGTTGGCGGAGGAAAACTGAAAGCCCTTTTCGTCCAGCTCCCTTGCCAGTTCCTTGTCGGAAAAAAGCTTTTTTACCCCTGTCTGGGCGTCGTCAAAATTGCCGTGAATGCCCACTACAAGGGTATTGCCCCCCTTCTGGGTCACCATCTGCTTCTCCTGAATGGGGCTGACGCCGTTCTTCGGATAAAACACAATGATCCTTGTGCCCTTCACATCCGCAAAGCCCGCCAGCGCCGCCTTGCCTGTGTCTCCGGAGGTGGCCGTCAAAATTACAATCTCGTTTTCAACATGATTCTTTCCGGCGGAGGTAATCATCAGATGAGGCAGAATGGACAGCGCCATATCCTTAAAGGCAATGGTAGCCCCGTGAAACAACTCCAGATACCAGGCCCCCTCCGCCTCCGCAAGGGGGGCTATGACCTCCGTGTCAAACTTGGAATCATATGCTTTTTCAATGCAGCCCTTAAGCTCTTCCTCCGTGAAATCCGTGAGAAACAGCTTCATAACCTCATAGGCCACCTGGCGGTAATCCATTTCGGACAGTTCCTCCAGACTCTTATCCAGGGCCGGAATATGGTCGGGGACAAACAGTCCTCCATCCTCCGCCAGTCCTTTCAATATCGCCTCAGAGGCCTTTACAGGGGCACTTTTACTCCTTGTACTGCTGTATAATACTTCCATTTTGCTTTCTCCTCAATTTTACGCCTGCACCGCCTTTTACAGTGCAGGCCTTCTATCCGTCTTTTTAAAGCCTTTCCCGGGATCAGCCCTGAGCCGGCAAAGCTGTGCTCATCTCCAGCAGCTTGTTCCGCATATCGCTTTCCAGCTTCTGCAGCTCCGCCTCCGCGCTTCTTCTCTTCTCCCTGCCCTCCTGCTGAATCTTCAGCACCTCGTCTAAGGTGGTAATCAGCGTCTGGTTGGTGGTCTTTAAGGTTTCTATATCCACGATGCCTCTCTCGCTCTCTCGCGCGGTCTCAATCGTAGCCACCTTCAGGTTCTCTGCATTCTTTTTCAACAGCTCGTTGGTCATGTTGCTGACCTCCCGCTGGGCCTTCGCCGCGTCAGTAGAGTGATTTAAGCCAATGGCAATCACCATCTGGCTCTTCCACAGGGGAATGGTGTTTACCAGAGTGGACTGAATCTTATCGCTCATCACCGTGTCGTTGTTCTGAATCAGGCGAATCTGAGGCGCCATCTGCAAAGATACGGTTCTGGTCAGCTCCAGATCGTGAATTTTCTTTTCAAAGCGGTTGCACATTTCCGCATAGTCCCTGGCCGCCTGGGTATCCTCCGGCAGCCTGCTGGCCTCTGCCTTCGCCACCATAGCCGGAAGCTGAACCTCCTGCGCCTCCTTCAGCTTCTTCTTTCCTGCCAGAATGTACATGGACAATTCCTTGAAATAGTTCAGGTTCAACTCATACATTTTGTCCAGCGTGACAACATCCTTCAGCAGCGTGCGCTGATGGGCTTCCAGCGCGTCGCTGATTTTGTTTACATTGACCTCCGCCTTGTCGTATTTGGCCTTCATGTCCGCCAGCTGATTTGCCTTCTTTTTGAACATTCCGAAAAAGCCCTTGTTCTCGTCCCCGTCCTCAATAGACCTTAACTCGGAAACCACCTGGGTCAGCATCTCGCCAACCTCTCCCATATCCTTGGTGCGTACGCTTCCCAGAGCCGTCTCGGAAAAATCTGCGATTTTTTTCTGGCAGCCTGCACCGTACTGAAGCACCTGCTGCGTGTTGGTAATATCAATCCGGGCGGCAAAATCATCCACCATCTTCTGCTCCTCCGGCGTGAGCTGCACACCGGCCTCCTCCGCAATCTCAGCCGATCCGGAAGACCCGCTGCCCGGCATCTGCGCAGGCGCCTGGGGCTTTGTGTCAGGCACCGGTTCAAACGTAAGCACAGGCGCCTCCTTCAGCATTTCATCAAGATTGTCCATCTATGTATCCTCCTTATGTGAAACAATATTTCATCTGGGAACCTTTTCCGGCTCCCGCTCTCTCGCAAAAATATCCTGGCCTGCCAGACCCTCCTTCGCCAGCATGGTCTGCAGCACCTGGGCGTCCGCAGTCACGTCAAAGGCCGTGTCCCGGAGCATTCTGCCAAGCAGTTCCTCGAAGGCGCTGTTAATGGTATCCAGCGTCTTTTCAATCTCTGTCTTTGCCTCAATAATCTCCCGGCTCCGGGAACCGGAGCTGTCAAATTCCTCATATGCTTCCACCAGCTTTATGGTGGTGGGCAGATAATAATTCATAAATTTCTGCATCTGACGCCGCTGCTCCGGATGCTCCCTCAAGCCCTCAAAAATCTCCTTCAGCAGATTTTCCAGCCGGAACAGCTTGGCGGAAATTTCTTCCCCCGGAATATTGTCATTCATATCCCGCAGCCTGCGGATACACTCCTGGCCCTCCGCTATCATGGCATTCAGTTCAGCGTCATCGCTGCCTGCACTGCCCTGGACCGCTCCCTGCGAATCGGCGTCCCGGGCTGTATTGCTCCGGACATTTCCCGCCGCGGCATTCCGAAGCTCCTGGGCCCGCTGCTCCCGCTCCTGTATCTTTCTCTGCTTTTCCAGATCCAGATATTCTCTGTATATCCTGTCGTCCAGCATCAGGCAGCTTCCTCCGATGTCCAGATGCCCCTGCGGGAAGTGTCCCGCCGTCAGCATCTTCCGGATTTCCTTCAGTACAAACTGGGGTGCTGCGTTGGTGTGAAGCGCCAGATCCTCCACGTTAATATAGTGGTTATTCCCTGCCAGCTCCAGATATTTTTCCGCCCGCTCCAGCCTTTTTTTCTGTTTACAGCCCACGCCCACCATTCCGACAAAAAACGCCAGCACCAGAGCGAGCATCGAAAAAGTGATCCACCAGCCTCCGCCGTTTGCAAGGCTTATCCCCAAAAAAACCGCGGAAAGAATTCCCATAACGCCGGTTCCGATACCGCCAAACACCTTGTACAGTATGCTGGAAACCCGTCCTACCCTGCGGAAGGGCGCCCGCTGTCTGACAAGCTCCGCCTGTCTGGCCTGCTGCTCCTGCATCTGCTGCTCCTGTGCCTGTTTGCGCTGTCTGGTGGCATTTTCCCATTTTGCCGTCTGATTCTCGCCGGTGATGCCTGAGACAGCCTGTTTCACCTTTGACGTCACACCTCTGGCTACATCCGACAGCGCATCACATACAGTGTCATCCAGGTTCTCGAAATTGCCTGTCTTTAACGCCTCCTCAACAGCATCCCGGATCTCATTCCCAATGCTGCTCCATGACTTATTATTGTCCATTCTACCGTCCTTCATCCTCAAAGTGCCGCAAAACATCCCATAGTGTCGCTCTTCCGAACGCTCCATGCCATGAATCATTATCCCATAAATATTTCCCCATGGCAAGTGTTTTTATGCTTGAGTCTGCCATACAAAATGCTGCCGTACTGTTACTTATAGAATTCATGGCCGCCGTGGCGGAACAGAAAGGTCAGTTTTTCATCAAACCATCTCATTTTACTGCTGCTGGCATACCTTCTGGATGCAAAGAACAGCGCTCCCTGGGAAATATCCTCTCCCGCCAAAGCCCGCTCCACCGCCGCCACGGTCTCCTCACTGACCTTCACGGAATAAATTCTCCCGCTGGCTGCCGGCGAAAACTGTGATACACCCTTCGACTGCTGAAATACCACCTCCGTCACCGTCTCCGGAAACCGGTCGCTGTCCACCCGGTTCAACACCACGTTTGCCACCAGCAGCTTCCCGTCCTCATCCTCGCTGCCTGCCTCTGCCTCCACAATCCGCTGCAGCACCTCCAGCTCCTCTTCCTCCAGAAAACGGTACTCTCCCTGTTCCACCAGGCTGTAATTCACCACCCGCTGTTCTGATATAGCCACATCTGCGATTCCGATTCCTACGCCTGCTCTGTTGTCAGAAACCATCCCCACTCCCAACCGGCCTGCCCTTATCTCCAGTTCCTCCATCCGCAGCAGAGCCGGCCCCCCCACATCCTGTTCCGCCCTTGCAATTCCAACGGCGCAGACAATTCCCATCAGGATAATCAGATTACACAGCAATAACAGGCTCAATGCCTTCCTATACATATATACACATCCCGTCCTTTCATACTCCATGCCTGTCCCTGAATAGAAATATATGAAAGTGTTGCCTGTTATATGCCTTAAATGTTATACTGTTGTTACAATAACGGCGGAAAGGAACCCCGGACATGTCAAAATCATCCCTGCCGGACACGGCGAAACAGAAGTATTGCGAGGGCGTCTTCCCGGCTTTCAGGAAAAGCGGGGAGCCTTATTTCCGTGCCTCACTCACTTACAGGGGAAAGCATATCAGCCTGGGCAGCTTTTCCGCTCCGGAGGAAGCCCATGCCGCTTACCTGGAGGGCCGCCGTATTCTGGCGGACGTCTCCTGTACGCCGGAGTCCTATACGGAGGAAAGCGGACTTCCCTTTGAAAAATGGGTCTGTCTCGCCAACTTCCGGGACAACGGCCTCTATTTCGGCAATCCCATCTACATAGGCAAAAAAATGTTTTATTATTACCTGTCCCCCTCCCGGGTGCTGAAATTTGATCCGGATGATTTGTTCTACTATTCCTCCCACAAAATCATGCGCCGGGGAAACCATTATTTTGTGGCGGATTACGGCCTGCAGGTCAGCATTGTTTCCAGATACGGCATTAAGCCCTATGCCAGGGAGGGACGGGATTACCGTTTTATCAACGGAGATTCCGATGATTTCCGGCGTGAAAATCTGGAAATTCTGAACATCTATCACGGCGTTGCTTCCGAACAGAAAAACGGACAGTATTTTTTTACTGTCCGCATTCATATCCGTGGAAACTATATCGTAGGGCGCTATGATGATGAAATCACAGCGGCAATCGCTTATAACAAGGCCATAGACGTACTGCACAAAAACGGCCTGGAGAAAAAGTTTCTGCCAAATTATATCGAAAATCTCTCCCCCAGCAAATATGCGGAAATCTATTCTTCCCTGCAGATTTCCCGGAAGATCCTGGAGTACCGGCCCGGCTGAGACCGCGCTGCCTTTCCGGCCGAAGCCGGAAGCGCGGAGCGCCCGAAACGGCTCCGCTCATGCTTGGCTTATTTCTCCGCATAGTCAATAAAGCTGACGTTCAGATTCACCGGCCCGGCTATTCCGTCCACGGAGCCCTGGGTATTATATTGCCACATGGTAAATTTATAGGGATAATCAGGGATATCCGCTTCCTGGGCCAGCCAGACGTCATAGGCTGTCAGCTTGGACATATCAATTTTTTTAATCAGCCACTCCTTGTTTCCGTATATGACCGTCTTATGTCCCGCATTCTCTATGGTATCCAGAAACGCTTTTGTAATCTTTGTGCGCTCCGACTTGCTCAGATCGTCAATCCGTGCGCTGTCGTTGGGCACCAGCTCCATATCGTAGGCCACCGGATAGGAAATGGCATACTCTCCCAGATTTTCCAGAACCAGATTTGCCTCTTCTATGGCCTCCGCCTCCGTAATGGCCTGAGAGTAAAAGTAGACGCCCACATCCAGGCCCGCGTCCGTTGCGCGCTTTATATTTTCGCTGAAATATTCATCCACAATCAACTGCCCCGTACCATATCCTCTTGCGCCTACGCGAATCATGACAAAATTAATTCCCGCCTTCTTCACTTTCACAAAGTCAATATAGTCCTGAAGCTTTGAAACGTCTACTCCCACAAAGGATACCTGCTTGCCGTTCTCATAATATTTCATTCTGTCGGACTGGCAGACCAGCCTGGTAAAATCATACTCATGCTTGGGAAGATAGGGACTGATCAGCACCCACTCCTCCTTGCCGTTCCCGTCCACCACCAGCGTATGCTTTCCGTCCGTGGCCGGGTCATTCTCCACCTTCTCCGGCTCCCCCGATTCCTGAGGAGGCGGCGTTTCCTCTTCCTTCGGAGGATATTTGTCCCAGAAGTCAAAATCGTCGGGATGCAGGCCGCTCCCTGTAGGAACGGGATCCGACTCCGACGCCAAAATAACGGGAGACGTATTCTCCGACGGATTTGCTCCGCTCTGCGTCCCCGGACCGTTTCTCCTGCCTCCGCTGTTTAACAGGAGCACAACCACCAGTATAACGGCAACAAACACTGTCACCGCTACAATGGTCATGACTACGGTGGGAGTCATACCGGAGCGCTCTTCAAAATCATCGCGCAGTTTCATAGTTTCACAATCGCTTTCTTCGGGCACTTTTCCGCACAGGCGCCGCAGCCCGTACATTTCTCCTGGTCAATCGCCGCATGGAAATCCGTCACCTTCACCGCCTGGGCGGGACAATTTTTCACACAGATGCCACAGCCGATACAGCCCGTCTGGCAGGCTTTCATGGTAACCGGCCCCTTATCTGCGGAATGACAAGCCACCGCCAGCTTTGCCTTATAGGGCACCAGGGAAATCAGCTTCTTGGGGCAGATGGCAATACACTTACCGCAGGCTTTGCATTTTTCCTTATCCACCACTGCAACGCCGTTTACCACACGAATAGCGTCAAAGGGACAGACCTTTGCACAGGTGCCGAAGCCCAGACAGCCGCTGTTACAGGACTTTGGCCCGCCTCCGGGTACAAAGCCCATCATCCTGCAGTCCTCTATGCCGTAATAATCGTAATCCTTCTTAGCCTTCTCACAGTCTCCCTGGCAGGCCACAAAAGCCACCTGCCGCTCTGTACTCTCCGCTTCCACACCCATGATTTCCGCAATCTTTTTCCCTACCGGGTCACCGCCTACCGGGCAGGCGTTCACCGGCGCTTCGCCCTTTGCGATTGCCGCCGCCAGGCCGGAACAGCCTGCGAATCCGCAGCCGCCGCAGTTATTTCCGGGCAGCGCCCCCAGCACTGCCTCTTCCTTCTCGTCAACCTTTACCTTGAACCGGATACCCGCAACACCCAGAAAGAGGCCCACAAAGATACCAACCGCACCCACCACTGTGGTGGCCGTAAGAATTCCTATCCCGCTCATGTGTCAACCTCCTCTCTACATTGCTCCGGACAGCCCGGAAAAGCCGATAAAAGCGATTGCCATTAAACCTGCGGTCAGCAGCACCATGGGCATCCCCTTAAAGGACTCCGGCACATCATTACAGGCTGTCTTCTCACGGATGCCCGCCAGAATCACAATGGCAATGGTAAAGCCCAGCGCCGTGCCAAAACCTACCAACGTCCCCATGCCGATTCCATACTCCGCCTGCTCGTTGCTGATAGCCACCCCAAGCACCGCACAGTTGGTGGTAATCAGGGGCAGATACACCCCCAGCGCCTCGTAAAGGGAAGGCATCGCCTTTTTCAAAAACATTTCCACAAACTGCACCAGCGCGGCAATCACCAGAATAAACACAATGGTATCCAGATATTGTACGTTGAATTTAATCAACACAAACTTATTAATGACTCCCGCCACGGCACTGGCCAGGGTAATGACAAAGATAACCGCCACGCCCATGCCCCCTGCGGTCTTCACCTTTTTGGACACTCCCAGGAAAGGACACAGCCCCAGAAACTGGCTGAGGACAACATTGCTCACCAGGGATGTGCTGACAAGCAGCAGCAAAAACTCTCCTATCTTATGAATTCCCACGGCAACCATCTATTTCCCCTCCTTTTCCAAATCCGTGACCTGTACGCTTTCATCATAAAAACGTCTCGTGCAGCCCTGCTCCGAACAGTTCATACAATCCTCACTGCAGCCGGATCCGATCTTTTCATAAGGCTTTCCCGCCTTCTTCCGCTTTTCCTTCACATAATTCTGCAGCGCCACCAGACAGGCCAGCACAAAAAATGCCCCCGGGGCCTGCCCGAATATCCGTATGGGTTCAAAGGAATCCGGCAGCAAAGCCAGCCCGAAAAGCTTCCCTGCCCCCAGCAGCTCACGCACCGCGCCGATACAGGTCAGCGCAAAGGAAAAGCCAAGGCCCATGCCGATACCGTCAAACAGAGAGGCCAGGGGCGGATTGGAATAGGCGTATGCCTCCGCCCGTCCCAGGATAATACAGTTCACCACAATCAGAGGAATGTAAACCCCCAGCGCCTTGTTCAGAAAAGGCAGATACGCCTCCAATAACAGCTGCACAATGGTGACAAAGGATGCAATGATTACAATAAACGCAGGAATACGCACCCGGTTTGGAATCATTTTTCTCAACAGAGAGATAAACAGATTGCTCAGCGCCAGCACCACCATGGTAGTCAGGCCCATGCCCAATCCGTTGACGGCCGACGTAGTAACGGCCAGCGTAGGGCACATGCCCAGCATCAGCACAAAAGTGGGATTTTCCTTAATAAAACCGTTGTAAAGCCTTTCCGCAGCCTTATTCATTGACAGCACCTCCCCCCAACAGTATCAAAGCTGTTTTCAGCCCGCCGTTTGCCGCATTGGTGACAGCCCTGGTGGTAATGGTTGCGCCGCTGATGGCGTCCACCTCATTTTCAGCCGCCGCACCGGTTTTGGTAAAGACAAAGCTCTCCACCTTTTTCCCTGCAAACTGTGGCGTCAGCACATTGGGGGCCTCCATGCCCAGCCCTGCTGTCTCGGAAATCTCTGTGATGGATACGCCGTTCACCGTCCCGTCAATTCCCACACCCACATAGAGTACAATACTGCCGCCATAGCCCTTGGTGGACACGGACTCCACCACATACCCGTAGAGCGCGCCGCTGTGATAGGCTGCAAATACCGTGCCGATTTTCACATTGTTCTCCGCCAGCTCGGCGGCAAGAGCCTCATCCGGCACATAGCCTGTATCCTCAAACTGCAGTTCAATGCCCTGCTCCGCCGCTTTAGGGAACACCGCTATACACGCTTCCTGAACAGCCTTTTCCTGTTGAATCCGTCTGGGCTCTTTCGTCAGTTCATAGACAAACCCCAGCAGAAGTCCCGCAAGCAGCGTAATACAGAACAGAATCCCCGCCTCTTTCAGCATGGTAGAAACATCATTTTTATTTTTCACGACGTCTGCCTCCCTTCCCGTATCCGAAGGCTGTAGGCTTCGTTATTCTCTCAATCAGCGGCACCAGCAGATTCCCCAGGATAATGGCGTAGGAGACGCCCTCCGCCCCGGAGCCGAACACCCGGAACACGCCGGTCATCAGTCCCAGAAAAATTCCGAACAGATACTGTCCCCGGACGGTGATGGGTCTGGTCACATAGTCCGTAGCCATGAAGAAAGCGCCCAACATCAGCCCGCCGCCTGACAGCTGCGCCGTAAGATACGCCGGTGAAATCCACTGTCCCTTCGCCAGATTCACTACCGTCAGAAATACCACAAAGGTAACTATGTAGCTTCCGGGTATCCGTAAATCAATAATTCCCAATAAAATCAGAATACATGCCCCGATAACCAATGCTATGACGGAGGTCTCGCCGATAGTACCCGAAGTACGCCCGATTACCATGTCCATCACATTGACCTGGCCTCCCTCCTTTAACACCGCCAGAGGCGTTGCCCCGGTATAGGCGTCACAGTCAAAGGCCGTCATGGCTGTAGGAAAGGAAATCAACAGAAAACACCTTGCCGCCAGCGCCGGATTCATAAAATTCTGTCCAAGGCCGCCGAACAGCATTTTTACAACCAGGATTGCAAACACGCCGCCAAGAGCCGCCATCCACAGCGGAATGCTTACCGGCAGATTTAATGCAAGCAAAAGCCCTGTTACTACCGCGGAAAGATCTGTGACAGTCATTTTCTTTTTGTACAGCCCGAACAGGAACTCCGTCAGAACCGTACTGGCAATCGTCACCAGAATAACGACAGCCGCCCTGGGGCCGAAATTATAGATTCCAAAGCCGGCGGCAGGCATCAGTGCGACAATGACAGCCAGCATGATGCCGTTGGTCGTCACTCTGGAACGAATGTGTGGATTTGATGATACTTTCAATAATTCGCTCATACCCTTCCTCCTACTTTTTCTTCTTTGCCAGCTGTATTTTACGCATGGACTTAATTTCCTGGGTCAGAGGCCGTTTTGCCGGACAGATATAACTGCAGCAGCCGCACTCGCAGCATTCCATGCCGTGATTCGCCAGAAAAGCTTCCTCGTCAAACTGCTCCGCATAATCGGCAAGCCTGCTGGGAATCACTCTGCCGGGGCATACCTCCACACAGCGCCCGCAGTTGATACAGGGGCCCGGCTCCATGGCCGCCACATCATCCTTTGAAAGCCCCAGCAGCGCCGTTGAGGTCTTTGTGGACGGTACGTTTAAATCAAACATACCGAAACCCATCATAGGGCCTCCGCAGATAATCTTTTCCGGCTTGGTCTTAAAGCCTCCCGCAGCCTCCAGAATCTCCTGATAGCTCATGCCGATCCTCACACGGAAGTTGCCGGGATTTGCCACGGCGTCGCCGGTGACGGTGACAATTCTTTCCATCAGGGGCTTTCCTTCCATAACGGCGCGGTACACCGCCACAATGGTATCCACATTATTTACCACACAGCCCACGTCTGCGGGAAGCATGGTGGAATTGATTTTCCTGCCTGTGACAGCATAAATCAACTGCCGCTCGCCTCCCTGGGGATATTTGGTTTTCAGGGCCTTGACGCTGATTCCCGGTTCATCCTTCGTCAGCTGCCTCAGAAGAGCAATGCAGTCCGGCTTATTGTCCTCCACGGCAATAATGCCTTGGGCATACTGGCCGTGGGTATTTTCAAAAAGCCTTACCAGAATTTTCAGGCCTCCCACAAGCTTCTCCGGCTCCTCCAGCATTCTCCGGTAATCGGAGGTAAGGTAGGGCTCGCACTCCGCGCAGTTTGCAATTACATACTCTATTTTCTCCGGCTCCTTCGGCGAAAGCTTCACATGGGTGGGAAAACCGGCTCCTCCCATACCCACAATTCCCGCCTCCCGGATAATGTCAATGATTTCTTCCCGGCTCAGCTTTTCCGGCGGCGCCTGAGGATAAAAGCCCGTATCCTCATAGAGCCCGTCATTTTCCACCACAATGCTCATAATCATGTCGCCGGTCACCACCCGCCTGGGCTCGACTGCCTTCACCGTTCCCGACACAGTGGCGTAAATCGGTGCTGAGACAAACCCGCCGCTCTCGGCTATCTTCTGCCCGGCAAGTACCCTGTCGCCCTTGGCCACCACGGCCTGCGCCGGAGCGCCGATATGCTGGGAAAGCGGATATACAAGCTCATTCCCCGGAAGTATGTCCTGAATCGGTTTGTCCTTGGACATATCCTTCCCGTCGTAGGGATGTATGCCGCCCGCAAATGTCAACTTTGCCATACCTTTTCTACATCCTTTCCCTGTTCATACTGCGTTCTGCAGATTTCTGTCGAACTTTGCAGAACCACTCACATTAAATATACTATTTTTTTTGCAGAAATACTACTGTTAAATTAAAATTTATGCTATAATGGATTCGAAAAGTCAAGTTGCAGTGCGTGTGACGCAGTGTGGCGGCAGATTAGGAGGTTTGTCATGAGGATTTCCGAGGAAACCCTGGAAAACTTTTCCATTTCCTACCCCCTTGAAAGGCTTGCGCCCCTTGAGCGCATCCTGTTTTTTGATATTGAGACCACCGGTTTTACGGCCCGTTCCTCCAGCCTGTACCTGATAGGCTGCGCTTATTATCTTGCCGGAAAATGGCGTACCACCCAGTGGCTTGCGGAAAATACAGACCAGGAAGCAGACGTGTTAAGCGCCTTTTTTGAATTTGCAAAGCTGTACCGCTATCTGATTCATTTTAACGGCAACAATTTTGATCTGCCCTTTATCAGCCAGAAGTGTCAGCAGCTTTCCCTTCCTTTCAGCTTCGACCAGTTTCAGGGCATTGATTTGTACAGGCGGATTGCGCCCTATAAATTTTTCCTGAAGCTTCCCAACTGTAAGCAGAAGACGCTGGAGCAGTTTCTGGGCAAAGGGCGTAAGGAACCTTTTTCCGGCGGTGAGTTAATCGGGCTGTACCACGATTATGTAAAAAATCCCAACGAATTTTCCGAGAACGCCCTCTTCCTGCACAATGCCTCAGACCTCAGGGGCATGTTGGAAACCCTTCCCATGCTGGCCTATTATGATCTGTTTAACCAGCCCGTGAAGGCAAAGAAGGTTCAGGCAAATTATTACAGAGATTCAAACGGCAGCTCCCGTAAGGAGCTGGTGATTACCATTGTGCCCGATACGCCCCTTCCCAAGGCGGTGCTTACCTCCGCCGGCGGCTGTTACTTCCGGGGAAAAGGATCGGAGGCCATCTTAAAAATACCGATTTATGAAGAAGAACTGAAATATTTTTATTCCAATTATAAGGACTACTACTATCTTCCCACGGAAGACGTTGCCCTGCATAAGTCCGTGGCAGGCTTTGTCGATAAAGAACACCGCCTTCCCGCCTCTGCCGCCAACTGCTACACCAGGAAATTTGCCAGTTATCTTCCGCAGTGGGATGTAGTGTTTGAACCTTTCTTCAAGAGGGATTATAAGAGCCGGGAACTCTTCTTTGAACTCACCGATGAACTGAAAAGAGATCGTCAGGCTTTTTCCAAATATGCCGCTCATGTGCTGGCCATGATGGCCTCTACATATTAAACAAGTCCCGGCCATTTTGCAATGACCGGGACTTGTTTACATTTTACAGGCTATGTAACGTATTACAGGGGTTTCTGATAGAAGAAGGAATTCTTCCTTTCAAACCCAATCTCCTTGTAATTCACAATCTGTTCCGTGCTTCCGATGAAAAGCACACCGCCGGGCGCCAGAGACTTAAAATACTTGCGGAAGACCTCGTCCTTTGCTTCCTCCGTAAAATAAATCAGTACATTCCGGCACACAATCATATGATAACCCGTAGGATAAGTATCCTTCAGCAGATTATGCTCCTTGAATTCCACACGGGACTTAATCTCATCAGCCACCTTAAAAGAGGGGCCCACCGGCGTGAAATATTTCTTTTTCAAATCCGCAGGCACAGACTGAATGCTCTTGCTGTTGTACAGGCCCATTTTCGCCTTCGCAATAATCTGTTTATCCAAATCCGTTGCAAAAATCTTAATGCTTGTCAGCGGCACATGTTTGGACAAAGCCATTACCAGAGAATAGGGTTCATCACCGGTAGAACATGCAGCGCTCCAGACCTTCAGATTATTGCCGAACTTTTGAATCAGCTCGGGAATTACCTGCTCATCCATCAGCCTCCACTGCTCGGGATTACGGTAGAACTCGGATACATTGATTGTAATGTAGCTGACAAACTCCTCAAACAGCTCTTTATCCGTCCGCAGCCCCTGAATGTACTTATCATAACCGTCAATCTTGTGCTTTGCAATCAAAGTGTCTATACGGCGCTTCATCTGCTTCTCTTTGTAGCAGTTCAAATCAATTGAGGTCAGCGCCAGCACTTCCTTTTTAAAATACTCATAATCATACGTCACGGCACACACCATCCCGCCTGTTTAATTTTTTATTCCTCTTCCTGCGCTGCAATTACCGCATCAATGTCCACGGAAACCACATCGGAATCCTCATCCTCCCGGGCAGACTCCGGCACCAGCATAGCCTTGATGCTTAAGGAAATCTTCCGGTCAGTTTCGTTAAAGTCCACTACCTTTGCGGTTACTTCCTGGCCGACGCTCAACACATCAGCAGGCTTCTCCACATGCTCTCTGGAAATCTGGGATACATGAAGCAGCGCATCCACGCCGGGCTCCAACTCCACAAACGCACCGAAATCCGTCATCCTCGCCACCCTGCCGGTAACCACATTGCCTACGGCATATTTCTCCGCCGCATCCTTCCAGGGATTGGCATCATCAAACTTCAGGGACAATGCAATCTTGCTGCCGCTGATTTCCTTAATCAGAACCTTCAGCTGGTCGCCCACCTTGAATACCTTCTTGGGGTGCTCCACCCGTCCCCAGGACATTTCGGAAATGTGAAGCAGACCGTCGGCTCCGCCCAGATCGATGAATGCACCGAAATCGGTAACATTCTTTACGGTACCCTCTACAATGTCTCCCTCGTGAATCCTTTCAAACAGCTCCCTCTGCAGCTCCGCCTTCTGAGCAGCCACGAGCTGTCTGCGGTCGCCGATATACCTTCTTCTCTTGGGATTGTACTCGCTGATTACGAACTCAATCTCCTGTCCCGCATACTTGGACAAATCCTTCTCATAGGTATCCGAAACAAGGCTGGCCGGGATAAAGATTCTCACCTCGTCCACAATGACGCTTAAGCCCCCTTCCAGCACCTGCGCCACGGACGCCTTCAGAACCTCTTTGTTATTATATGCTTCTTCAATCCTCTTATTCCCTCTGTCTGCGGCAAGCCTCTTGTAGGTCAGCACCACCTGTCCCTCGCCGTCATTTACCTTCAGTACCTTTACCTCCATGGTGTCGCCGGGCTTTACTACCGTGGTCAGGTCAACGCCGGAATCGTTGGTATATTCGTTTCTTGTAAGAATACCGTCTGACTTGTATCCGATATTCAACACGATCTCATCCGCTTTGACATCAATGACTGTGCCCTCGACTACCTCTCCTGAATGTATTGTCTTAATTGAATCTTCCAACATTTGT
>JAMPFR010000078.1 GCA_023664365.1 Acetatifactor muris | reverse complement strand
AGAAAAGTTTTAGCGGCAAGACGTGCAAAAGGAAGAAAGAAATTATCAGCATAGGTTACAGAGATGTGCTGGGTCACACTATTGTGGCCCTTTTCTCTTTTTGCCCTTTATATTTGCGGAGGAGCAAATGAGATTTTCCGAAAGCTTGAAAAAAAATCATCAGTTCCGGTTCGTATATAAATACGGTAAATCTTATGCAAATAAGTATCTGGTTATGTATATTAAGGAAAATGGCAGAGACGGGAACCGAATCGGAATCAGCGTGAGTAAAAAGGTTGGCAACAGTGTTGTGCGGCACCGGGTCACAAGACTGATACGCGAAAGTTATCGATTACATGAAGCGGTATTCAATAGTGGTTTGGATATGGTAATCGTGGCAAGAGTGAATGCAGCCGGGGTTGGTTATGAAGAAATAGAAAAGGCCCTGCTTCATCTTGGAAAGCTTCATCACATAATTAAAGTATATTTTTATTCAGACTGAAATTATAATGAAATTATGAAAAAAATTTTGATTGCCGGAATTAAATTATATCAAAAATATATTTCTCCCATGAAGAGAACAAAGTGTCCTTATATACCTACCTGTTCCCAGTACGGTTTGGAGGCTATACAAAAGTATGGCGCTTTAAAGGGTTCTGTTTTGGCAGTGTGGAGAATATTGAGATGTAATCCCTTCTCAAAGGGAGGCTTCGACCCTGTACCGTAAATCCGGCAAAACCAGGAGGATAAATGGAATTTATTTTATTGACGAAAAGCGGAGGCCTGATTGGGTGGATAGCCAATATTCTCGGTTATATTATGAATGGCATTTTCTTTGTCATTGATAAAATAGGACTTCCCAATATCGGCCTTGCAATTATCCTGTTTACGATTGTAGTAAATCTGCTGATGCTGCCTCTTACCATCAAGCAGCAGAAGTTTTCAAAGCTTTCTGCAAAGATAACCCCTGAAACGCAGGCGATCCAGGCCAAGTATAAGGGAAGACAGGATCAGGAATCCATGATGGCCCAGAATCAGGAGATACAGGCCGTCTATGCGAAATACGGCGTTTCCCCCAGCGGCAGCTGTGTTCAGCTTTTGATTCAGATGCCTATACTGCTTTCGCTGTACCGTGTGATTCAGTCTATACCTTCCTATGTAACAAAGGTGGGAGATACCTTCCGCGTACTGGCGGAAAAGATTATTCAGACGGACAACGGCGCTTTTTTGCAGGATTCCGGCATTGAGAGCATCACCCGTACCGTTTCCATGTACGGAAAAGCTTTGACGAGCGGCAGTAATATTTCCAATGGTATTATTGATGTGTTGAATAAGGTTTCTTCTCTGGATATGATAGAAATTACGGCACATTACGGTTTGGAAGGACTTACTTACGGCGGACAGGCAATCCTTGGAGATAACGGGCTGATTCATACTTATAATAATTTTTTCGGACTGAATATCGGTGATTCGCCTCAGGCTTTGATCAGGACTGCCTGGGCGGCAGGATCTTACGGTCTTGCAATCGGCGCTCTCATGATTCCGGTTCTGTCTGCTTTGACACAGTGGCTGAATGTAAAGCTGATGCCTCAGCAGAAGACTGATAACAAAGCGGACGGCAGCAATCAGGGTACCATGATGCAGTCCATGAAGATGATGAACACGATTATGCCTCTTTTTTCCGCATGGCTGTGCTTTACGCTTCCTGCCGGCATGGGTCTTTACTGGACAGCCGGAAGCGTAATAAGAGGGATTCAGCAGGTAGTTATCAACAGGCACTTTGATAAGATGGATTTTGAAGATATTATTAAAAAGAATTCGGCCAAGAGTGCTAAGAAGATGGAAAAGATGAAGAAAAATCAGGAAAGAATGGCTGCCTATGCAAATATGAATACCCGAAACATGCAAAATAAGGCAAATGTGAATTCTTCCATGACAGAGGCTGAAAAAGAGGAGGCTATGAGAAAAGCTACCGATTATTCCTATTCCAGAATGGGTAAGGCAAAGCCGGGGAGTATGGCGGCAAAGGCAAATAAGGTAAGAGAATATAATGAGGGAGCCGGCAAGGAAAAGTAGGAGGGTGAAAATATGGAATATATTGAAATTTCTGCCAAAACAGTGAGTGAAGCAATTACGGAAGCATGCCAGAAGCTGAGTGTAACCAGTGACAGGCTGGATTATGAGGTAATTGACGAAGGTTCCAGCGGTTTTTTGGGAATCGGTTCCAAGCCTGCAATTATAAAGGCTGCAGTAAAAAATGAAGAGGTTTCTGTTGAAGATAAGGCAAAAAGGTTTCTGAATGATGTGTTTGCCGCTATGAATATGACTGTAGTTGTGGACGTCAAATATGATGAAGCTTCGGAAGAAATGGATATTGATTTAAGCGGCGACGATATGGGCGTGTTGATTGGAAAGCGGGGACAGACCCTTGATTCTCTTCAGTATCTGGTTTCTCTGGTAGTAAACAAGGAAACCGAAAATTATATCAGGGTAAAGATTGATACCGAGAATTACCGTGAGAGAAGAAAAGAAACTCTTGAGAACCTTGCAAAGAACATTGCCTATAAAGTGAAGAGGACAAGGAGGCCTGTATCTCTTGAGCCTATGAATCCTTATGAAAGGCGTATCATTCACTCCGCACTTCAGAATGATAAATATGTGACGACCTACAGCGAAGGGGAAGAGCCTTTCAGAAAAGTAGTAGTAGCATTGAAAAAATAGCGTTTGCTGACTGGAAACCGGATATATTTATTTATATCCGGTTTTCTTAAAAATCCGAAGAACGTATAAAGTATTCTTAAAATGATATAAAAGGAAAACCATCATGTGTGAAAATGAAACAATCGCCGCCATTGCCACCGGATTGACGGATTCCGGAATCGGGATTATAAGAATAAGCGGTGAAAATGCGGTAGAAGTGGGAAATCGGCTGTTTCGTTCTCCTTCCGGAAAAGAAATATTGAAAAATGCCCTTTCTCATACTTTATATTACGGTTATATTGTTGAAAATTCTTTTTTAACGGATGAAGTGATGGCGGTGGTTATGAAGGCTCCGAAGAGCTTTACGGGGGAAGATACCGTGGAAATACACTGTCACGGCGGTGTTTTTGTGATGCAGAAAATTCTGAAGGCTGTGTTAAACAGTGGGGCAAGGCTTGCAGAACCGGGAGAATTTACCAAAAGAGCTTTTTTAAACGGACGGATTGATTTGAGCAGAGCGGAAGCTGTTATGGACGTGATTCATTCTCAGAATGAATACGCTCTTTTTTCTTCCGTGAACCAGTTGAAGGGAAGCCTTGAAAAAGAAATCAGAGATTTAAGAAGTGAAATTATATATGAAATTGCTTTTATAGAGTCGGCTCTGGATGATCCGGAGCATATCAGTCTGGAGGGTTATCAGGATCGGCTGGCTGAAAAACTTAAATTTTTATCTGAACGTATCGGCGCATTGATTTCCACTTCTGAGGATGGAAGGCTGATAAAAGAAGGTATTAATACAGTTATTGCAGGAAAGCCCAATGTGGGGAAATCTTCTTTGATGAACTTTTTTACCGGAGAGGAAAGGGCCATTGTAACGGAGATTGCCGGGACAACCAGAGATGTGCTTCGGGAAACCGTAAAGATGGAAGGAATTCATTTTAATATTACAGATACCGCGGGGATTCGGGATACTGAGGATGTAGTGGAAAGAATCGGAGTGGAAAAAGCGGAAAAATATGTCAAAGATGCAGATTTAATATTGTATGTGGCGGATAGCTCCGTGCCTCTGGACGAAAGTGACAGAAGAATTATTCCGCTTATGAAGGATAAAAAAGTGATTGTACTGCTGAATAAAAGTGATTTGCCCGGTGTTGTGACAGAGAGTGACGTACTTGGTCTGTTTCGTGAGCTTTTACCGGAGAGGTTGACCGGAAACACAGGAAATATAGATATCCCGGTCGTAAAAATCTCTGTTAAAAACGGAGATGGAACGGAAACCTTCAGACAGAAGGTAAAGGATATGTTTTTTCGGGGAGAAATTAATCTTAATCATGAAGTGATGATAACAAATATCCGCCATAAGGAAGCACTTCAGGAGGCGTATGACGCTCTGCAGATGGTAAGGAAAAGTGTGCAGCAGAAAATGCCGGAGGATTTCTATTCTATTGATTTGATGAGTGCTTATGCTTCTCTTGGAAGGATTATCGGGGAAGAAGTGGATGATGATTTGGTGGAAGAGATATTCAGTAAATTTTGCATGGGGAAATAAGGCGAAAAAAATTTTGTGACGGGGGATCGTATGAACGAAAGAGTGGATGTGTGTGTGGTGGGAGCCGGTCATGCCGGATGTGAAGCAGCACTTGCCTGTGCAAGGCTTGGTCTGGAGACGGTGATCTTTACGGTAAGCATTGACAGTATTGCACTTATGCCCTGTAATCCCAATATAGGCGGAACCTCTAAAGGACATCTTGTGAGAGAACTGGATGCGCTTGGCGGGGAGATGGGAAAAAATATAGATAAGACCTTTATTCAGTCGAAAATGTTGAATCTTTCCAAAGGCCCTGCGGTGCATTCTCTTCGGGCGCAGGCGGACAAGGCGGAATATTCCCGGTCTATGAGAAAGGTTCTGGAAAATCAGGATCATCTTACTATTAAGCAGGCTGAGGTTTGTGAAATTTTGTGGGGGGACGTAAAGGATGCTTCTGAAAGTGGTGAACATCTTTCAGGTAACGGCAGTGAATTGAAAAAGGTAACCGGTGTTAAAACCTTTACCGGAAAAATTTATGAATGTAAGGCAGTGATACTTTGTACGGGCACTTATTTAAATGCCAGATGTCTTTGCGGAGAAACCATTACCTATACCGGGCCCAACGGGCTGCAGGCAGCTGTTCATCTTTCGGATTCCCTGGAAAAAATGGGGATAAAGCTGCGCAGATTTAAAACGGGAACTCCTGCCAGAATGGACGGACGGAGTATCGATTATTCAAAGATGGAGGAGCAGTTTGGCGATAAAAGGATTATTCCTTTTTCCTTTTCCACAGACCCTGATTCTGTTCAGAAGGAACAGGTTTCCTGCTGGCTCACCTATACCAATGAGAAAACTCATGAGATTATCAGAAATAATCTTGACCGTTCACCGATTTATGCCGGAATTATAGAGGGAGTGGGTCCCAGGTATTGTCCTTCTATTGAAGACAAGGTGGTAAAATTTGCGGATAAGGAGCGTCATCAGGTTTTCATTGAGCCTGAGGGTCTTCATACCGGTGAAATGTATGTGGGGGGTATGTCTTCTTCTCTTCCGGAGGATGTACAGCTTGCCATGTACCGGACGGTTCCCGGTCTGGAAAACTGCAAGATTGTGAGAAATGCCTATGCCATTGAATATGACTGCATTGATGCAAGAGAGCTTTACCCTACTTTGGAATTTAAAAATGTAAAGGGATTGTTCAGCGGGGGTCAGTTAAACGGAAGCAGCGGCTATGAGGAGGCAGCCTGTCAGGGACTGATGGCCGGTATCAATGCTGCCATGGAAATATCAGGCAGAGAGCCTTTGATTTTAGACAGATCCGAAGGTTATATCGGCGTATTGATCGACGATTTGGTTACAAAGGATAACAGAGAACCATACAGGATGATGACTTCCAGGGCGGAGTACAGGCTGTTGCTGCGTCAGGACAATGCGGATTTGCGGTTGAGAAAAAAGGGTTATGAGGTTGGTTTGATTTCCCGGGAGGAATATGAGGCTCTTCTGGAAAAAGAAGCCTTGATTCAGAAAGAAATTGCCCGTCTGAAAAATACCATGGTAGGCGCCAGTCAGGAAATACAGAGCTTTCTGGAATCCAAAGACAGCTCCGTCTTAAAGACTGCCGTAAGTCTGGCGGAATTAATATGCAGACCGGAGCTTTCCTATGAGGAGATTCGGGAAATTGATAAGGATCGGGAAAGCTTTGCAAGGGAATTATGCGGAAGAGCTTTTCTGCCGGAAGCTGTAATAGAGCAGGTGGAAATTGAAATTAAATATGAAGGTTATATCACAAGGCAGAAGCGTCAGGTAGAACAATATAAAAAGATGGAAAAGAAGCTGATTCCGGAGAATATTGATTATGATGATATTGTTTCTCTTCGGTTGGAGGCCAGGCAGAAGCTGAAAATGTTCCGTCCTGTTTCCATAGGACAGGCTTCCCGTATTTCGGGGGTTTCTCCTGCAGACGTATCCGTACTGCTGGTGTATCTGGAACACAGTGTGAACAGAATCTGACCTAAGATATTGATTAAATTGATTGTATTGAGGTGTATGAATTTGAAAAATTACGATACTTCAAAATTTAAAAGTGATCTGGACAGCCTTGGTATCAGTCTTACAGAACGGCAGATAGAAAATTTTCTGATTTATTATGAACTGTTGGCGGAATGGAATCAGAAGATGAACTTAACCGCCATTACGGAATATGATGATGTGATGAAAAAACATTTTATAGACAGTATGTCTCTGGTAAAAGCTTATGATGTTACGAGGGAAGCCTCGGTGATTGATGTAGGAACGGGAGCCGGGTTTCCCGGTCTTGTACTTAAAATTGCTTTTCCCGGACTACAGGTTACACTTTTGGATTCCCTGAATAAAAGAATTCAGTTTTTAGATGCGGTGATTGATAAGCTTGGATTATCCGGAGTGAATGCGATACATGGCCGGGCGGAGGATTTCGCAAGGCCGGGAAAGCTGAGAGGAAAATATGATTTATGTGTATCCCGGGCTGTGGCGAATCTTTCCACACTTTCGGAATATTGTCTGCCTTTCTTAAAGGTGAAGGGTCTCTTTATTTCCTATAAATCGGAAAAGGTGTTTGAGGAAGCGGCTGCCGCGGAAAAAGCAATTTCCGTTTTAGGTGGAAAAATAAAAGAACAGATAGAGTTTCAGCTTCCTGATTCCGATATATACAGAAATCTGGTGGTAATTGAAAAAAGAAAGGAGACGCCCGGAAAATATCCGAGAAAAGCAGGCCTTCCCGCAAAAGAACCATTATTTTTATAATTTTCTTTCGATTTAGTTTTACTTCTTCCTGCTTTTAGTATATTATTATAGGAGAAAAGTCACAGATGATTATGAACATATGTTCTACATGGAGTATACATGAGCTTTGATGATTATAATACCCTGGAAAAAATAGTACGGCAGATGCACCGGGAATTGGGAGATCTGGAAGATAAAATTAAGTATAATCTTCAGTGCATAAAGGAAGCGGAAGTATATGCCGGTTTGCTGCTGGGTTCCGATCCGGATAATTATAAAATTTTTTCTCCAAGAAATGCTGAGAACGTACATAAGGATGAGCTTGCAAAAGCCTATAAGGAAAAAGAAGACTGTGAAAAGAAAAATGAACAATTATATGCGAAGAGAAATATGCTGCAGGAACAGATAAAAGGTCTGGAGAATATTCTGGACCATAAGGAGGACGGATTGGCTGTCTTAAATATTCAAGAGGAAGACAGACAAAGGATTGCAAGAGACCTTCATGACACTTCTCTTCAGAACCTTGCCCATTTAATACATAAGATTGAATTGAGCAGTTTGTATATTGATGAAGACGCTATTAAGGCTAAGCTGGAGTTATCGGTTGTCAACAATGTGCTGAGAAAAACCATTGATGAGATACGCAATACAATTTTTGATTTACGTCCCATGACTTTTGATGATTTAGGGTTAAAGGCTTCTTTGGAGAGACTGCTTTCTAATTTTAACGAAAGTCAAAAGTATTTTATCGAAACAGATATAGATGATGTTTCATGTGAAAATAATTTGGTACTGGTTTCTCTTTATCGGGTAATACAGGAGTGCCTGAACAATATTGAAAAACATGCGGATGCGGAGAAGATTGTTTTTTCCTGTAAAAGCAGTGACGGTAAATGTATGGTTCTGATTCAGGACGACGGAAAGGGTTTTGACAGAAGTAAGTCACCTGAGGGAAAACACTTCGGTCTTTCTCTGATGAAGGAGCGGATTGATCTGATAAATGGTAAGTTTCAGATTTCATCTGAGGAGAAAAAAGGTACCAGTATTCAAATTGAAGTTCCATTGTAAGTATTGGCATCAGGTCACCTGTTGATTTCCGCAGGCACTTTGTTATTTGCTGCGGGTTGTTGACTTAAGGGAGGAAAAGTATGAGCATAAGAGTAATGTTAGCAGACGACCATGTTTTAATGAGAGAGGGAATCCGCCAGCTTCTGGAGTTTGACGGAAGCATAGAGGTGGTTGCGGAAGCAAATGATGGAGATGAGTGTATTGAAAAGCTTCTGGAGGTGAAGCCTCAGATTTTGCTGCTTGATATTAATATGTCCAAGAAAAACGGTATAGAGGTTTTAAAGGAAATCAAAAGTAAGAAAATAAATGTGAAGGTTTTAATCCTGACTGTTCATGACAGCATTGAATATTTATTGAAAGCCGTGGAATTGGGAGTGGACGGTTATATCATGAAGGATTCTGAATCGGCGGAGTTGAAAAAGGCTATTAATGTAATTATGAACGGAGAGAGTTACATTCAGCCTAAATTGGTTCCGGCTTTGAATAACAGATTGGTAGCCAGAGATATTGATAAGGATAAGATTGAGTCCCTGACCGGCCGGGAACTGGAGGTATTGATTCAGGTTGCAAATGGTATGTTTAACAAAGAAATTGCTACCTCTCTGAATATCAGTGAAAGGACTGTAAAGAATCATATTTCAAATATATTTAAAAAGATAGGTGTGTTTGATAGAACCCAGGCAGCAGTATTTGCTATAAAGAATGACTTAATTAAACTGTTTTAATGAGGCGGTTTCAATATTTAGTAGACATAAGGAAAAGAAAAGGAGGAATGTTTCACGTGAAACATTCCTCCTTTTTAAAATAATAGGGTACAAGATAATGTTTCACGTGAAACATTTTACCCCAAGATATTGTGACACATTGGCGTGAAACATTTTAAATATTGGGCGTGAAACATCCTGAATTCTCGAGTCGATTTTAAAAGTAAAAAACTAGATATTGTGGTCTGGTTCAGTTATGGATGTTCCAGGAGTATTGACCCTCGCGACATTGCTAAATATCCAAGCCAACCTATAGTTGGCTTCAAACACCGGCACAAAGTCAACTGCGTTGACTTGGCTTATGTGTCTGAAAGACACATTTTGCTCGTGGGAATGGAAAATGCCTGTCAGTTTCGGGTATTACGCGTTTTTTTAATTTTCAAAACTTTCATGTAGATATATCCGGTGATTAGTGATATAATTGAAAAGCGAAACGAAAGAAAGGAAAAACTATGGGAAGAATAATTGCTATTGCAAATCAAAAAGGCGGCGTAGGCAAGACCACCACCTCAATTAATCTTTCAGCATGTCTGGCGGAAAAAGGTAAAAAGGTACTTGTAATTGACACGGATCCACAGGGAAATACCACCAGCGGATATGGCATTGATAAGAATAATCTGGACAACACCATTTATGAGCTGGTGTTAGGTGAGTGTTCTATCAGGGATTGTATTATCAAAAATGTAATTGATAATGTTTCGGTACTGCCTTCCAATGTAAATCTGGCGGCTGCGGAGATAGAACTGATTGGTATAGACAAGAAGGAATACATATTAAAAAATGAAGTGGATTATGTTAAGGAAGAATATGACTTCATAATTATTGACTGTCCTCCCTCTCTGAATATGCTTACCATCAATTCCATGACTACGGCAGACAGCGTTCTGGTTCCCATTCAATGTGAATATTACGCACTGGAGGGGTTGAGCCAGCTGATTCATACGGTGAACCTGGTAAAGGAACGGCTGAACCCTGAACTGGAGATGGAAGGTGTAGTATTTACCATGTACGATTCACGCACCAATCTTTCCATGCAGGTGGTGGAAAATGTAAAAGAAAATCTGCACCAGAAGGTATATGCTACTTTGATACCCAGAAATATCAGACTGGCGGAAGCGCCCAGCTACGGTATGCCTATTAATAAATATGATGCAAAGTCTGCAGGAGCGGAAGCATACATGAACCTTGCGGATGAAATCATAGCAGGTACAGAGCAGGTAAGTCAGTAAGTCCGCTGCAGGCAAACGGGTATAGAGATTTGAACGACAGAAAAAGATGGAGGTAGATATGGCAGCGAGAGGATTGGGAAAGGGGCTTGACTCTTTGATTCCGAATGCGGTAGGGGAAGCAAAGGCAAAGAAGGAAAAGGAAACAAAAGAGACGGCAGCGGCGGAGTCGAAGGGCGCACAGGAAACTGTTGTGAAAATTTCCATGGTAGAACCTAACAGAAAGCAGCCTCGTAAAAATTTTGACGAGGACGCTTTGCAGGAGCTTTCCGATTCTATTAAGCAGTTCGGAATGATTCAGCCGATTCTGGTTCAGGACAGGAAAGACCACTATGAGATAATTGCGGGAGAGAGGAGATGGCGGGCGGCAAAGCTGGCCGGTTTAAAAGAAATTCCTGTTATTATCCGGGATTACTCAGAGCGGGAAATTATGGAGATCTCCCTGATTGAAAACATCCAGCGGGAAGACTTGAATCCTATCGAGGAGGCGCAGGCATATAAGCGGCTTCTGGAGGAGTTCCACCTGAAACAGGACGAGGTGGCGGAGAGAGTTTCAAAAAGCCGTGCAGCTGTTACCAATTCCATGCGTCTGTTAAAGCTTTGCGACGAAGTGCAGCAGATGCTGATTGACGATATGATCAGCACCGGACATGCCAGAGCGCTTCTTGCAATCGAGGATGCAGAGGAACAATACACTGTGGCGCAGCAGATTTTTGATGAAAAACTCAGTGTCCGCGACGTGGAAAAGCTGGTAAAAAATTTGCACAAGCCGGTGAAACCTTCCAAAAAGGCAGCAGACAACGACAAGACCATGGAAGCGATTTACCTGGATATTGAAGAAAAGTTGAAAGCCCGCCTGAGTACGAAAGTGACAGTGACCTCCAAAGGAGAAGGCGCGGGAAAGATTGAAATTGAATTTTACAACAACGAGGATTTAGACAGACTCATAGACTTAATGGGAAATATTTAAATCAAAATACCAGAGGAGAAATATGAACAGTACATTTTTAGACCGGATTGGTTTCGGTTCATTTGATTTGGGTTACCTGCTTGTGGCTGCCGCGGTTCTGGCAGTGATAATGCTGGTGATAATCATATTGCTGATTGCACAGATTAGAAAGGTGAGCAGATTAAAGAGACGTTTGGACAGATTCCTGTTGGGAAGGGATGGGATGAGCCTGGAGCAGGAGATTATCGATCTGTGTGAAGACAATAAGTTTTTAAAAAACAGTACCGAAAAAAATAAAAAGGACATTCGGAATTTGTATAAGCAGATAGAAAGCGCATACCAGAAAATGGGGCTGGTAAAGTATGACGCCTTTAACCAAATGGGCGGGCAGCTGAGCTTCAGTCTTGCTCTACTGGATGAAAACGATAACGGCTTTATTCTAAATTCTGTACATAGTGCGGAAGGATGTTATTCCTACACAAAGGAAATTAAAAATGGCGTCAGCGCTATCTCTTTGGGAAAGGAAGAGGCGGAGGCACTGGCAATCGCGATGGGAGAGTAGTAAATGATACTGAAAAAGATTGAGGAGCTGGAAGGCGGAGAGGTTCTTGCAAGGAACATTATGACCTGGGATTATCAGATTATTCTTCCGGAGGGAATCACCATACGCCAGGATTATATTGACAAGCTGAGAGAGCTTGGTATTACAGAACTGTATATTAAAGAAGAAACAAAGTCGGAAGAGATCGTAATTCTGAAATCCGAGATGGAGGAAACGATACGGAAGACGGTAAAGGATATTCTGGAGCGCCATACCTATCAGAACAACGAGGAGCTTTCAGAGCTTAATAACGCTGCGGATAATATTATTTCCACCATTCTGGAAGAAGATCAGGTAGTGGAAAAGATATTTGATATTAAAGAGAGAAGCGCCGATATTTACGAGCATTCTATCAGTATCTGTTCTCTGTCAATCCTGACTGCGCTGAAGCTGAATGTGGACAGTGAGAAAATACATGACATCGGAGTAGGCTGTCTGCTGCATGACATTGGCCTGCGGTACACTACGATTGACTACAATAACAGGGATATGGATACACTGAACAAGCAGGAGATGGCGGCGTACAAAAAACATCCTATTTACGGATACACCTCCCTGAAGGACGAGCCCTGGATCTCCGATCTCAGTAAATCCATTATCCTTTATCATCATGAGCGTCTGGATGGATCCGGATTTCCGCTGCGCGCAAAGGATATTTCCTTTGAGTGTAAAATTGTAAACGTATGTGACGCCTTTGATGAGATGATTTGCGGAATTGCCTGTGAGCGCCGGAAGGTATATGAGGCCATTGAATACTTGAACAATTTTAAGGGCAGATTATTTGACTCCCGGATTGTGGACGTCTTTCTGGGATTCACTGCAGTGTATCCCTCCGGCACTTATGTGCTGACAAACGAGGGCGAAACGGCTGTGGTGCTTTCACAGAATAAGGATTTCAAGGATCGGCCGGTTATCCGTATTCTGAAAGATAAAGACGGTAATGAAGTAAAAGGAAACGTTATCAAAGACCTTGTGAAGGTGCATAATATTTTTATTGAAAAAACCCTGGATTAATCCGGAAAGGCATGGATAGAGAATATGATAGACATCAAGCTTTTAAGAGAAAACCCTGAACTTGTAAAAGAGAACATCCGAAAGAAATTTCAGGATGCAAAGCTGCCCCTGGTGGATGAAGTCATTGCACTGGACGCGGAGAACAGAAAGGCAAAGCAGGAGGGGGACGATCTGCGGAGCCGCCGCAATAAGATTTCCAAGGAGATCGGAGGGCTGATGGCACAAGGCAAAAAGGAGGAAGCTGAGGAGAAAAAAGCGGAGGTTGCCGCAGGAGCCAAAAGGCTTGCGGAGCTGGAAGCCCTGGAGGCAGAGCTTCAGGAGAAAATTACAAAAATCATGATGGTTATTCCCAATATTATTGACGCCTCCGTTCCCATTGGAAAGGATGACAGTGAAAATGTGGAAATTCAGAAGTATGGCGATCCGGCAGTTCTGGAATTTGAGGTGCCTTACCATGCGGATATCTTAGACAGCATCAGCGGACTTGACAAGGAAGCGGCGGGGCGTACCAGCGGCAACGGCTTTTACTATCTTTGCGGAGATGCAGCCAGAATTCATTCCGCAATGATCAGCTATGCCAGAGATTTCATGATTGATAAAGGGTTTACTTACTGTATCCCTCCCTTTATGATTCGCAGCAGCGTTGTCAACGGTGTGATGAGCTTTGCGGAAATGGAAGCCATGATGTATAAGATTGAAGGCGAAGACCTTTATTTGATTGGTACTTCCGAGCATTCCATGATTGGTAAATTTAAGGGTGAACTGGTGTCGGAGAATCAACTGCCCATTACCATGACCTCTTATTCCCCCTGCTTCAGGAAGGAAGTGGGTTCCCACGGGATTGAGGAAAGAGGCGTTTATCGTGTACACCAGTTCGAAAAGCAGGAAATGGTAGTTCTCTGCAAGCCCGAGGAGTCTATGGATTGGTATAACAAAATGTGGAAATATACGGTAGACTTTTTCCGCAGTCTGGATATTCCCGTCCGGACGCTGGAGTGCTGCAGCGGCGATTTGGCTGATTTAAAGGTGAAATCCTGCGATGTGGAGGCGTGGAGTCCCAGGCAGAAGAAATATTTTGAAGTGGGTTCCTGCTCTACCCTTGGGGACGCTCAGGCGAGACGTTTGGGGATTCGTACAAAAGGGGAAAACGGGACATACTATGTGCATACCTTAAATAATACGGTGCTTGCATCTCCCAGAGGGCTGATTGCATTCCTGGAAAATAATGTGAGGGCGGACGGAAGCATCAGCATTCCTGAAGCGCTGCGTCCCTACATGGGCGGAAAGGAAAGAATCATGCCTTCTCAGAAGAATGTGTAAAACAGGAGGCAGTCTGCAGGCAGATAAGGATAAAACAGATGAAGAAAAATAAAAAATATGGAAGAATATTGATGATCGTACCCGGTGTGTTTTTGGTCCTGGGAATCTGTATGCTTATCTGTGGAGCCTGCTGGCTTATGTCTACTTTCCGTTTCAAGGAGACGGCCGTGGAAATTTACGGAGAAATAACCGGAATCGACCGTACCTATGACAACGACGGCGACGAGCATTATTCAATATTTGTATCCTATGAATACGGCGGAGAAAAATATGAAAACGTGCGCATTAACTCCTACAACAGCAATATGTACAGTGGGAAGAAAATTTCCCTGTACTGTGACCCGGATAATCCGGATCGTGTACAAGCAGGGTCCGTGCTCTTTTTCCCTTCTGCCATTCTGTTGCTCATGGGCTTACTTTTTGCATTGATCGGCGGAGGATTTTTGATCCGCACAGGGGTAATTTCTTCCCGGCGGAAAAAGGTCAGAGAACAGGGAATCAGCATCTATGCCACGGTGGAAGAAATAATATACAGTACAAATATTACAGTGAACGGCAGGCATCCCTATGCTGTTATCTGTACATACAGGGACGAATACAAAGATATTACCTATCGGTTTAAAAGTGAGAGCCTCTGGTTTGATCCTGCTCCCCTGTTCCCTGTAGGAAGCACGATAGAAGTAAGGGTAGATGTAAACGATTACAGTAAGTATTACGTTAATATAGAAGAAGCGCAAAATAAGGTGATCGATTATACATGACGGCATCCATGCCTGCATTTTAAGGAAATGGAGGCCAGTATAAGGAATATTCAGACCAGGATTTTTTCGATGCCATAAAGGAAGAGGGTGAGATTTTTGCATAAATATATGAGAGCCATCGGCTTCAGTCATTTTGAGAGCCGGGAGAGACTGCAGGAGCTTCTGACGGACGTGGTTATGAATTCGGACAGAAGGGCCATCACAATGAACACTGTATATGGTTACAGGGAAAATATGCTTTTGGGGGAATTCTGCAAAAATTTTGCCGATGGTTTGGGAATAGCTGTTTGCGGTGAGTTTGACGACGACGAAAAATTTACCTATGAATATTACTATCCTTATCTGGACGGCAGCGGCATTACCTCCTGCGAAGATGTTTCCGTAGAGCGGCATGCGGATAAGGATTCCTATGCAGGAGTATGCGATGATATTAAGGTGGGGATTTCCCTGATTTTTTATCTGAAGAACAAGATTCCCTATGTGAAGGCGCAGGCCACGGATAAGCTGCCTATCAGGGGAACAACTCTTACTCTGTCGGCGTTGTCCGTCAGCGGTTCCATTCTGCTTCCGATTCAGAAGGATGAAGAGCAGGTGCAACGTGTGAAACAGGCTTCCGTCACCAGAAACAATCTGTTGGCTGCAGCAAGAAAAGGGGACGAGGACGCTATCGAGACGCTGACCCTGGAGGATATGGATATGTATACCACCATTTCCCGGCGAATCCTGAAAGAAGATGTGTTCAGTCTGGTGGACACCTGCTTCATGCCTTACGGAGTGGAATGCGATCAGTATTCCGTTTTGGGAGAAATTGTGGGTATTCGGATGGTAAAAAATCGGATTACGGATGAAAAAATTTATATTTTAACAATTTGCTGTAATGAATTGACATTTGACGTTTCAATCAATATAATAGATTTGTTGGGTGAGCCTCAGGTAGGCAGGAGATTTAAGGGTGTCATCTGGCTTCAGGGACACATTAATTTTCCTGAGGACGCACTGCTGTAGGTTTTCATATGAGTTGGTGTAGCACAGTGGATAGTGCAGCCGCCTCCTAAGCGGAAGATCGGGT
>JAMPFR010000077.1 GCA_023664365.1 Acetatifactor muris | reverse complement strand
TTGACCGTGTATCCGAAACCACCAAGTTCAACGAGACTTATTTGCTGAAGGGCGAAGACAAAGGGGATAAGATTGACGAAGTAAGCGCACGAGTCAATGGCAAGATCGAGGACGCCGTTATTACGGAGGCAAAGGGAAATATTTTTGAGGGTGTTCTTGCTACGACTAATGCAGCCGGCGAAGACATAAGCCTGGATGCCGGAACGGAAGATACCGCTACAATCAAGTACCTGGATGAGGAAGGAAACATCAGAACCAAGGATGTAACCTTTAAGACCGGTTCCGACGCGAAGACTACAGCGGCAAATCTGGCGGAAGCTATCAATAAGGACGATACACTGAAGCATATCTTCAAGGCTACTTCTAATGCTGCCGGAAAACTCAGCGTAGAGTCCAAGCTGGATGGAACCAAGACGGATAACACAAAGAATGCGGTTCAGGATATCACCTTTGAGTCCGAATTAAAGGCAGACAAATCAGACGTAGGTGGAGCAAAGAGGCTTAACACCTTCGAGGACGATACGGATAAGAAAATTGCAGCGACCGGCGAGGCATATTCCTTTGCGGTAGGCACAGTGGCGGCTGACGGCAGTTTGTCATTAAATCTGCAGGATGGAGAGTCCATTACCATCAATGGAAAGACCTATACCTATGATGAGAATAAGGCAGATTCTGCTGCAAACAGCTTTAAGACCCTTGAAGATCTCCAGAAACTGATCGGCAATGAGTATAATGTGGATCTGCAGATCACAGGTAAAATGACTACAGACACTTATACAAGGTCTGATGCAGGTAAAACGCAGGCTGATGCTGATGCACCTAGCCTTAAGTCGGTAACGGAAGAAATCGTTGCAAACCTGAAGGACAAAACCAAGTTTGCAGATGCAGCGGCGGCAGATTTTGACACGACAATAACAAGCTTTGCGAATAGTACGGATCCTGCACCGACACAGAATGATGGTGTAGATAGTTTCGCTAATGCAGCTACCGGAAAGAAGGAATTGGTGACATTCGAAGATATGCAACTCACCCTGACCATCACCGAGAAGGCAACCACCGAGAAGCCCAAGGACGTTCTGAACTTCAGTCTCCAGGTAGGCGCTGACACCACCGAAGAAAACAAGATCTCCGTTGATATTGAGTCCATGAGCGCAAAGAGCCTTGGTATTGACAAGGTAAGTGTACTGGGTAAGGATTCCACCAATGCCGACAAGGCAGTGAACACCATTGCTGACGCTATCGCACAGGTATCCAAGCAGCGTTCCGCACTGGGCGCGATCCAGAACCGTCTGGAGCATACCATCAACAACCTGGACAATGTTGTGGAGAACACCACATCAGCAGAGTCCGCTATCCGCGATACGGATATGGCTACCCAGATGGTGCAGTATTCCAACCAGAATATCCTGGCACAGGCAGGCCAGTCCATGCTGGCACAGGCGAACCAGAGCAACCAGGGCGTACTTTCCCTGCTGGGCTGATTCTGAAATTCATTTCTGTAAAAGTTCAGGAAAAACTGTTGACATTTTCCATATTCAGGATTATACTTCATGTTGTAGTGAGTAATGAATGATTATCAAAGTAAGAGTGGCCGCAAGCCACTCTTACTTGTATGTTGGAGTCGTTGCTGTCCTGCGGATGTTTGAGAAAGCGCGGTGAAACAGGGCTTTCCGGGTTACGGCAGGACAGGAAGGAAAAAAGCAGGAGAACAGGAGGCGGAGAATGTCCCGGAGGGAAGACTATGAGGCGAGGATGGAGGCGCTGCTTGGGCCCATTGCAGAGGCGGCCGGTGTTTCCGTCTATGATGTGGAATATGTAAAGGAAGGCAGCGATTATTACCTGCGGGCTTACATTGATAAGCCGGAGGGCGTAAACATTCAGGACTGTGAGAACGTGAGCAGGGCGCTTTCCGATGCGTTGGACAGGGAAGATTTCATCCCGGACGCCTATATTCTGGAAGTCAGCAGTCCGGGCCTGGGCAGGGCGCTGAAAAAGGACAGGCATTTGCAGGCCAGTCTGGGGGAAGAAGTGGAAATCAAGCTCTATAAGCCGATGGATAAACGTAAGGAGTTTGCGGGGGTGCTGGAGAGCTTTGACAGTAAGACGCTGACGGTCCGGGAGGGGGACGAACCCAGAACCTTTGACCGGGCAGACATTGCGTTGGTCAGGCTGGCATTGAAGCTGTAAACAGAAAATACAGAAATATAAGATATAAGCAGGCTGTACGGGCCGGAATGGAGGAAAAGGAAAAGAAATGAACAGTGAATTGATGGAGGCACTTGATATTCTGGAGAAGGAGAAGGAGATCAGCAGGGAGACACTGTTTGAGGCAATAGAGAACTCTCTGCTCACCGCCTGCAAGAACCACTTCGGAAAGGCGGACAACGTACACGTTGAAATTGACAGGGAAACCGGTGACTTTCTGGTGTATGCCGAGAAAGAAGTGGTGGAGTCCCCGGAGGATGTGGAGGACGACTGCCTTCAGATATCTCTGGATGCCGCAAAGGAGATTTCCTCCAAGGCAAAGACAGGCGATATGATTCATGTGGAGATTAAATCAAAGGAGTTCGGCCGTATCGCCACCCAGAATGCAAAGAACGTGATCCTCCAGAAAATCCGCGAGGAAGAGAGAAGCGCTATCTATAATCAGTATTATGAGAAGGAAAAGGATGTAGTCACCGGCGTTGTCCAGCGCTATGTGGGCAGAAACATCAGCATCAATCTGGGCAAGGCGGACGCCATGCTCAGCGAGAGCGAGATGGTGAAGGGCGAAATATTCCGTCCTACCGAGCGCATCAAGGTCTATATTCTGGAGGTGAAAAACACACCCAAGGGGCCCCGCATCAATGTGAGCCGCACCCACCCGGAGCTGGTAAAGAGACTGTTTGAGTCCGAGGTTACGGAAATTAAGGACGGAACCGTTGAAATCAAAAGCATTGCCCGGGAGGCAGGCAGCCGTACCAAAATCGCCGTGTGGAGCAATAACCCCAATGTGGACGCCGTGGGCGCCTGCGTGGGTATGAACGGAGCCAGAGTCAACGCCATTGTAGAGGAGCTGCGGGGCGAGAAAATCGATATTGTGAACTGGGATGAAAACCCCGGCCTGCTGATTCAGAATGCGCTGTCGCCTGCAAAGATTGTGGCGGTGTTTGCCGACCCGGATGAGAAGACGGCAAAGGTGGTGGTTCCCGATTATCAGTTATCCCTGGCCATTGGTAAGGAAGGTCAGAATGCAAGACTTGCCGCCAGGCTGACAGGCTATAAGATAGATATTAAGTCAGAGACTCAGGCGAAGGACGCGCCCGGCTTCCGGTACGAGGATTATCTGGACGAGGAGGAGTACGGGGACGAGGGTTATGAAGAGTACGAGGAATATGAGGAGAACGGCTACGAGGACGCTGAAGCTGTGAAGGAAAGCGAAGAAACCGGAGAATCCGAAGACTTCATTCAGGAGTAGATAAGTATGGCAAAAAAAGTACCCTTAAGGCAGTGTGTGGGCTGCGGTGAAATGAAAGGGAAAAAGGAAATGATACGGGTCCTGAAGACAGCCGATAATCAGATTTGTCTGGACGCAACAGGCAAAAAAAACGGAAGAGGCGCATATATATGCAGGAGCAGGGAATGTCTGCAAAAGGCCGAAAAGAATAAAGGGCTGGAGCGCTCTTTCAAAATGAGTATTCCTAAGAAAGTGTACGATACTCTGAAGGAGGAATTTGAGAAGCTTGAGACAGAATAAGATATTTTCGCTTCTGGGGCTTGCCATGAGAGGGCGTAACCTGGTCAGCGGGGAAACGCAGACTTTGGAGGCAGTCAGGAACGGTTCCGCCGGGCTGGTAATCATTGCGGAGGACGCATCTGATAACACAGTCAGGCTGTTCACGAATAAATGTGAGTATTACGGCATTCCGGTTTATTTCTGGGGAACAAAGGAAGGTCTGGGGCATGCAATTGGGAAGGACCTGCGTTCATCAGTGGGCGTGTGCGACGCCGGGCTGGCAGATTCGCTCATCAGTCTGCTGATGGAGCAAAAGAAAGAATGGAAAGGCACCGTTGAGGGTGGAGATGGAGGAAAGCATGGCGAAGATTAGGATACATGAGCTCGCTAAGGAATTGGATAAACAGAGTAAGGAGATACAGAGCTTCCTGCAGGGACAGGGCATTGAAGCCAAATCTGCAAGCAGCTCTGTGGAAGAAGATGTGGCGGAAACGGTGAGAAAGGCATTCCGCAGGAACGAAGCGAAGCCTGCGGCTCCGTCTGAGAAGCCGGTAAAGGAAGAAAAAGCGCCGCCGAAGGCAGCGTCAAATGAAAGGGAAGCGGTGTCAAAGGCGTCTGTGCAGGAGAAAGCATCGCAGGAGAAAGCGGCGCAGGAGAAGCCTGCACAGGAGAAGGCTGTTTCCGAGACCCCTAAAAAGAAGAAGACCATTATTTTTGTGAACAATTCACAGAATTCCAAGATGCCCGGACAGCAGCGTTACGGCCAGGGCGGCAGCGCCGGAAGACCTCAGGGACAGGGAGGCCAGAAGAGGCCTCAGGCCGAAAAGGCCGGCTATGGTGACCGCAGAAATGCCGGGCCCGTGCATACACCCATCAAGCCGCTGACGCCGCCGTCTCCTGCGCCCAGCGTACAGATGGTGCCTTCCAGGCCTCAGCCCAAGGCGAAGCCGGAGGCTGAAAAGCTTCATCAGCCGCCGGAGGTGAAGGCAGCTCCTGCCGCAAAGCCTGCAGTCCAGACAGAGATTGTCCAGGTACAGTCCAGGGACAACAGGCCGGAAAGAAGTGAACGCCGTCAGGAGGACAGGGCGCCGCGGGACAGCAATCGGGTGCAGGATGGCCGCGGCCAGGGAAGCCGCGGACAGGATAACCGTTATCAGGGCGCCCGGGACAACAGAGGCCAGAGCGGCTCCAGAGGAGACAGAGCGGATCGGGGACAGTTTCAGTCCAGAGGAGGAAACGGAAATGGCGGTTCCAGAGAAGACCGGGGCAGCGGATATCCGAGAAGCGGCAGGCCGGGCGGTAATAATGGTCAGAGCGGCAATCGCGGGTCTGGCTTTGGCCAGGGCGGTAACCGCAGCTTTAACGGTGCGCAGAGAGATAACAGCGGCTATGGACGCGGCAATGGCGGACAGGGAGCCGGATTCAGAGACAGAGGCCAGAATAAGGGCTTCGCTGGAGAGGCGCCGGCAAAGGATATGGAAAAGAGGCGCGATGATGAAAAGAGACGCGCAAGCAATATTGAGAAGGATAAGCGTTCCAGGAGAGATCACATTTATGAGGAAGAGGAAGCGCTGAAAAACAGGCCCGGCCGTTTCATCAAGCCTGAAAAGAAGAAGGAAGAGGCGGCGGAGGAAGTGATTAAGGTCATTACCCTTCCGGAGATGATTACTATTAAGGAGCTTGCCGAGAAGATGAAGCTGCAGCCTGCGGCAATCGTAAAGAAGCTGTTCCTGGAGGGTAAGATTGTGACCGTGAACCAGGAGGTTTCCTATGAGGATGCAGAGAATATTGCCATGGAGTATGACGTTCTCTGTGAAAAGGAGGTCAAGGTTGACGTTATCGAGGAACTTCTGAAGGAGGATGAAGAGGAGGAGGGAACTCTTGTGGAGAGACCTCCCGTGGTCTGCGTCATGGGTCACGTTGACCATGGCAAAACCTCCCTGCTGGATGCCATCCGGCAGACAAATGTGACCGACAGGGAGGCAGGCGGTATCACACAGCACATTGGCGCGTATACTGTGAATATTAAGGGCAGGAAGATTACCTTCCTGGATACGCCCGGACACGAGGCTTTTACCGCCATGCGTATGCGGGGCGCAAATTCTACGGATATTGCGATTCTGGTGGTGGCTGCGGACGACGGCGTTATGCCTCAGACAATCGAGGCCATCAACCACGCAAAGGCGGCAGGTATTGAAATCATTGTGGCGGTAAATAAAATTGACAAGCCCTCCGCTAATATTGAGCGTGTAAAGCAGGAATTGACGGAATATGAGCTGATTGCCACCGACTGGGGCGGCAGTACGGAGTTTGTCCCCGTGTCCGCAAAGTCGGGAGAAGGCATTGAGAATCTGCTGGAGACCATTCTGCTTACGGCGGACATTCTCGAATTGAAGGCGAATCCTTCGCGCCGGGCAAGGGGTCTTGTCATCGAGGCAGAGCTGGATAAGGGCCGGGGCCCTGTGGCTACCGTCCTGGTACAGAAGGGTACGCTGCATATGGGTGACTTTATTTCCGCAGGCGCCTGTCACGGCAAGGTAAGAGCCATGATTGACGATAAGGGCAGAAGAGTGAAGGAAGCGGATCCTTCCACGCCGGTGGAGATTCTGGGGCTTTCGGATGTGCCCAGCGCAGGCGAGGTGTTCCTGGCCCATGACAACGATAAGACGGCCAAGACCTATGCGGATACCTATCTTGCACAGAACAAGGAGCGGAAGCTGGAGGAGACCAGATCCAAGATGTCTCTGGACGACTTGTTCTCCCAGATTAAGGAAGGCAACCTGAAAGAGCTTGACCTGATCGTCAAGGCGGATGTGCAGGGCAGTGTGGAGGCTGTGAAGCAGTCCCTGATGAAGCTGTCCAACGAGGAGATTGTAGTCAAATGTATTCACGGCGGCGTGGGAGCTATCAATGAGTCCGACGTGACGCTGGCAAGCGCTTCCAACGCCATTATCATCGGTTTCAATGTCCGGCCCGACGCCACTGCCAAGGCAACGGCGGAGCGGGAAGGCGTTGACGTAAGGCTGTACAAGGTAATTTATCAGGCCATTGAGGATATTGAGGCTGCCATGAAGGGTATGCTGGATCCCGTATTCGAGGAGAAGGTGATCGGACACGCCGAGATTCGCCAGGTGTTCAAGGCCTCCCAGATTGGCAACATTGCGGGCTCTTATGTGAAGGACGGTATGTTCCAGAGGGGCTGCAAGATTCGCATTACCCGCGGCGGAGAGCAGATATACGAGGGCGCACTGGCATCCCTGAAGCGCTTTAAGGATGATGTGAAGGAAGTGAAGGAAGGCTTCGAGTGCGGACTTGTGTTCGAGGGCTTTGACCAGATACAGGAGCTTGACATGGTAGAGGCATATATCATGGTGGAGGTGCCCCGCTAACAGGACGGAAAGATTTTCTAAGTCAGCTGCCGAATTGCATTCGGCATGGACACTGACTAAGAAAATCTAAGTTCCGTCCGGAAGAATCCGCAGGCGGATTCTTCCCGGAGTCATTAGGCTCCGTGAGGCGGCATGAGAGGAAGTTTGGTATGAGAAAAAACAGTATCAAAAATACCCGTATTAACGGGGAGGTGCAGCGCGTGCTGGCTGAGATTATCAGGGGAGACATTAAAGATCCCAGAATCAGCCCGTGGACAAGTGTAGTAGCCGTGGAGGTGGCTCCGGATTTAAAGAGCTGCAAGGCCCGGATAAGCGTACTGGGCGACGACGAGGCCAGACAGAACACGCTGCAGGGGCTGAAGAGCGCCGAGGGCTATATCAGGAGGCAGCTTGCGCGGATTATCAATCTGCGCAATACGCCGGATATAACCTTTGTGGCGGATCAGTCCATAGAGTATGGCGTAAATATGTCCCACAGGATTGACGAGGTAATTGCCCTGGACGAGGAACGCGGCGGGGCGGCAACGGAGAGTAAAGATGAACTTGATTCAGGAATGTAAGGATGCCGGGAGAATCGGTATCAGCGGCCACGTCCGTCCGGACGGAGACTGTGTGGGCGCGGTTTTGAGTATGCAGATGTATCTGCGGAAGTGTCTGCCGGAGGCGGAAATAAAGGTGTTTCTGGAAAAGCCTGCGGATATTTTCAGGGAAATCAGGGGGTTTGATGAGATAGAGTCGGATTTTCCCGAAGAAGAGCCCTTTGACGTATTCTTTTCCATGGATTGTGATGCCGAGAGGATGGGAGAGGCTTTAAAATATTTCCGGGCGGCAAAGAAAACCATTAATATTGATCATCATATCAGCAATCCGGGAGTGGGTGACGTGAACTATATCAAGCCGGAGGTGGGATCCACCTGCGAGCTGGTTTACGATTTGATTGAGCAGGATAAACTGGACAGAGAGCTTGCCATGGCAATCTATATCGGCATTATCCATGACACAGGCGTGTTCCAGTATTCCAATACCACGCCTGCCACAATGGAAAAGGGAGCAAAGCTGATTTCCTATGGCTTTGATTTCCCCAGATTAATCCAGGAAACCTTTTATCAGAAGACCTATGTGCAGAGCCATATTATGGGGCGGGCCCTGCTGGAGAGCATACGATTTTTGGATAACAGGTGTATTGTAAGCGCTCTGGACAGGAAAATCATGGATTTTTACGAGGTGGGCCCCAAGGATCTGGACGGTATTGTAAATCAGCTGCGCAATATTAAGGGTATCTCCTGCGCCATTTTCATGTATCAGACGGGAGTGTTGGAGTATAAGGTGAGCCTGCGTTCCGATGAGTCCGTCAATGTGGCGGAGGTAGCGTCTTACTTCGGCGGCGGCGGACACGCAAGGGCGGCGGGCTGTATTATGCACGGCACCTTCCATGACTGTGTCAACAATCTGTCCCTGCATATTGACAAGCAGTTAAGGGAATCCGGGGATTAAGTATGGTCAACGGGATTATTATTATCGACAAGGAGCCGGGATTCACCTCCCATGATGTGGTGGCTAAGATGAGGGGAATCTGCGGACAGAAGAAGATAGGGCATACCGGTACGCTGGATCCTATGGCTACAGGGGTGCTTCCCGTGTGTCTGGGCAGCGGTACCAGGCTGTGCGATATGCTGACAGACAGGGACAAGGAATATATTACGGAGCTTTTGCTGGGGGTGGAGACGGATACCCAGGACATTACAGGCCGGGTGCTTGTGCAGAGGCCCATAAGGGTGGAGGAGGCGGAGGTGCGCGCCGCCTGCGAAAGCTTTCTGGGCGATTATGAGCAGATACCGCCTATGTATTCCGCGCTGAAAATAGACGGAAAAAGGCTGTATGAGCTTGCCAGGGCCGGTAAAGAGGTGGAACGTAAGGCCAGGCCGGTGAAAATCCTGGAGCTGGAAATTCTGGAGTACAGGCTGCCGGTGGTAAAGATGCGGGTGGTCTGTTCTAAGGGCACCTACATCAGAACCCTGTGTGCGGATATCGGCGACAGGCTGGGATCGGGCGGTACTATGCAGAGCCTTCGGCGGACGGCAGTGGGACAGTTTACGGCAGATAAGGCAATGACCCTGGGAGAGCTGCAGCTGCTAAAGGACAGAGGAAGGCTGGAGGAGGCTGTGCTGCCGGTGGACAGTGTGTTTGGAGACTGCCCGGCGCTTCATGTCAGCGGGGAATATCTGCGGCTTTTGGACAACGGCAATGCCGTTTATTCTCAGCAGACAGAAGAAAAAATTTGTTATGCGCCCGGGCAGCGGGTTCGTTTTTACCGTGGGGACGGCAGTTTTGCAGGCATTTATGCCTATGACGGACAGAGCCGGCAGTATAAGCCGGTCAAAATGTTTTTGTAAATGCAGGGATAGGTATGCTATGGAGATTATCAGCAACACAACTGATTTTTATCTGGAAAAAGAGACTGCGGTGGCAATCGGCAAGTTTGACGGGGTACACATCGGCCACAGGAGACTTCTGGAGGAGATACTTTCTCTGAAGCGCAGGGGACTTGCGGCCTGTGTTTTTACCTTTGACCCGGCCCCTGCGGTGCTTTTCGGGCAGTCCGACGGGCTGGATCTGACTACACGGGAAGAAAAACGACTGTTATTTGAACGTATGAATATAGACATATTGATTGAGTTTCCCATGAGGGCTGAGACGGCGGCAATCCTGCCGGGAGAATTTGTCCGTGAGATACTGGCCAAACGTATGAATACCCGTTTCGTTGCGGCCGGAAATGATTTGTCCTTCGGAGCGGGCGGCAGAGGCGGCGCGGATCTCCTGCGAAAGCTGGGGCCGGAGCTGGGCTTTCGGGTGAAAACTATCGAAAAGATGTGTCTGGAGGGCAGGGAGGTCAGTTCCACCTATCTGCGAAGCAAGGTGGAGGAAGGCGACCTTGTGGCGGCGGAAAAGCTGATGGGTATGCCCTATATGGTTGCGGGAAGGGTGACGGAAGGAAAGCATATCGGCAGAACCCTGGGCTTTCCCACAGTCAATATCATTCCGGGGCCGGACAAGCTTCTGCCGCCGGCAGGAGTTTACTACTCAAGTGTGCGGGCAGGCGGCCGTACTTACCGGGCTGTCAGCAATGTGGGCTGCAAGCCCACGGTGACAAGTGAGGGAATCATAGGGATAGAGTCTTATCTCTACCGCTTTGACAGAGAGATTTACGGAGAAGATATCGAAGTATATCTGCATGCGTTCCGCAGGCCGGAACGACAGTTTGAAGACAGGGAAGCACTGAAACGCCAGCTGAAAGAGGACATTGTGGCAGGAGAGAAATGGCGCGCTTTTTAGCGTGAATAGGAGAGTAGCATGAATGCAGGTATTATTTTGTCGATGGCAGGAGGCTTAGGGCTTTTCCTGTTCGGAATGCGTGTGATGAGTGATTCCATTGAAAAGGTTGCCGGAGCCAGGCTGCGTCATATTCTGGAGATATTCACCACCAACCGGTTCACCGGTATGCTGGTGGGTATTGTATTCACAGGCATTATCCAGTCTTCCTCCGCCTGTACGGCTATGGTAGTCAGCTTCGTAAACGCGGGTCTGATGAATATGTACCAGGCCGCAGGCGTTATCTTCGGCGCCAATATCGGTACCACAGTTACCTCCCTGCTTGTTTCCTTTAATCTGTCGGCCTATGCTCCCGTGATTCTTCTGACAGGAGTACTGATTGCCATGTTTATCAAACAGGAAAAGGTGAAAAAATTCGGAGACATTATCATCGGCTTCGGTATTCTGTTCCTGGGAATCAGCACCATGTCAACGGCCATGGCGGGCATGAAGGATGTGCCGGAGATTGTAAATCTGCTGGCTTCCCTGAAGAATCCCTTCATGGCAACGCTTGTGGGCCTGGCGCTGACCTCCGTAATTCAGAGTTCTTCCGTGACGGTAAGTATTGCCCTGCTTCTGGCAAATCAGGATCTGCTCTCCCTGCATATTACCCTGTATATTATTTTAGGCTGTAATATCGGCGCCTGCAGCACGGCGCTGCTCACTTCCCTTGCAGGTAAAAAGGACGCTAAAAGGACGGCGCTGATTCATTTCTGGTTCAATGTTATCGGCACGGTGATTCTGTATGTGCTTCTCTTTGCGGCGGAAGAGCCGGTGATGAAGCTGATATGGGCAATTTCCAGTGATAAGGGGCGTTTTGTGGCGAATGCCCATATTCTCATAAAGGTATTCCAGGTAATTGTGCTTTTCCCCTTTGCAAAATGGATTGTAAAGCTGGCCTGCATCTGTGTGCCCGGCGAGGACAGGAAGGTGGGCTATCGGGAAAGCTACCAGCTGAAATACATCGGAGATAAGGTGGTGTTCAATCCGGCTACGGCGGTGGTGGAAGTCATAAAGGAGCTGGATCGTATGGCTTCCCTGGCAAGCGAGAACCTGAACCGGGCCATGAATGCGCTGATTACCCTGGACGAGGAGGATATCGAGGAGGTTTATGAGGTAGAGAAAAATATCGACTTCCTGAATCATGCCATAACGGATTACCTGGTGAAGATTAACCAGACCACCCTTCCCATAGAAGACCTGAAAAGTATCGGCGCCCTGTTCCATGTGGCAAACGATATTGAGCGAATCGGCGACCATGCGGAGAATGTGGCGGACGCTGCAAGACAGCGTAAGGAGAGCGGATTATCCTTCAGCAAAGAGGCCCAGAGGGAGATGGGGGAAATGCTGGATATGGTGAACAGACTGATTCAGTATGCCATCGATATGTTTGTCAAGGGCGACGAAAGCCATATGGAAGAGGTGAAAAAGCTGGAGGATAGGGTGGATGAAAAGGAGCGGGCGCTGCAGAAGTTCCATATACAGCGTATGACAAGGGGAGAGTGTACGCCGGAGGCGGGCATGATATTTTCCGACGTGGTATCCGGGCTGGAGAGAGTTGCAGACCACGCTATTAATATTGCGTTTGCGGTTACCGAAGCGGAGGCGGAAGCGCAGTAACCGGGGATACCCTTCAGGATTCTCCGTAAAAAAAAGATAGAAACAGTTGACAGAGTGGCAGTGTAATTGTATAATTTACTTAACTTAACAATTTTGTAACATATTTGTAAACAACGATTCAAATTTGAGGAAAATTACGAATGAGTCATTTTAAGTATAAGAAGATAACAGCTGTTGTCTCTGCCGGTCTGGTGCTTGCACTGTGCGCAGAGCCCATGCAGGTATTCGCAGAAGAGGACGTTATGCCGACGGCGGGCATTGCTTCCGTGCTGGAGGCGAAGCTGTCCACCGAGGAATATATCGAGGCAGCCCAGCAGGCCCAGGGCGCTTCCTGGGGATATACCAACATCGGAATTGCAGATGTGGAGAGCGGCAACCTGAATGTCCGGGAGAGTCCGTCTACCAGCGGCAAGCTGGTGGGGAAAATGCCCAAGAATTCCGCCTGTGAGGTGCTGGATATGACAGAGGACGGCTGGGCGCATATTACTTCGGGGGAAGTGGAAGGCTATGTCAGCCTGGATTATCTGCTGACGGGGCCGGACGCCAAGATGAGGGCAAACGAACTGGTAAGTACCGTGGTGGTCGCCAATGTGGACGGATTGAATGTGCGGGATCAGGCAAATACCGAAAGCGCAGTGCTGACCCAGGTGCTGAAAGGAGAGGAACTGGAATATATTGAGACCCTGGACGGGTGGATTAAGATATCCATTGACGGTGAAGAAGCCTATGTGTCCGCCGAATATGTGACGGTGAAGGACAGGCTGGATACGGCGGTTACCATGACAGAGCTGTTGTACGGCGTGGGAGTATCCGACGTCAGGGTAGAGCTGGTGGAGTACGCAAAACAGTTCCTTGGCAATCCTTATGTCTGGGGCGGAACCAGTCTGACAAAGGGAGCGGACTGTTCCGGATTTGTACTCAGCGTATTTAAGAAGTTTGGTGTAAAGCTACCGCATCATTCCGGTTCTCAGGCTAAAATGGGCAAGAAAATCAAAGCCTCTGAACTGCAGCCCGGCGATTTGGTGTTCTACGCAAACAGCTCCGGCACAATCAACCATGTGGCGCTGTACATCGGCGGAGGACGGGTGATTCACGCCAGCAGTCCCAAGACGGGTATCAAGATCAGCAAGTATAATTACCGCACACCGGTTAAATGTGTGAGCATACTGCAGGATTAAAAAAAGTTTATAAGCATACTGCAGGATTAAAAAAAGTTATTGACAAAGGTGAGAGTGTATGATATTCTTGTTAAGCGTGTGAAATACATGCCAGCAAGCAGAGTATCCGCTCTCACCTTACGGCAATCGGGCCGGTAAGCGTTCAGATTTTCATATGGCTTATCTGTATGTAAAGGTGCAGGAAGGCCGTAATGGGTGAATTCAGGCGGATAGCTGTGCTGTCCGCTTTTTATTTTCTTTTTTTATGGAGGGTACGACCATTAGCGATTTAATGATTAACGAGCAGATTAGGGACAAAGAGGTGCGCCTGATTGGAGAAGACGGCGAACAGTTGGGGATTATGTCTGCAAGGGACGCTTTGAAGATGGCTGAGGACGCAGGCCTCGATCTTGTGAAGATTGCACCTACGGCAAAGCCCCCTGTATGTAAGATTGTGGATTACGGCAAGTACAAGTATGAGCAGGTCCGGAAGGAGAAGGAAGCGAAGAAAAAGCAGCGGGTGATTGAAATTAAAGAGATTCGCCTGTCTCCCAACATTGATACCAATGACCTGAATACCAAGATTAACGCGGCGAGGAAGTTCCTTACCAAGGGCGATCGGGTAAAGGTGACGCTTCGGTTCAGAGGCCGCGAGATGGCGCACATGAACAGCAGCAAACACATTCTGGATGATTTTGCCGAGAGTCTGTCCGATATTTCGGTGGTGGAAAAGGCCCCCAAGGTGGAAGGCAGGAGTATGACAATGTTTTTAACTGAAAAGCGCTAGTGTATTGTACGCTGGTTAGCAAAAGTTAAAATAGATTAATTTAAGTTTAGGAGGAATATGTTATGCCCAAGATGAAGACAAGCAGATCGGCTGCAAAGCGTTTTAAACTGACAGGAACGGGTAAGTTGAAGAGAAACAAGGCTTACAAGCGCCATATCTTGACTAAGAAGACTACGAAGAATAAGCGTAATCTGAGAAAGCCGGCTATGACAGATGCAACAAACGTAAAGAACATGAAGAAGATTTTACCTTATTTATAGGCTTGGTTAAGGAGGGAAAAGAATATGGCAAGAATCAAAGGCGGCATGAATGCCAGGAAGAAACATAATAGAGTCTTAAAGCTTGCAAAGGGCTACAGAGGAGCAAGGAGCAAGCAGTACAGAGTCGCAAAGCAGGCTGTTATGAGAGCGCTTACCAGCTCTTACGCAGGCAGAAAAGAGAGAAAGCGCCAGTTCAGACAGCTGTGGATCGCGCGTATCAATGCGGCGGCAAGAATCAACGGCCTTTCCTACAGCAAGTTTATGTATGGTCTGAAGCTTGCAGGGGTTGATATGAACAGAAAGATGCTGGCTGAGATGGCCGTCAATGATGCAGAGGGCTTCAAGACCCTTGCTGAACTGGCTAAGTCCAAGGTTGCATAAGAATACAGAGTAAAATGAGCCCGGCGGAATTTTCTGCCGGGTTTGTGATTCATGGCAATAGAATTCTCCGGAGGTTTATCATGCTGATATTTTTTGACATAGACGGAACACTGGTAGGGGAGGATGGGCGCATGATACCGGAAAGCGCCGGAGCCGCCGTGCAGCGGGCCAGAGCAAACGGGCATGTCTGCATGATTAATACAGGCAGGACACTGACGCTGGTAGGAGCCGATCTGACCGGGCAGACGGAATTTGACGGACTTATCTTAGGCTGCGGTACCATGGTGCTTTACCGGGGAAAGACGCTGATGCATGAGACCTTTTCGCCGGAGGAAGGCGCCCGTATCATTGACGGGCTGTACAGATATGAGATTGACGCCTGCCTTGAGGGCAGCGAAAACAATTATCGGGACAGCGACGACAGGATTTTTGCGGAGACCTACCGCAAATTTATCAATCGTTTTGGAGGCTTCGGTTACGGCAGCTTTCAGGAGGCGATGGGCCACTTTGATAAGTTTTATGCCTATACGGACAAAACGGAAAAGATGGACGGCTTCCGCAGGGAGTTTGAGGACAGGCTGGATTTCGTGGACAGGAAGGGCGGCTTCTTTGAGATTATGCCAAAGGGATATTCCAAGGCAAGCGCCATGGATTTTGTGGCGGAAAAACTGGGGATTCCCATGGAGGAGACAGTGGCAATCGGTGACAGCAGTAACGATATACCCATGATAGAGCGGGCGCACATTGGCATCGCCATGGGAAACGCCACGGAGGACGTGAAGAAGGCTGCGGATTATGTGAGTACGGATATTCATGACAACGGAATCAAAAACGCGCTTCAGTGGCTGGGAGCAATATAAGCAACTAATGCAGACAAAAAAGCCTCCGAAGGCACTTACAGTACCTTTGGAGGCTTTCCGTTAAAACTCTGAAAGCAGATGACGGGAGTCGAACCCGCCTCCTCAGCTTGGGAAGCTGATGTACTACCGATATACTACATCTGCAGAATCACAGGACATCTGTCTTAACAAAAGCTATTATAGCATACACTTCAAAATATATCCAGTAAAATCTTTATTTTTTAAGAAGGAATATTTTTACTGCATATTTTCGGAAAAATCGGACATTCTGTTTTCTGTGGGTAAAAACAGCCTTGAAAGGGAAAATAATTCGCACAAATTCTGCTGATGAATA
>JAMPFR010000076.1 GCA_023664365.1 Acetatifactor muris | reverse complement strand
TTCTGCCTGCTTGACGAAATGGAAGATATCACATTCAGCCGCTCCATGCACATCATCATAGACGCACTGATGGATACGGTCATGGAATATTTCCACATCACGGAAACCCAGCTGGAGGAATTCACCGCCAGCTTTATAGGTCATCTCCCAAAATATATGCAGGAGGCTTTGGAACGGAAAGAATCAACCGCATGAAAATATTTTGTGGTCTAAAGTATTGATTTTTCAAGGTGCGAGTCCCATTTTTAGTATGGGAAGTTTGAGTTATATTCTTGAAATTATCGTCCAATTGGGCAGTATTATGTGAAAAGTCAAAGACTGCATGTAAAAGCTTCTGAATCTTGTCTTGTTCCGCTTTCTTTAAATAATTTCTCGATATCTGCGAACACAGGCGATGGTATAATTCAACTACATTATTCCTGATTCTCTCTGTCTTTTCAGGAACATACCCGGCATAATCGTCAAAAACAATGCTCCTGATCTGTGTATCCAAATTTGACAGCAGCTCCGCCTGCTCATTTTTAAATCTTTTAATTTCCTCATTTATAACCAATAACCCACTCGGAATCGTACATAAGCATCCTGTTAAAACAGAACCGGCAAACTGCTCAATCAATTGGTATAAACTGTGTTTATAAACTCCCATGAGAATAATTGTGGAAAAAGCAATGCCTGCAAAGGTGATAATAACTAACAATAATCTTGTCTTTTTCATCTGTTCATCCTTTCAAAAAAGCTGCAAATGTTTTAGCCCTGGGCCTTTTTCAGCATTCTAAACGAAATGCGCTTAACCTCTTTTCCATCAATATTATGTACATCCATAAAAGTCTTTCTTCCCTTCATATACACCTTAGTGAGTATGACTTCCTCATTCTCATGCAGACCCTTGTAGGATCTCCTCATAAACCAATGGTCATTTACCTGATATTTTCCACCGCTTCTTGCCATCGAAAACCTCACCTCTCTTACTCTTGATATGCTGGCGGTCTGCCGATTCTTAAATTTTATCACGTTGTCGTTTGTTTGTAAAGTAGAGATTTGTTAATGTCACGAAGATCATTTTTATTTCAATATTTTAACAAATTACATCAATTAGATAATTTTATATGTCAAAATCCATATTGGTGTGATATAATATTTATGCGCGCATATTTTCATCTCAAAGACCTTTTAACTCACAAAAATAAACTAGAGGAGGAATTATGTATAACTATCTAATTAAAAGCAACGTTTGCTTTGATTATGTATTGTCTTTTTCAGCTATAAATGTTGTATATGCAATTGCCGTCAATAAGGAAAACTTTTTTAATCTTCTGCCATTGCTGTATGAGGCAATTGCTGTATGAGGCAATTGATTGTAAAACAACAAGTGCAATGATTAGCTACATTCTTTGCGCAGATATGTCCAGAAGCTCAAAAAATACAGCAATTGCCAATCCCGTAGAGAGAGGACACCCCGATGTCTTTCCTATTGCTGCACTAAATGCAAACAAAGAGTCCTTAAGAAATTATTTTTCAGTAACGGCTACCATTACATAGCAGGTAGAACACCAAGACGGCTTTTCAGCGCAACACAAGACTATATTTTGACCTCATAGAGCGACAAAAATCCTTTATTGCCGTCGCTTTTTATTCTGAGTAACCCATCACAAATGAGTGGAGAAAAATTAGTAGTGTAATTGGTAAGAACACAAAAGTTTTTGGAATGTTGGCCTCTGGAAAAGGGAAATTTGCAGATGGTGATGGATGGTTTTCTGTAATTGATGATTATAACCACATTTTTTTATACGAAAGAATATTTAAAATTGATTTTTAAGACAAGGAGAATATATTATGGCATATGAATATATAATTAGAAGTACCAACCAAATATATATAAATAATGAACTTATTTTAACAAACCAACAAGTAGTTGATGCAATAAATTTTGCAAATAGGGCATTACGTTCTCTTGATGAACACACAAAGGCTATCGATATAAATATATTTGAAGCTATGGGTATGCGAAATTTGAGTGGCATTGTCGGTGAATATCTTGGAAAAAGCTTGCAGCGTTTCTCTCAAGGCAATTTACATTCGAATCTCCATCAAGATGGATATCCCGATTTATTATTAGTTAATACTCACGAACGTAAAGAATATTTTGAAACACTTTACACTGTATCAAATGGTAAAAAATATCCTCGTGATAAATCACTATTTAGCCCTTATCTTTATGGGGGCATTGAAGTTAAGGCAACTTGTGGAAGTACTCCCCCTGCAAATCGTATCCCAAAACCATTAATCGGCGAGCAACGAATTAATTTAGTAGATTCATTTGATTGGAAAGCTCACCACCGCGAGACAAACAACTTAATTGGTATATTTTGGGATTTCATAGATGAAGTTCCAACCATTGTAGCAGCCTTTTACAGAAATGATTTAACCGTTGACGATTGGGGAAATATTGTCCAACCGCGAGAAGGCGGTGGACGGACTACTAGCGTATCAATTATGAATAGTGGCGGCATTTCGAAAATGTGTGCAGGTTGGATTGCTATACTTAATGAAGAAATATATATATCTGCATTGTCCAAAAATAAATGGATAGGATATCGTGTTGATGTATAACGTTTAATTCAGGTGAAGTGCCCTGGTTAAAGACATTAGCCAGGACACTCACCTAATGAAACTCCCCCAACAAGTTGGGGGTATCAGCCCTTGTTTTTGATTAAAGTCACTCTTCAATTTCAAGTATCTTTTTGCATACCATATCAATTATTTTAGGCGGAACACTTTCTCCGATTGTATCTCTAATCAGTCCATCCTTAACCTGTTTCCCGTTTATGACAAATGAGTATGGATATGCAGATATTGTCTGTATTATCAGTCCCTCCCAGAGGGATAACACCCTGGTTTGCGAAGGATGAACTTTATTATCTGAACAGGCATATTGAAAATTTTGTGTTAGGGTACTTGCCGGCTCATCCCACGTCATCCGTTTATATGCACTTGTAAATCCTTTCATAAGCCGCTTTTTTTTTGTTTTCTTGTCTTCAACATATGGGCGCGGAAGAAGACTTCCACATTTTTCACAATATAACGGCGTATCTTCATTATACTTATTTATTCCTTCTTCGTTATGCCTTGCTCCATGAAGCCGATTCCCATGATATCCGCATTCCGGATTAACACATTGGTTATTAAATGCTGTATCTCCCTCTCGTGTATTGTCCAGCCACCATAATTTTTTTTCATCTAAAATAGGTACTTTATGCAGCGAATTTTTCTTATCAATATTTAGCCCCTTCTCTGCCCTTAACATGGGTAATTCGCTAATCACATCTCTCAATGTAACCCATTTTTTCAAAAAAATTGTTTGTTCTTGCGAATGTGTTTTTTCCGGAATGAAATTTCTGTTTTTTTCGAAATATCGACGCGCTTTTTCACTTTTCGAAAAAACAGTCAGCAATCGCGCCCTATGCTCTGGAACACCATAATCCGCACAGTCTATTACCTGTGACCCTCCCACATACTCTTCACCTAATTCGCGGCGAATGTAGTCTATTATATTTATCAACTCATCATTCTCATCATATATTGATGTATTTTCCATATTTGCAACATTTTCAAATAATATCCACTGTGGATGTAAAGCCTTTATTATATGAATTGCCGGAATAATCAATCGATTACGTTCATCATATTTAGACCGTAATCCTTTTCTATAATCACTCAGCATTTTACCCATGCCGTTTGGTGACATACCCTGACATGGTGGTGTTGCAAGAATAAGAAAAGGATTGTTCGAAAATCGTTCATTATAGTCGTTGATTATATCTTGTTCTAATTTCCATATGTCTCCGCAAAAACATTTTGTATTAGGATTATTATTCTTAAAAAGAGCCATTCTTTCTTCAATGATTTCACAAGCTGTTACCGTATTTATTCCGTTTGCATGCAAACCCAAATCACCAATTCCAGAAGACGAAAATAAACTTATTGCATTATAGTTTTGTGTCATAATATCCCTCCTCTTATTTTCAGTCATCATATGATAGTTCTTTGTTCTAACACCTCAAAATAATCAACTCACATTTTAAATTAAGCTTTTCTAGGGCATCCTCCAAAAAGCTTTTCACGGTATAAGTCTTAAAAAGGGAGTTCTTTTACGCCGGTATTCAATTGTCATCATTGCATTCCGCTCTATCTACAATCATATTTATTGCATCTCTGATTACTTCTGACTTTGCCTTTTTTATTAATCTACAATAAGCCTCAAGTCGCTTTATCGTGTGTTCATCCATACGAATCGTGCATACATAATTTTTATTGTTGTTACCCTTAGGTCTTCCGATCTTTTTCATAACACTATTCCTCTCTTCTAAATATATTCTACTTTTTGTAATACAAAATGTCAAGTGTTTTTTGTATTACAAAAAAGAAGTAAAAAAGGAGCCCTCTTACGGACTCCTCAAATATCAATATATTTTTCAGTCTTTTGTCCAATACCCATCATAAGCATACCCGTTTTTCCCAATCAGTAAATGCTCTGACTTTGAAAAACCTGCCTTTTGAAGAGCTTTCATTCTCTCTATGGCATATATGGGAGCCTTGGTAAGTATGCCGCTGCAGCCCAACAGTTCCGGAAGCCGCGGCGCCGTCAGCGCAATAATTTCATACAGAAATTCTTCTTTTTCATAGTCGCTCCTTACATCAACCCGCAATATTCCCATGTGATTGAATTCATCTTCCGAGACCCGCAAGCACAGTTCAACCGTTCCGATCACAGCCGCTTCCTCCTTGTCAACAACGGAGAGCCTGGCGAACCAGCCGTTTTCGTAGGACAGCTTCCAAAAGCCCAGCGCCTCTGTCATTCTTTCCTTGGTCGCATAGTAAAAATTATCACCGTCGCAATTATCACTGTTAAAAAAAGGCAGCGCGTTCTTATCGCTGTAAACCTTTAACAAATCGTCGCAGTCATCCTCTTTAACTGCTCGCAGCAAGAACCTTTTACTCTCTAATTCAGGACGCCTTTCATAAATATTCATGTTTACCTCCGCTCTGATTGCATAAACGAAATATCATCCAATTCGGTCTCCCGAAAAGAATATTTGATACGAACACTATCTTCAGCATTTCTCTCCAGCACCACATAGAGCATTTCCTCACTGTCGGGGAACGGCGGCATGGAAAAGGAAATCTGTGTGTCCTTGGATCGTTTTGGCACTTCCGCTCCATTTGAAATAATATTCCATACTGTCACGTCAAGACTGGCTTCCTGCCCAAGATATATTCTTGCTTCAAGTCTGATACGCAGTTCTTCCGTCTCTTCTATATGCAGCTCTATTACCTGGCGCCTGTAAGAGCCTTCTCCGTTCTCTCCATATGTATATTCATCAACAAAATAATCGCCTTCCCAGGATATCCTTCGGGCATATATCATGCCCAGACAAAAGAGAAGTAAAATAACAGCCTCCTCTTATGGCTTCTTCTTAAGAATATTGCAGCATCACATCCTTGTCAACAGCCGCTTCCCTTTTGATGTAACGTTCGTTCAGAAGTACCTTCAGTTAAATTTTCTATCTGCTCTTACATTTTACTTTCAAACTCCGAAATGCTTTCTGCTCTGGCGGCCTCTTTCAGCCACTTCCCCAACACCTGCAGATCCGTTTCCCGCTGAATGCGCTCCTTTAATATATCTGTCAGTCCGCCTAATTCGCTCAGCAGTTCCAGTACATCCTCGGCTTTTCCCTCTGCTTTTCCTTCCGCTTTTCCCTCTGCTTTTCCTTCCCGCCTGCTGTCCATCATCATCCTCTCCAACGTCATATACTCCTGCCTCCATTTCTTATGCTCCTTTGCCGCGGCTACCGCTTCATCCAGTTCCCCGGTAAAGGCGTCCTGGGGCACCAGGCTTTCAAAATAATCCAATAAGCAGCGAAGTTCTTCGTCCGCCTCATCCAATGGGCCTTTTACATTCCGTATTCCCTTCGTGTTCAGAAAGATCTTCTCCGTCCCATCCTCCAGACGGAGTGTCGGATCTTCCCTGCAGAGATTCTCAAAATGATAGATCGCCCTGCCTCTGCCAAACAGATCAAAGGTGCAGATAAAGATCACATAGCTTTTTTTCAGCAGTTCGTAATCCGTTCCCTTTTCAATCAGGTTGATATCCACCGCCGACTGGTAATAACGGCTCCTCACCGGCAGCGCTCCCGTATTCCTTGCCTGCATTTCCACAGAGTAAACCGTATTGGCTGCATCCTCCACATATACATCGAGCCTGACGCCGCGAGCCACATAATCCGGATCCACCGTCTGCTGGTCATCAATAAACTCTATCTTTTGGAGCTTCACTTTCAAAATGATCTCCAACAGCTTTTTGCAATGCTTGGGATTCCGCATGACCTTTCCAAACATAAAATCGTCCGTGATCGTCAGTTCCTCGTACTTTTTTCTCGTTCTTTCCATATGTACCCTCCTGTAAAAAAATGCCTCAAGCGGCATTTAGAAAAATGCTTCGCATTCTTCACAGCGCTTGCTTCGTAAATTCGTCATATATGCAGGAGCGCTTCCTTCTGAAAACTCCTGCCTGTAGTGTAATGGTAAAAGCATGAATTTTCAAAAGAAATTCTATGGAAAATAGAATGAAGAAGTATCGTCTGCGATCGATACAAAAGAAAATATGCTTTGAATGTATTGTATCATTTCGCGCAGCAATAATCAACCGGTTTTTATTCTTTGCGGACGGCTATGGAAAAATTTATGTAAAAGATTGTATTATTCGCCCTTTTGTGGGAAAATAATTACAGTCGGCAGACAAACGATTTAATATTTCACCAGGAGGCAAAGATATGTGCACAGCAGCAGCTTTTCAAAGTCAGGATTTTTATTTCGGCAGGAATCTGGATTATGAATACTCCTACCACGAGGAGGTGGTGATCACCCCCCGGAATTATCCCTTCCGGTTCCGGCATCAGGAAACTGTTTCGCACCACTATGCCATGATAGGCATGGCATACGCCGTGGGCGGCTACCCTCTGTACTATGAGGCCACCAACGAAGCAGGCTTGAGCATGGCCGGACTGAATTTCCCCGGAAATGCGGATTACAAGCCCCTTGCAGAGGGGAAAGACAATATTGCTTCTTTTGAATTTATTCCCTGGATACTGAGCCAGTGCGCCACCATCCCGGAAGCTAAGCTTAAACTTACCCGGCTGAATCTGGCGGCAACCCCCTTCAGCCGGGAGCTTCCCCCGTCCCCGCTGCACTGGATTATTTCCGGCAGGGATGGCAGCATCACGGTAGAATCCGTGAAGGAAGGTCTGAAGGTCTACGATAACCCCGTAGGCGTTTTAACCAACAATCCGCCCTTCGATTATCATATGACCAACCTCAGCAATTATATGTCACTGTCCGTAGAACCTCCGGAAAACCATTTCGGAGAAAAGCTTCCCCTGACCCCCTACTCCCGGGGCATGGGCGCCATGGGGCTGCCCGGAGACTTATCCTCCGCCTCCCGCTTTGTGAAGGCCGCATTCACCTTGCAGCATTCCTGCTGCGGCGCTTCCGAGGCGGAAAGCGTCAGCCAGTTCTTTCATATCTTAACCAGCGTGGAGCAGCAGCGGGGCTGCGTCCATATGGGCGATGGACAATATGAAATAACCATCTACTCCTGCTGCTGCAACGCGGACAAGGGAATTTACTATTACACCACCTATGAAAACAGCCGAATTTCGGCCGTGGACATGCGGCGTGAAAATCTGGAGGGCAGCGAACTGATTGCCTATCCGGTGCTGAAAGAGCAGGACATTCTGATGCAGAATCAATCAATAGCCCCGCCGCAGGCAACGGGGAATTAACCTCCGCGGGAACAGATATACAGTTCCAGCATCCGTTCCTTCAGCTCCTCCAGGAGCTGAAGGACTCTTTCTGATGTGGCGAAAAACTCATTGCCCATTACCTCCCCATAGGGGACATAGGTGGAAAACTCCCCGGTGGGTATCGCCACATTCTGGCGCTCCTCACAGCAAAATACCGGCGCAACCGCAAAATCATCATACAATTTGACCAAGGCCGGGGTCTCCGTCGGATCCTCCGTCACCGCCTCCGCAAACACCAGATATTCCGTGCCTGTCTCCAGGATATTTACATAGCCCCGCTCAAGGGCATTCAGATCTCCTTCCAGGAGCAGACTCCAGTGGACTGAGTAAAGATAGATCTCCTCGCCCTGTTCCAGTCCGCCTCCCGCGTATACCTCCCGAATCACCGCCCTCTGCCGATCCACATGGAACAGATGCTCAAGCTCCCCCGTCGCCTCCACCTTCAGGATAACGGGGGCCTCCGGCAGGCTCTCGCTCAGCCTGTCGCATTGGATCTGCGCAAAATCCTCCGGCAGCTCCCCAACCTGCAGTCCCGGCAGATACCCTTCCTGCTTTGTCATATCCGTATACGTCTGCCGCTTCACTATGCCAAGGATCATCAGACCCAGAACCATACCTACGGTCAGAAATAAAAGAAAACGCTGCCTCATAGCTTTTCCTCCTGCTTTACCACCCGTCCGTTGTCCACCTGATACAGCTCGTCGCATAAAACACGAATATCCTCTTTGTTGTGGCTTGCCACCAGGATCAATGCGCCTCTTTCTCTTTCCTCCAGAATGACCCTGCGTATCTCCTCCACCCCTGTTTCATCCAATGCGTTTGTAGGCTCATCCAGCATGATAATATCCGGTTTTTCCATGATCGCCTGGGCGATGACAAGGCGCTGCTTCATTCCAAGGGAGTATTTTCCATACACCCTTTTGTCATTGACATCCAGCCCCACCCGGAAAATGGCGCTGCGTATTTCCTCCTGCCCGATTTTTTGAGTCAGCTTCGCCAGACAGGTAAGATTCTGCACACCGGTCAGATTGGGATACAGGCCCGCGTTTTCCAGGAGGATTCCAAGGCCGGGCAGCACTGCCATGTCTTTATGTAAGGTTTTTCCATCCCATACTATACTGCCGGAATCCGTTTTCATCAGGCCGGACAGCGCCCGAAACAGCATGGTCTTTCCGGAACCGTTTCTGCCCACAAACCCGTAGATTTTACCGCTTTCCAGACAAAGGCTCACATCTGAAAGGATCGCTTTCCCTTTTATTGTCTTATTTATATGACTTGCAGTCAGCTTCATAATAAATCCACCTCTCTTTCTGCGCCTGCAGATCTTCCCCTCACGCTAACCCAGCGATTCCATGATTTTTCACCCTGATTCCGCATCCGCAGCCAGAAAATCATGCTCCTTTACGATCGCCGCCCCCAAAGCCGTGACAGCCCCGCCCAGCAGCAGAAACACCAGCAGGGAAACACGCAGATCCTGATGCAGCAGCCCCTCTTCCCTGCCATGCCATCCCAGCACCAGGCGGGCAAGGGGGTTCCACCTCAGAAGCATCCCATGGGATAATGGCTTCCCATGGGATAAGGGCTTCCCATGGGAAAATGTATCCGGGAACTGCCGCACCAGTACATCCGCCATACGCAGCAGAAGGATGCAGACCATCTGCCCGCCAATCACCAGCCCATATGCCCCGCTGCTGCCCAGATATACAGCCGCCAGGTTGACCGCCAGCGCCATACTGTACGCCCACAGGCTGTGGAGCAGGAGATGATACACGGCCAGCCCGAGCCACCCGGAATCCGCCTGCAATTCATAACGGCAGGCAGCTGTCACGGCCGCCCCGGCAAGCAGCAGAATGTGAAAAATACCCGCTGCAGCCCCCAGACGGCAGACCTCCCCCATGTACCATTTCACTCTGTGGGGATAGCGTGAAAAAACATATGTACTGGCCGTGCAGAAACGCCGATACAGCAGGATACCCCCGTATGCTTCAAACAAAAATGCCGGAAGCAGTTTCATTGCAAACCCGATCAGTTCCGGATAGGAAAACCCCAGGGCAAAGCTTCCTCTGGAACCGCTGAGCTGCAGGATCATTTCCGAAAGGCTGACGGTACATCTCATTGCAGACAATCCTTTCTTCCGCCCACCCGGGCGGCAATCACGGAAAACAGAAGCAGCGCCAGAACCACCGCCGCCCCGAAGCCTGTATTTTTCGCCTCGTTGTTAAACAGTAACAGGTAATCGTACCATTTGATACTTGGCCCGGCCTGCCGCAGACTGCCCGGCCATCCGGCGGAAAGATTCAGCAGGACAAAAACAGGCAGGAACAGCAGGATGCGATACCTGACCCTTACAAAAGAAGACACCGCCAGGGTGAACGCCCCAAGCAGCCCTGATACCGCTCCAAACAGCAGCGTTCCCGCCACCGCATATAAGTAGGGAGATGCAAGATATATATTTTTCATCAGATACCGATTTATGCCATTTATATACTCACTGTCATAGGCCGACAGATTTGCCAGATTCCCTGTGGCAGACAGGGGAAAGGAAATGCAGTTCAGCAGAATTTCCAGCAGGAAGGGCGCCGTAAACACAAGCATTGTAGTCAGAAAGGCGGACAACAGCCTGCTTGTGTGATAAACAGCCCGCCCCTGCCGGGAAACAAAATACACCCCCACGCCAAGCTGCTGTTCCCGGACAAAAGAAAATCCGGCAGGGCATACCACCAGCAGGGGATACAGCAGGATCAGCAGCAGGGTGTTGTCCGCATTCAGGTTCGTGCGGTCATAGCTTAACAGGAGCAGGCGCATGGGCTGCACCATCATCGCCCTATCCCGCCCCTGAAAATATAAGACATTACCGATAAAATCAGCGGCCACCATCAGAAGCAGCACATAAAAAACGCTGACAGCCTCTTTTCTTTTCAGCAAAAATGCTGTTTGTGAAATTGTGGCCTTACATAACGACATACCTGATCTCCTCCCGGCTTTCTGCAAGTCTTTCTGCACACAATTTTAGCACGGGCTGATTTTAAGATACAATCAAGGTTTGTTTAAGATTCGTTTAAGGTCTATAAATATTCCCGCAGATCCTTCACCAATGTTTCCTCGGCGTCGGCCACTTCCCTTGCGAGCTTTCTTACTTTATCCTCCGCCACCGGATACTGGTTCATATAGCGATACAGGCTTTTGATGCCCATGTTGCAGCCGTCTGTAACCAGCTCGGCAATGGTGCTGTCCGGGCCTTCCTTATCCAGCTTCATGTTGGTTTTCATCTTGGACATCACCTTTGCCATCATGGCAGGTTCTTTCCCCTCGTCATGGTATTCCCGCAGATATTCATGGGTGGTATTGCCCAGCCGGGTGTGGGTCTCCTTGCTCTTTGCCAACAGGTTGCGCAGGGATTCCTCCTGCACATGCTCCATCACATCATCCAGGGTAGACACCCCCATCTTGATTCCCGCGTTGCACTCCCGAAGAAGCTTAATTGTATCATCTTCCATTAAAAAACACCTCCTTTGAGAGACAGTATCCCCCAAAGCAGGCGTTTTATCACACCGCAAGAATATAATTAATTTATACTGCTTATCGCTTGCCAAATCTCCCGACTGCATAACGCTGACCGGTGACCTTGGCAGATTTGCATCAGGCAAAATTCAGCGTCATATAGTATAAACAAAGTTTTATACTATATTTTCAGCTGACGAAATGATCCCCCTCCAGCGCATCCTTCAGAAGCGCCTCCACCTGTTCTCCGATTTCCGCGGTTCTTTTGCCTGCGGCCTCCTCTGCAGGTATCACCTCCAATATTTCCAGAGAAACCTTTGTGCCCCGCCAGGGATAATTTTTATGAATTTTGTCCGTGCCGTGGAGCGCCGCTACCACAATGGGCGCCTTCGCCATCTGCGCCATCTTGAAAACACCGTTGTGAAAGGGCAGCAGCCCCTTTTCCGGCGTCCTGTTCCTGGTGCCTTCCGGATAAATTCCCACGGAAGCCTCATTCCGTTTCATCAAATCCGCCGCTTTCATAATCGTCCGCAGGGACGCCTTAGGGTCTTCCCGGTCAATGGCAAGAAAACAGCACTTGCGAATCATGCGGCCAAACAGCGGCACCTTAAAATTTTCCTGCTTTGACACAAAGGCCATATTGTTTTTCCGGAGAAGATACCAGGTAATAATAGGATCAAAATTGGAGCAGTGATTGCTCACCAACAGGAAACGCCGATCCCAGGGCACCTTTTCGGCGCCCTCCAGCCTGATTTTCAGCCGGGCCAGCCTGAAGCTGCAAAAGGCGGCGCTGTTCAGCACCCGAAAATAAAACCTGTCGCAATGATCGTATTCCTTTTGGGGATTTACCAACAGGTTACATACCTGCAGGAACAGGATATAAAGCAGTGCAGCCGCCAGAAGTGCTAACAGGATCCAACCTACAATCTTCATCATTTTGCTCCCGTGTTTTTACTGTTTCCGGTAAACGCCGGACTGATATTTGCATTTTAAATTAAAATATACTATCACTTATCAATACTTTCGTCAACATTTTTTTCACTCACTGAAGCCTCACTGAATTCCGGTAGTTCCCCTTTATGCAGGCATTATACAGGCGGACAGGGAAAGCCCCCTGCCCGTTATCGTTACACCGTTCCCCGGCACACACTAATCCCTTCCAAGCCGCAGCACCGTCACGGAATACTGGGGGACCGTGTAGTTAAACTGATCGGTGATACCCGACAATTCAGAGGTTTTCAGGCTCACTGCCTCCTCCCGCCCCAGAATGTTGTCATTGTCTAAGCTGTCTCCCGCCACCAGCTCCACTGCAGCCCTGCCGGAAAAGTCCTCAACGCCCTCTATGTCTATGGCAAAGGTTCTGGGCTGCCCTGTCACATTCACCAGCTTCACAATGATGTCCCCGGTATCGTCCGTACTTACCACCTGATAGCTCTCATACCGCTTATTTTCACTGATATCGTAATCAATATACAGTTCGTCGTCAATATAGCACTTCACATTGCCATCCGTTACTACCAGCTTCAGTTCATATTCCTGCCCGACTCTGATAACGCAGTTCTTCACCGTGCCGGAAATCCTGTCTGACTTGGCTCCGTCACTGACCTGCTGAAGGCAGGACACCGTATTGCTCCAGCCGCCGATGTTCCAGAAATAATTATCGTCAATGCCCCGCACCCCAAAGGGAATCAGAAAGCCTTCCGAACCGCCGTTCTTCCTGGCCGTGACGGTCATGGTATAATTTTTCCAGTCTGCGCTTCCGAAATAAGCCACGGTGCCGATATTGAAATAGCGTCCCGTATCGGTTGCGGCATTGCTCTGGATCAGCTTTCCGTCCTCCATCTTCCATCTTCCGTCCGAAGCATTGATCCAGTTATCCGCAAAGTCATCCTGGCTGAAATCATCTTCCCCCAGAACTTCTCCCGTCTCATTGTCAACAATCTTCAAATCAGAGAACGTGGCAGTGGTATTCCAGGTGCCAAGCCCCACAGAGCCACCCAATCCTTCCGACGCCTCCTCCGCCCCGGTAAGCTCCGAGGCCAGCAGGACAGTTCCCGCGTTCCTGGCAAAAATCTGCTGCACATAATAGTTGACAGAGGAAGTCACCGTATGATTGTCAAACCAGATCAGATCCGGCGCCCAGTGAGTGGCCGTAATGTTGCCGAACAGCGGCGCATAGGCCGCCATTGCCACAATGTCCCCGTTCCGCTCCAGCCCCGTCATATACGCCGCCTCTGCCAGCGCCGCCCGCAGAGTGTTGGACTGGGCCGCATACTCCCCCAGGAATACGCTGATGCCGCCGCCAAAGCGGGTCTTAGTCATGGTCTCCACATCCCTGCTGTAATTTGCCTCGTCATAGTAATCCGTATGCTCCAGGAACCAGTTGGGCGCATTGTAATAGTGATGGTCTATGGCTCCCGCAAACTCTTCCACCGCCCTGCCGGGATGGTCTGCAAGCCAGTCATACGCTTCCTCATAGGCCGCCATATAGTCCGCGCCGCTGTCGCCGTCATCCACCCCTGCGGTAAACATCAGCTCAATGTCACCGTACAGCGCCGGATTTTCCTGCCGGGCCTGTGCAAAGGCCTCCACAAAAGCCTCATAATGAGCAAAGAAATTCCCGCCCCATTGCTCGTTGCCGATACCCACATATTTCAGGGCAAAGGGCTCCTCATGGCCCATGGCGGCGCGAACCGCCCCCCATTTGGTATCCGTCCCGCCCCGGCAGAACTCCACCAAATCCAGAGCATCCTGAATATATCTCTGAAATTCCGGCGTCCCCACCGCTTCTCCACGGCCATTGCTCTGGCCCATACAGCACAGCCCGCAGTTGACTACCGGCACCCCCACAGCCCCCAGATCCTCTGCAAGCAGAAACAACTCATAAAAGCCCATGCCATAGGACATATAAGAAGGATATTTGTCAGAAGAAGTGTTTTCATTGGTCCAGATGTTCTGACCCTGTTTTCTGGCCGCCACGTCTCCATAGGTTCCGTTGAAATACAGGGGCTCTCCGTCTTCGTCCACACCGATGGAATCCTTCCAGTCATAGGCCAGCTCCAGACTTACGCCCTCCACCACGCAGCCTCCGGGAAACCGCAGAAATTTCGGCTGCAGCGCCTCCAGCTTCTCCGCCAGATCGGTACGCAGTCCGTTCTTTCTGCCCTTGTAGGTATCCTCCGGAAAGAGGGAAACCATATCCACCGCCACACTCCCGGCGTCCATGGTAAGCTCCAGCTCCACCTTTTCATGGGCCGACCGGGAAGGCTGCAGAAAGACCTCATAATACTGCCATTCCCCGGTAAGCTGCGGGATCACGGCTTCGCCTATGCTGCTGCCGTCCAAGGTAATCGCCAGATACAGCTGTCCTTCATAACCGTCCAGTCCTTTCGCCCAGACGGAACAGCGATAGCGCTTACCCTCTTCCACCGCCATGCCATCCAGAAAGCCCTTGTTTGCAATGCCTGCCCCGGTATCTCCGGTATGGTTTGTCAGCACCATATAATTTGTATTGTTGCAGTTCAGGCCGCCCTCCGCATCTCCTGTCACCACATTGCTTTCAATATCTCCCACATCCCGCCAGGCGTGTTTCTCATTGCCCTGGGCCAGATTGGTGAACTCAAAGGAACGGTTCTGGACCATCTCCGCATACAGCCCGCCGTCCGCCGCAAAGTTTATATCTTCAAAAAAGATGCCGTACAGCATATCGCTGATCTCGTGAAGCTCTTCACCGCCATGGATTTTCAGGGCATAATGGGCCCGTTCCGCATCATAGGCCGCCAGCTGCCCCGGTTCGCCGTATATCGCAGGCTCCTCCTGACTGTCGCCCCCTGCGGATCCGCCGCTGCCCGCTTCAGCTTGTGCTTCCGTACCACCGCCGCTGTCATTATCTGCACCCTCTGAGATGTCTCCGGCTTCTGCGCCGGCACTCCCGGCTCCGGCTTCGGAGCCTGCCCCTGCTTCTCCGCAGCCCGTCGCCGCGAGAACCGCCGCACAGAGCAGGGCTGTTATTTTTGCATATACACATCGCATCTTCATAAACGGATTCCCTCTTAATTTCATAATATGTATGACACTTTAAATCTTATCACAGCCCTCTCACGGGTTCAAGCCGTAACAATCCATACCAAAAAAATATATCCCCCCGGCCCTTTTTATGTTATAATCACCTTGACATATATAGCAGGAGGCAGACAAATGCTGATTCAGGAAATTCGCACCATTGACGAGCTGCTCCAATTTATGAACGGCCTGTATGAAAAACACGGCGGACGGCTCTGGTACCGGGGGGAGGAAAATGCCGACGGGACGCTGATTCCCTCCATCCAGCGGAGCAAACGGCGTCTGGATGTGGAAAGGTACATCACCAACGACTTTTATATCCGGGCCAGGCAGATTACGGAGAACCCTCCGGCCAAACACAATTACGCCGCCTGGGTTTCCCTGATGCAGCACTACGGCCTGCCCACCAGGATGCTGGACTGGAGCGAATCACCTCTGATTGCCGCCTTTTTTGCCACGGAGAGCTACCGCTCCACCTCCGATATGGACGCCAGCGTGTGGGTGCTGGCCCCCGACCTTTTAAACGAGCGTGAGGGCTTCGGACGCTGCATTTATCCCATTGACGCGGACACCACCCAGGAAATGCTGCTGCCCGCCTTCAAGCACAATCACCACAACCCTGAGCTGGTGGACAGGATCCTGGCCTGCAGCTCCACGGAAAACAATCTGCGGATGTATTCCCAGCATGCCAACTTTACCGTCCATAATTCCCTGCGGCATCTGGAGGACATCTGCCAGGACAATATGCTTTATAAAATCATCATTCCCTGCGGCAGAAAGGAATATTTCATTGAAAGCCTGCGGGCCTTCGGCATCACGGAAAGCTTTGTTTATCCCGATCTGGAACACATTTCAAACGATTTGCGGGATCGATACGGAATATAATCGCCGCAAGTCGATGGCCCCGCTGCCCGGCAAAATGCACCTGCGATGCAGGGGCATCCGGCTTGAAGCACCCCAAGAAGCGGGTTTACAAGCGCTTAGCGTGTATAGTATGAGGAGAACACCATGAAAATTGTATTGGATCATCTGACAAAAAAATTCCCCGGCCGGGGCAGAAAGGACCGCAGCGAGGTCACCGCGGTGGGAGACTTCTGCTTTGAAATCCCCGACGGAAAACTGGTAGGACTTCTCGGGCCTTCCGGCTGCGGCAAAAGCACCACCCTGAACCTGATTTGCGGCCTGCTGAAGCCTACGGCGGGAAAAATCTTCTTCGGCGGGGATGACGTGACAAATCTTCCTCCCGAAAACAGAGGCGTGGGGCTGGTGTTCCAGAACTATGCCCTCTACCCTC
>JAMPFR010000075.1 GCA_023664365.1 Acetatifactor muris | reverse complement strand
CTGCAGGACGAGAGCCGTTTTACCGAGCTGATGGCAGTGCAGGAGGCGGTGAAAATGCTGCCATTTGGGGATGTGTGGAATTATTACTGTGAAAAGAGCGGCGTTCCCGGTGATTTTGGGATATTCGGCGAAGTGAAAAAATATGAGGACGAGGTACTTAGCAAACGCATCTAAGAGCGCAAGAAAGGATAGGAACGATGAAAGTATTAGAAACAAAATTTGCGCAGGGTTTTATCCGCATGTGCAATGACGGCTGGGAGCAGGGCTGGCACGAGAGAAACGGCGGGAATCTGACCTACCGCATCAAAAAGGAGGAAGTGGAGGCTGTAAGGGAGGAGCTGAGGACAGATGGCGAATGGTTTGAGATTGGGACGTCTGTGCCGAAACTGGCGGGAGAATATTTCTTGGCGACTGGGAGCGGCAAATATTTTCGCAATGTCATTTTAGACCCAGAGGATGCGATTGCCATCGTGGAGATCGATGAAAAAGGTGAGAATTACCGCATTTGCTGGGGTCTGGTGAATGGAGGGAGGCCCACCAGCGAGCTGCCGAGCCATCTGATGAACCATGAGGTGAAGATGCAGGTGACGGATGGGGCGCACCGGGTCATCTACCATGCGCACACCACCAATGTGATTGCGCTCACCTTCGTGCTGCCGTTAAAGGACGAGGTCTTTACGAGGGAACTCTGGGAGATGGCGACGGAGTGTCCGGTGGTATTTCCGGACGGAATCGGCGTGGTAGGCTGGATGGTGCCAGGGGGCAGGGACATCGCCGTGGCCACCAGCGAGCTGATGAGGCAGTATGATGTGGCAATCTGGGCGCATCACGGCATGTTTGCGTCGGGTGAGGATTTTGATTTGACCTTCGGCCTGATGCACACAGTAGAAAAATCCGCAGAGATCCTGGTGAAGATGCTTTCCATGCGGCCGGAGAAACTGCAGACGATCACGCCGCAGAATTTCCGCAGTCTGGCGGTGGATTTCAAGGTGACGCTGCCGGAGAAATTTCTTTACGAAAAATAATGGGCAGAAAAGTAGGAAATATTACAAAAAGCATCATTATAAAGTAATCTGAATCACCTTTACTTCCAAAAGGCTAAGCTCTGGAAATAGGTTCAGCGTACCGTTTTTCACAGTCGTTTTCGATTTGCGGAGAAGCGGTACGCTTTTTGCTTTTAAGTAGGCGCGTTCCGCATTGGAAGAGGGTGCGCCAAATCCCCAGCCGGCCCATGTGTCGTACAGGCTTCCGTTCTCCCGGTTTAACGTGTATTCCGTCAGTTCATGCTCTCCGTCCGAAAGGCCGGTAATTTCCAGCTGCAGGCACAGAGATTCCGAAGGCTCAAACATGGTATAACGGTCTGTTTCACTCATATCAAAGCGTTCCCCCAAAGCATAAAGCTGTGTAATATGTTTATAATGGCAGGCGATGATGCTGAGGGTATCATCGGAACGTGTGGCAAACCAGCGCTCCCCCTTTGCCAGAAACCCGTCCTTTAAGAGGCCGAGAAAAGCGAGGGCATAATAGGCGGCCTTTGGAATCCCGTCTGTGCTGAAAAGCCCCAGTCCGCCAAAGAGATAAAGGTCCGGAACCGGCGATTCGCTCATCAGGTCGGATAGGGACCAGTAGGCCAGCCCGTCAAAGTGATCATAGTTTCGCAGAATGCTTTTTACAATATAGCAGGACTTGTAGCAGGTATCGTTCAAAAGATCCTGCTGGCTGGGCGTGTTGTTCCATTCACAGATATACAGTGGAAGGGATTCCGCTCCTTTTGCCTTCAGCGACTTGTGGACGTCATAGAGAAAGTTCTCGAAACCGTTTTCCTCCTGGTTTAACACCATGGGATCAAAAAATCCGAAGGAAGTGCGGGATTTTGTCCTTCCGCTGCCAAGCTTTACGTCAAAAAATGTAAAGCAGATAAAATCAGGCGGGCAGCCCTGCGCCAGGCACCAGTCCAGGAGGTCTAAATACCAGCCGGAGTGGTCAGAATCGTTCAGATAAAAGGTACAGGGAAGGCCGAACAAAAAATCCTTATGGATTCCCTTTACCGTTTCATAGGTACTCTGGTAGAAACGATAGAATTGTCTGGAATCGTCAAAACCAAAAATCCGGGACGGCGTATCAGGCAGATGCCAGAGGGTGTATTTCCAGCTCAAAACCTCAGTCATGCCATAACGCTGGATGATATGTGAGAAAAAGGTTTCAACCAGGTTACACCATGCCGGAAGGCTTTTGGGCATACTGGTCAGATGATCGAGAATTTTATGGGTGGGCTGTTCCGCCAGGGCGGCGGGCATATAGCTGAGGGAAAGGAACGGTTTTAGCCCAATGCCCAGCAAAAAATCGAATATCTGGTCAATAAATATAAAGTTATAATGGGGTTCGTTGTTGCTGCCTGCCAGATAAAAATACATGCTGTCCGAAAAAATCCCGGTAAAAAACAGATAGGCAAACCCGATATCATGCTGCATCTGTATCAGGCATTTTTGGACGGTGGCGTTCAAAATATCAGATGCCCCTCCCACAGAGGCGATTGTCCTCCAGGCGTGTCTTAACGGTTTTCCCTGGGAGAGGACAGAAAATGTTCCGCTCTGGGAAATGGAAGGCATGGATACTGGCATCTGATTTGTTTCGGACAGATGTTTTTTTAACCCCGCCATATAACTGCTCTGCTGGACTATGGCATAGGATGGCGCTGCCTGGGACTGTTTCTGGGTTCTGCGGTAGGCGCTGGGGAGCTGGCCAAACTCCTTTTTAAAGGCCTGGGTAAAGGCATGGCTGTTGGGGAATCCGCTGTCCTGGGAGATTTCCTCTATGTTTTTTTCGGTATGCAAAAGATCGTGTACTGCGTGGTTGATGCGGACCTGGGTAAGATAGGTCAGAAAGTTGACGCCGAACTGTTCCATAAAAAATTTGGACAGATAGGGGGAGGAAAGGTGTACCATATCCGCCAGCTGGGAGAGGGTAAGGTCATCGGTGTAGTGGTCTTTAATGATGCGGGCAATCTCATCCATGCGGGCGGCATACCGGTAGGTGCGTTTATCGAGCGCAGGGGAGCGTTCCATGCGGAAATGCGTAAAGAGGATTTCCATGAGCTGGAATACATAGATCCAATTGCGCAGTTCATAACCGGTTCTGCGGTCGGCATTATTTTTTACCATAACCGCAATGGTATGGCGCATCTGCCGGAATGCCTCTTCGTTGCCGGGAATCTGGCTGTTGCATTCAAATTTGGGATGCATCGGGACAGCAAAATGATTTTCCAGGGTCGTCTGGTCCATTTGGACAGAGATATATACGCAGTCGGTGGCCCGGAGTTCATGGGGCGTGTGAAGCTCAATCGCCAGGATATCATCTGCATTCATATGGTAAATGCGGTCGTCCACGGTAATATTGCAGCTGCCGCTCAAAACAAAAATAATTTCAAAATAATCATGCATATGGACAAGGATATGCCCGATTTGGTGTACGGTGCATTTAAACGGGGTATTGGATTCAAATGTTGAAATTTCGTATGTTCTTGACATAATTCCTCCGGCGCAGATTAAAAATTTAAGGTTTTTTAAAAAGAAGAAACTAAACTCATGTTTTTATTCTATCATAATTTCCCCTCAAAAAACAGAAAAAATGCAATTTTTGTGACATTATTTGTAAAAAATATACAAATAATAGCCGCTGTTTTTGTGCAAAAGAGAACAAAATGTTGATTTTTTATTCTCTTTTTCAGCAGCCGGGGCTTTTTCCATCACCTCAGGCCATAAAAATTCCAAAAAACATAAAATTAAAAAGAAAATGCAAAAAGAATCAAATGGGATTTCGTATGCTCCTGCCCTTATAATAAGGCCAGAGAGGTGAGAGATATGAACAAACCAATTTTACAGCTAAAGAACATTACAAAGCGATTTGGAAGCGTGGTGGCGTTAAACAATGTAACGCTGGATGTGTATCCAGGTGAAATCCGTGGATTGATTGGAGAAAACGGCTCCGGAAAGTCTACGATTTCATCCATTGCGGCGGGTATGCAAAAACCAAATGAGGGTGAGATGGTGTTTAAAGGACGGCCCTGGGCGCCGGACAGCATGATTGATGCCCTGCAGCATGGGATTGGCATGATTGTTCAGGAAAGCGGAACGATTGTCGGCGTGAGCGTGGCGGAAAATATTTTTCTCGCAGAGCTGGATCAGTTTAAGGGCGGTTTTGGAACGGTAAACCGGAAATTGATGAATCAGAAGGCGGATGAGGTCATGGCGGCAATCGGCGTCGGCTCCGTCAAAGGAGAGATGCCTATGGGGGCATTGGATTTCCAGACAAGAAAGCTGGTGGAGCTGGCAAAGGTTGTTATGAAGGAACCGGATATTCTGGTCATTGATGAAACCAGCACTGCGCTCTCCCATGATGGAAGGGAAGTCATGTACCGGCAGATTAAAAGGCTGCGGGATGAGGGAAAAGCGGTTATTTTCATTTCCCACGATTTGGATGAAATCATGGAAGTGTGCGATACCCTGACGGTTCTTCGGGATGGAAACCTGATCCGTACTTTTGTCAAGGAAGAATTTGAGGCGGACGCTATCCGCACAAGCATGATTGGAAGGGAACTGCAGGGGGATTATTACCGCAGCGATTTTGAGGCGACGAGACAGAAGGGAACAGCGCTGATTGCGGAGCATTTGAAACTGGGTAATGAGTTAAAGGATATCAACCTGACGCTATACAAAGGGGAAATTGTAGGTGTGGGCGGACTGGCCTCCTGCGGGATGCACACGCTGGGAAAGGCATTGTTTGGAGCAGCCGGATTAGAGGGCGGAGTGGTAAAGACAGCAGACCAGACAAGGATTAAAGACCCGGCGGTGGCCATGAAGAAAAAAATTGGTTATGTCTCCAAGGACCGGGATGTGGAATCACTGTGTCTGACAGCAAGCATACGGGATAACATTGCGATTGCGGGAATGGAACAATATGCCATTGGCGGCGTCGTTGTGACAAACGCCAGGGAAAAGACATATGTGAATGAACAGGTGCAGTCGCTTTCTATTAAATGCTACGATGCAGAGCAGCTGACAAGCCAGCTGTCTGGCGGCAATAAACAAAAGGTGGTTTTTGGGAAGTGGATTGGCTGCGGCAGTGAAATTTTGATTTTAGACTGCCCCACCAGGGGGGTAGATATCGGAGTGAAACAGGCCATGTATCAGCTTATGGTCCGCCTGAAAAACGAAGGAAAGACCATTTTTATGATCAGCGAGGAGCTGCCGGAACTGATAGGCATGAGCGACCGTATCCTTATTATGAAGGATGGGGAAGTGACGAAAGAATTTAACCGGAGCGCCGATTTGAGCGATGCGGACATTATCAATTATATGATTTAGGTGAAGGAGGCAGTTATGGCAGAAGTGAAAGAAAAACAGAGGGGGCTGGATAAGTATAAGGTACAGCAGATCATCATATCCGTCCTCCCAATCGCAGCGCTGGTTATCCTGTTTGCTGTTTTCTGTGGCGCAGTCAGCCTGAAAGGATACCGGCTGGATATGTATTTAAAGATTGTTTTTAATGAAGGCGTTGTTTTGGCGGTGGTGGCAACCGGGGCAATTTTTATTTACACACTGGGAACATTTGATATCAGTCTTGGAGCGGCAACGCTTTTTGCGGCGACGATGGGCGTGACGGTGTACAACAAGACGGAGAGCCTGCCGCTTATGGTTCTTACCATTTTCGCAGCCGGCGTGTTGTGTGCGCTTTTAAATTCTGTGCTGGCATCGGTGTTCCACATTCCCGCATTTGTAACGACGGTAGCGATGATGTCGGTGCTTACAGCCGTCGCATCCCAGATTATTACGACAAATGGGGGTGCGCTGGGGGGAATCAGCATTCCCAGCGCAGTTGTGAAACCCTTCGAGGGCATGGGGTTTAAAATTGCAGTTTTGGCAGCGTTCTTTTTCATCTGCTTTTTCGTATTCCAGCTGACAAAAGTGGGCAGGAGGCAGAAATTCATAGGCGGCAATGCAACCTGTGCTGCGCTGACCGGCATTGTCTATAACAAGTATGCAATTATTGCGTTTGTCATGGCGGGAATCGGTGTAGGGCTGGGAGCGTTTTTAACATTGGCCTATACGCCATCCGTTACAACGACAACGGCATCCAGCATAGGAATGAATATTTTTGTGGCAATCGTATTTGGAGGAATGCCAATCTCCGGAGGGGCAAGGTCCAGAATCCATGCGGCTCTTGTGGGAGGATTTTCCTTTATGCTCTTGAATGATATTTTGGCGATTTTGATTGACAGCAGTTCTGCTTATGGAATCACGCAGATTGTAAGCGCAGTATTTTTCCTGGCAGTTGTCTATATTACAAGCATGAATTACAGAACAAGCCTGCTGCCAAGGTAAAGAAGGATTTAACGCATGGCGTTAAAGATGCACAACGCTTATGATGTGAAACATCATAATGAAAAGGCGTTATGCAGTATAAATAAAGGAGGACAAAAAATGAAAAACAGAACAAAAAAATTATTAGGCCTGGTTTTGGCGGGAATGATGACATTGGGAATGCTGGCAGGCTGCGGCGGCAGTGGCAGTGGGACAGATTCGCAGACAGATTCCGGGGCAGGCAAAGAGACGGATTCCGGGTCATCCAATGCATCCAATGCATCCGATGTGAAGATTGGCGTGCTGGTGGCGGATGTCAGCGGTGAAGAGGCGCAGGGGTTTAGGGCGTATTATGAAGACTATATTGCCGGACAGTATGGCGTTACATTTACATACACAGATGCCCTGGAAAGCGCAGAGGACGAAAAGGCGGCGATTGAGAAGTTTGCATCCCAGGGCTGTCAGGCGATTATCTCACTCTCCAGCAGCGACCGTGCCATGCAGATTGAGACCTGCGAGCAGTATGATGTGTACTATGCCATTGCATCAGGTGTTCTGGATGATGCACAGTATGAGACATACAAAGGGTATGAGTATTTCGTGGGACAGATTGGGCCAAGCAACGCCGCAGAATTTGATGCGGGAAAAGCGATGGGCGAGTACTATAAGTCCCAGGGCGTGAAAAATGTGGCCATGTATGGCGCTTTTATTCCGAACCCGATGCATGTATACCGTGCGGCAGGCGTGCTTGCGGGCCTGGGGGATACCTATGGCGGCGCTTCAGATATGGATGGGATTGTAGGCCAGATTTTTGCAGACCAGGGCATTCAGGTAGATAAGGTAGAGGGCGAGGTTGCGCTTGTCTCTTATATGCAGGGTTACGGGGATACCACAACGGATGAGTTAAATGCAGCGATTCAGAAGTCGCCGGAGGCATTTCTTTCCGTGGGCATGGCTACCACATTCTTTACACAGTCGCTGAATGAAGCCGGCATCAGCTTTTCGGATATTGATGCGTTTACCGAGGCAAACGGAACTGCGATGAAGGAAGGGAAACTTACCTATCTTGCAGGAAAATATTCTTCCTCCATCGGGCCGGTATTTGCGCTGACCTTAAATGCAGTAAACGGAAACGTTATCCGGGACGGGGAAAATGCGGTTTCCATCAGCCAGGGGTATTATGTGGCCACAGACGAGGCATCGTTCGACGAATATTTTGTAAAAGATAATGGCGATACCCCGATTTATGATAAGGCTGCATTAGATAGCATCATCGGTGAGAATGTGACCTATGACGCTGTAAAGAGTCTGGTGGAATCCAAGTAAATTCTGATCACTGTGAAGGTACAAGACAGTTACAATTTGTTCAGGCAATAAGCGTGTGGCCAGGCCCTTACCGGTTTGGCCACATGGAAAATAAACGGAGGCAGATATGAGTACGTCGAAGAAAATAGCAGGAACCCTGGCCATTCCTTTCATTTCAGCTGTTATACTGGAGGTTATTTGCCTTGGGCAGGGACAGCACATCATAACAAACGCAAGAAGTTTTTCAAACTTTATCGTATATACGGCAATTGTTATGGTTACAACCATCGCATTATCCATCAACTTAAACAGTGGCAGATTTGATTTTTCACTGGGCTCCATGGCGGCCCTGTCCGCAGTGATCGGGGCAAAGATCTCATACAGCCTGCTGGGCGGCGGTAAGGGAAGCGCAGTTCTGATGTTTGTGATTACCGTTCTTGCGGGAGCAGTCTTGGGATTGGTTTCGGGAATCTTATATGTCACGCTTAGAATCCCGCCTATCATTACATCATTGGGAGTTACCCTTATTTATGAGGGAATCCTTTACACCATTACCGACGGCAAATATGTCATGGCAGAGGTACAAAATGATTCCATGTCCGGATTTGCCGGCACATGGGTGTATGCGGCAGTCATTATCGCAGCCATTCTGGCATTGATGATTCTGTTGTTTGACCATACCAGATTCGGGTTCGACTACAATGCGCTCAAAAACGGGCAGAAGGTGGCAGTCAATACCGGTATCCGTGAGGTTTCAAATGCAGTAATCTGCTATGCGGTCTGCGGAGGGCTGATGGGCATTGTCGGTTTTTTAAATGCAGCGAGAAATACCAATATCAATGGAGGACAGTTAAACTTCGGCTCGATTGCCATTATGTTCACTGCGTTTCTGCCAATGTTTATCGGTTCCTATATCAGCAGGTTTACCAATGAAAAAGTAGGATTTTTGTTGGCGGCAGTCTGCATGTCCATGCTCAATTCCACCTTTGCGGCGCTTTCCAACGTGGTGACCGCTTCCATGCAGTCCATTATCAATGCAGCGCTTCTGGTGGTGTTCCTTATCTATCTGAATAATGAGCATCTAATCCTAAAGATTTTTTCTGCTGGGAAAAAGTAAAAAAGACAGGAGATGAACTATGTTTCAAAATCAGGAAATGTTAGGCAAAGCCTTATCCCTTTTGCCGCAGCTGCATGAAGAGCAGGTATCTGTCGTGCAGACCGTCAGCGTAGCCCGGGATGTGAATGGAAAAGTGGTTGTGAACCAGGAAGAAGATTATGAGAATATGGCTCTCAAAAAGGGGGATAAGGTGTGTCTGGATTTTGGCAATCATCTGGTAGGCTACTTTTCCGCAGATTTAGGTTCTGTGGGGAGCCATGCAGATGCGCCGGTGTGGATGCGGGTGCATTTTGCAGAAAATCCGGCAGAGCTTTTGGAGGATGTGGGCACATACCAGGGATGGATCTGCTCGTCCTGGATTGAGACCGAGCAGCTGCATGTGGATGTGGTTCCATCCGTACTCTCCATGGAAAGGCGTTATGCCTTCCGCTATGTGCAGATTGAGATACTGGATATCAGCTCCAAATTTATCCTGACCATAAAGAATGCCAGGTGCCGTGCGGTTTCCTCCGTCCGGGAGCAGGACTTAAAACCATATGTTACGGCAGACCCATTAAAGGATAAGCTGGATAAAATTGCCTGCCGGACACTGCACAACTGTATGCAGACAGTTTTTGAGGATGGCCCTAAGAGGGACCGGCGGCTTTGGATGGGAGATTTGCGTCTGCAGGCGCTGGCCAATTATCAGACTTATGAAAAAAATGAACTGGTAAAGGCCTGTCTCTATTTGTTTGCGGCGCTTCCCGGGGCAAATGGGCAGGTGGGCGCATGCTTATTTTTAGAGCCGGAACCGGAAGTGGATGATACGTTTATGTTTGACTATTCCCTGTTCTTTATCTGCGCCCTCCTGGATTATTATGAGGCAACCGGCGATAAGGAGACGCTGCAGGAGCTGTGGCCTACGGCAGTAACGCAAATCTGCATTGCAGAAGAAAGGCTGGACGAAAACGATATTATTACAGATTCCAGCGAACTGGGCTGGTGTTTTGTGGACTGGAATCTTCTTCTGAACAAACAGGCCAGCGCCCAGGGGATTTTCCTGTATGCCCTAAAGGCGGCAATCCGAATTGCAAAGGCGCTCAGGGATGAGAAAGAAGAGAAACGCCTTACGGTTCTTTACAAAACCTGTAAGGAGGCGGCGGTGCGTTATCTCTGGGATGAAGAGAAACACTGTTATATCAGCGGCGCAGACCGGCAGATATCGGTTGCCTCGCAGGTGTGGATGGTTCTTGGGGGCGCAGTGGAGGGGAAAGAGGCAGCGCAGCTTTTAAAAGACATCAGCCACAGGGAGGGTGTCCTTGAAATGGTTACGCCCTACATGTACCACCATTATATTGATGCGCTGATTGGGCTTGGAGAAAAGCAGCTGGCATTAGAATGCCTTGAGGAATACTGGGGTGGCATGGCAGAGCAGGGGGCGGACACGTTCTGGGAGCTTTTTAATCCCAAAAATCCATCAGAATCCCCTTACGGAGGAACCATTGTCAATAGCTATTGTCACGCATGGAGCTGTGCGCCGGCATATTTTCTGCGCCGGTATTATCAGGATGGGAAAGGTATGGAATAAAATATAAGAGTTTGAGGTGTAGAGAATGGCAAAAATAGATTATCGGGCAAATCCCCTTTGCCTGAATGAAGAAGAAATACAGTGGGTGGAAGAAACATTTTCCCAGATGACGCTGGAGGAGAAGTGCGGGCAGGTATTCTGTCCCATGGGGTTTAGCAGTGAAGAAAAAGAATTAAGGCATGTGGTGCAGGAAATTGGCGTGGGCGGCATGATGTACCGTGCGGGAATGGCAAAGGAAATTCAGAATGTCCATAGGACCATTCAGAACCTGGCGAAGATCCCCCTGCTTTTGGCAGCAAATACCGAGTCCGGGGGGGATGGCCTTGCGGTTGAGGGCACCTCCTTTGGCAAGCCTATGGCAGTGGCAGCCACAGACAATCCGGAAAATGGATACCGTATGGGATATACGGCCTGCCGGGAAGGGGCGGCTTTGGGATTGAACTGGTCCTTTGCGCCGATTGTGGATATCAATTATGAATTCCATAATCCGATTACAAACGTGCGGACGTTTGGCAGTGACCCGGAGAAGGTCATCGCATTTGCAAAGCGGTATATGGATGGCGCCGATGAATGTGACGTGGCAGTCAGCATCAAGCATTTTCCGGGGGACGGGGTAGACGAGCGGGACCAGCACATTCTGACAAGCGTAAATTCCATGTCCGTGGAAGAGTGGGAGAAAAGTTTTGGGCATGTGTACCGCACACTGATTGCAGAAGGCGCAAAGACGGTTATGGTGGGACATATTGCGCTGCCTGCTTATGTAAAGCATTTAAAGCCGGATGCAGGAAAAGAAGAGACGCTTTGTCCTGCAACCCTTTCAAAGACTATACTGACTGGACTGCTGCGTGAAACGATTGGGTTCAACGGACTGATTACCACAGACGCAACGCCTATGGTGGGCTTTACCTCCGCCATGCCGAGAAAACTGGCAATTCCGACGGCTATTGAGAGCGGCTGTGACATGATTCTATTTAATAAGAGCCTGGAGGAAGACTTTGAATACCTGCTTTCCGGGGTGAAGGCCGGCCTGCTGTCCATGGAGCGGCTGGATGAGGCAGTGCTGCGCATCCTTGCAACAAAAGCTTCCCTGCATTTACATCAAAAGCAGCGGGAAAAAACCCTGGTGCCGGGGGAGGAAACGCTTTCCATAGTAGGATGTGAGAAACACAGAAAATGGGCGCATGAGGTGGCGGACAAGGCCGTGACGCTTGTGCAGGATAAAAAGCATCTGCTCCCTGTTACACCTCAGAAATATAAGAGAGTCTATCTCAATGTCATACAAAAAGACAATCATCCAAATCATCCATTTGTCCGGCAGTGGAAGGAGCTGTTTGAGGCAGAAGGGTTTGCGGTAACCGTGCGTGACCGGCGGGTGTCAATTGACGTGTCGGACTTTGCACAACCGGAAACGCTGGCGCCTGAAAAAGGCGCGCTTATGCATGAAATGTACCGCAGTATCGAAGAAATGAAGGAAAACTATGACCTGTATGTATATATCTGCAATATGGAGAATGAGTCAAATAATACGACACTCCGTTTGAATTGGAATGTCTGTTTCGGGCTGGGGGATGATGCGCCGTGGCTGGCGTCGGAGATTCCGGTTATGATGATTTCTACCGCATATCCGTACCATCTTTTTGATGCGCCAATGATTGGGACTTATATCAACAGTTATAGCGGAAAGCCGGATTTCTGCCAGGCGGTGATGGATAAAATCACTGGAAAGTCACCGTTTTATGGGGTAAGCCCGGTGGATCCGTTCTGCGGGAAGGAGTATTTATGAAAGCATTTATCTTTGACCTGGACGGGGTAATCGTTTTTACCGACCAATTTCATTACCAGGCCTGGAAAAAAATAGCGGATGGGATGAATATTTATTTTGATGAAGAAATCAATAACCGCCTGCGGGGCGTAGGCCGTATGGATTCCCTGGAAATTATTTTAGAACGCTATGAGGGAGAGCCCCTTCTAAAAGAGCAGAAGGAAGAACTGGCCGAAAAGAAAAACGCCGCTTACCGGAAGTTGTTAGAAACCATGACTCCGGCGGATGTGGCGCAGGAGGTGCGGGACACATTACAGGAATTAAAGAACCGGGGATATAAGATTGCCATCGGTTCTTCCAGCAAAAATGCCAGATTCATTTTGGAAAAAGTAGGGCTTATCCATGAATTTGACGCCATTTCTGACGGAACCAACATCAGCAGGTCAAAACCGGATCCGGAGGTTTTCTTAAAGGGAGCAGAGTATCTGGGGGTTTCCCCACAAGACTGCGTGGTAGTGGAGGATGCCGAGGCGGGAATTGATGCTGCCAAGGCGGGAAACATGGCTGCCGCCGGAATCGGGGACGCCCGTGATTATTACAAAACAGATTACAGGCTGGAAACATTTGTGGATTTATTAAAGATTTGCTGACAGACACAAAGCAGGAGAAACAGATCATATGAACAAAAAAGGATTATCTATCCAGGGGCGGGTTTTGATACTCTTTACGCTGATTTTGGCGGCGGTTATCATGAATGGCGTATTTTCTCAGATTGCGGTGAATCAGATGTCAGATTCCAATGAAAAAGTAATGGCCTGCATGGATATTATGGGAAAGTATGGAACCGTTGCTAAAAAATTGGAGACGGCACAGAAATATGTCAATATTGTTGCCGGATATACAGATGAGCAGTTAGAGCAGACGGGTGATTTGTATGCGATGTATGAATTGGAAAAAGAAGATTCCCTGGATATTCTCAGCCAAATCCCGGAGCTGATGGAAAAAGCTGGCGATAAGGGAATGGAAACTGCATTTGCCTCGTATATGGAATCCACGCAGAATCTGTTAAGCGCATTGGACAGCGTGATGAGTGTCCGAAAGGCAGAGGGGGCTGCGGCTGCCAGCCTTTCCCTGGGAGGGGAGGCGTTTTCGGTTATTATGGCGCAGGAGGAACCCACATTAGCGCTGGAAGAGGCCATTCATGCGGCGGCAGACATGCAGGAAAACAGGATGCGCCAGCGGATGAACCATAGCATGCGCCTGAATTTGTTCCTCACGATTTTAAGTTGTGCCACTGTTTGTATTATTGTGATTCATATTATTCTTACTATTGTTTCACCGATTAAAAGAATCGATGGGGAAATGGGGAAACTGGCGCAGCAGATTGCAGATGGAACAGGCAATCTCACCTATAAGTGTAAAATCTCCTCCAGGGATGAAATCGGACATATGGCAGATTCTTTTAACCGGCTGCTTGCGGAATTTTGCAAGATTATTAACAGCATCAAAGTTTCCTCTGTTATTGTAGATGGGAACGCCGATTGGACTAAGAGCCATATTGAGAAATCCAATGAGAGCATTATGGATGTATCTGCGGTTATGGAACAGCTTTCCGCCGGTACAGAAGCTATTTACAGACATGCCGGGCAGATTAGCGGCAAGGTGCAGAGGATGGCAGAGTCCATGAAAAATATCCGTAAAGAAGTGGAAGACGGAACCGGTTTTGCAGGGGAACTTAGAAACCGCACGGAGTATGTGGGAATCAAAACCGCAGAGAGCCGGGTAAATGCAGAGAAGATGGTATCTTCGATTAGTGAAAGTTTAGCGGAAAGCATAAAGGAGAGCAATACAATCCATCATATCAGTGAACTGACGGATTCCATCTTAGGCATTGCGGCCCAGACAAATCTTTTGGCGTTAAATGCCAGCATTGAAGCGGCAAGAGCTGGAGAGGCGGGAAAAGGATTTGCAGTGGTGGCAGATGAAATCCGTATTCTGGCCGATAACAGCCGGGAAAATGCCAATGCCATCCAGGGAATGAACCAGCAGGTAGTCAATGCGGTCAATAAATTGTGTGGATGCGCAGATGAAATGATGCAGTATGTCAACAGGGACGTTATGAACGATTATGAGAATTTTGCAGGGCTGGCAAGGCAGTATGCCAATGATGCGGACAGGGTCATGGAACTGATGAATACGATCTTTGGAAATGTAGAGGAACTTGGCGGGGACACTGGCAACATTATGGAGAGTATTGAAGATATCACAGGCTCGCTGAGGGAAAATACGAAAGGAATGCACTCCGCAAGCCTGAGCATGGAAGAACTCTCCAGGCATACCACGGATATTTCCCAGAAGTCCGGGGTCAATAAACAGACAGTTTCAGAGCTCAATAAATTGTCTGCTGGGTTTATTACGGAGGAAACAAGCTTTTGACGGGGGAAGAGGCATGGGAAAACAAATTGCAGTGATGATGGGTGCAATCTGTATGGACAACCAGAAGAAACTGTTGGATGGCATTGTATCTTATGCATCTGAAAGAGGGGTAAATGTACATGTATTTACCTGCCATTTAAATTATGAGGAGAACGAGGCAAATAAACAGGGCGCATTTCGGATTATGGAGCTGCCTGATTTTTCTTTATATGACGGCGTGGTTTTGGTGAAGAATACCATTCAGTACCATAGGGCGGCCGCCCGGCTTGTGGAACGCCTGAAGGCGGTAAATGCGCCGGTTGTCAATGTATCCAGTGAACTGCAGGGATTTATGAACATACAGGTGTCGGGATACCACGCACAGGCAGATATTGTAGAACATTTAATCCAGGAGCATGGATTGAAGCGGATCAATTATATTACTGGTATTGTGGCGAACAGTGACAGTCAGGAACGATACCAGGCTTATTTGGATGTGATGCGAAGGAATGGGCTGGAAGTCTCGGAAAAACAGGTTTACAATGGACATTTTAACCAGAAAAGCGGTTCTGACGGCGTGGAGTGGTTTCTTGCACAGGACAGTGTGGCGCCGGAGGCAATCGTCTGCGCAAATGACAGCATGGCGATTGGCGCAGTCAGCCAGTTAAAAAAGAGGGGATACCGTGTGCCGGAGGATGTGGCGGTTACCGGATTTGACAATGATGAGCTGGGAAAGTTCTGCAAACCGATGCTCACCACGGTGGACAAAGACCAGTATGCTATGGGGCGCAAGGCAGTGGAAATGCTGCTTACGCCGGAATTATATGAAGAGCCTGTAGTTTTGAAAGCGGAGGCAGTGTTCTGCAATAGCTGCGGCTGCAGGGAACAGGCTTACTGCAATACCGAAAAACTGGCGGAGAGGTATATTTGGGATAAAAGTGAAAATCAAAATAATATGGAACATATGAAAAATATGCTTTCTGAATTTTCAGGCGTGAAAGAACCGGAAGAACTGGCCGAATGCCTGAAAAAGTATGTGGCCTTGTCAGATGCTGAATATTTTTATCTGTGTATGTGTGATTGTGAAACTGCTTTTGAAACTATGGGCGCAGGCATGGATGAGGAAAGCGGATGGCTGGAGACAAACACAGAGTATACAGAACGGATGACGGTAATGCTTGCATATGAAAAAGGCAGCTTTGTGGAGTATCCTCCTGTCAAAAAAGGGGAAGTTCTTCCAAAACAATGCAGGGATCATAGCAGCGGGGATGTTTTTGTTATGCTTCCGATGTATTACCAGAAATATTGTTATGGATATTGTGCAGTAGGGAACAGCCGGTATTTTATGGAGAGTGAAATGCTGTATCTGCTGGTTATGGGCATTGCGGTGGGTTTGGAAAACATAAGAAAGAGGAAACTCCTGCAAAAAGCTGTGAATGAGCTGCGCAGCATGTGGGCATACGATATGCTGACGCATATCTATAACCGTTCAGGCTTTTTTTATTATGCGGAACAGGAATTAGCAGGATTAAAACAGCGGGGAGAAAATGCGCTTGTCTTATTTGTAGATATAGATGGCTTGAAGTTTGTAAATGATACTTATGGACATAAATCGGGCGACCGTTTTATCCAGAAAGTAGCCGGGATATTGAGAGAAAGCCTGGCGCCCGGGCAGATGCTTATGCGCTATGGCGGTGATGAGTTTGTCGTATTCGGAGCCTGCCGGGACAGGGAACAGGCCCAAATGCAGATCGGGCAGATTCGCCAGAGTATGCAGGAGGAAAACCGGAAAGAACAGGATAATTTCGTTTTGGCGGCAAGCATTGGATATGATGTCTGCCCGGCGGCGGAAATTGAAAACTTAAACGAGGTGATCGAGCTGGCGGATGAAAAGATGTATGCGGAAAAGAGAGAGAAGAAACCTAGGGCGACATAGGGGAATTTTCATTTTGGGGTCTCGGGATGAAACGCTTATTGCCGGCCCGCAAGAGGAGCCGACTGCTACCTGCGCCTCCTTATACCACATTCCCCGTTTTTTGCTTGCCGTTCTGCGCCATGACGCCTGCGAGGGCATGGGGAATATATAATTCTTCCAGATAGTTCCTCTCATCTTCCGTCAATTCCAGATCCACCGCCTTTACCGCCCCATCCACATGGGAGAATTTTGTTGCCCCCACCACAGGGCTTGTCACCTTCGTTAAAAGCCATGCAAGGGAAACCTCCGTCATGGAAACGCCACGTTTTTCTGCTATTTCTTCCACACGCCGGATTATTTTTCCATCAGCCTCCGCCGTTGCGTCATATTTGAACTTCGCATAGGTATCCTGTTCCAGCCGCTTTGATGTCTCACCGGGATGCCGGGAAAGCCTCCCGCTTGCCAATGCGCTGTACGGCGTCATGGCGATGTTCTCTGAATAACAGAAAGGCGCCATTTCCCGTTCTTCCTCACGGGCGATCAGATTATAATGCCCCTGGATGGATACA
>JAMPFR010000074.1 GCA_023664365.1 Acetatifactor muris | reverse complement strand
AAAGAGCCTATTCATCAGCAGAATTTGTGCGAATTATTTTCCCTTTCAAGGCTGTCAAAAAATCTGCGGGAAATGCCTATAAGAATTCATATTTTATCAGCGTCAGGCCATTGGCCGGCGCGGTAGGCCCCGCCGCGGAGCGATCCCTGGCTTCCAGTACCTCCACCATAGACTCCGGCGTGCGCTTTCCCTGGCCCACCTCCAGCAGCGTCCCTGCAATGATTCTTACCATATTGTAGAGAAAGCCGCTGCCGCAGATTCGGATCACCACATCCGGTCCCTGCTCCTCCACAAGAGCCAGATAGATAGTTCTCACAGTGCTTACCGCCTGGCTTACTGCCTGGCTTCCCGCCTGACAAAAGCTCCTGAAATCATGCTTTCCCTCCAGGTAAGCCGCAGCCTCCCGCATCCTGTCCACATCCAGCCCATGATAGGTGAAATGAGCGTACAGCCGCTTCACCGGCATGGGAAATTCTCCCCTGTAGATCCGGTACTCATAGGTCTTTCTGCTCTCGCAGCGCCTGGGATGCCAGTCTGCGGGAACCTCCTCTGATTTCTGGATACGGATGTCCTCCGGCAGCCTCTGGTTCAGTGCATATGAAATTTTGGAGGCCCGCATGGGGCTTTCCGTGTCAAAAACCGCTATATTTCCCAGCGCATGAACCCCCGCGTCCGTCCGGCTTGCCCCGATTACTTCCGTCTTTGTTTCAAATAAATCGGACAACGCCCTGTTCAGCTCGGCTTCAATGGTATTTCCGTTATCCTGAAGCTGCCATCCGTGATAGTTGGTTCCGTCATAGGCCACAGTCAAACGCACTCTCCGCATATTGATCCTCCATGCCGCTTTAGCGGCCCATAATATGGAAAATGCCGAAAACATGACATTTCCCGGTATGAAGCATAGAACTTCTTTTCACACTGCCCAGCTTAAATCCAGCCGCCCCAGCCAGATACCCGCTGCCAAGTATACAAAAATGCACAGGTAAGCAATCCTGTCCCGCCTCCGGTATATCAAAGGCTTCATTTTTGTCCTGCCGTCGCCCCCCCGGTAACAGCGGGCCTCCATTGCCATAGCCAGATCGTTTGCCCGCCGGAAAGCGGAGATAAACAGGGGCACCATCAACGGCACCAGCGCCTTTGCTCTTTTGATGATATTTCCGCTCTCAAAGTCAGCGCCTCTGGCAATCTGAGCCTTCATGATTTTATCCGTCTCCTCCATTAATATGGGGATAAAGCGCAGTGCAATAGACATCATCATTGCCACCTCATGAACCGGCACCCGAATCAGCTTTAAGGGACGCAGTCCCTTCTCCATGCCGTCCGTCAGGTTATTGGGCGTTGTAGTCAGGGTCATGACAGAGGAGCCCACCACCAGCATCACAAGCCTTACCGCCATGGTGGCCGCCAGTCTCAAGCCCTCCCTGGTAATAGTCAGCTTCCACAGGGAAACCAGGGGTTCCCCCGGCGTCAGAAACAGGTTAAACACCACGGTAAGCAGCAACAGAAACAGAACCGCCCGCATTCCCTTCACCATAAACCGGAAAGGCACATGGGACAGCCGGATAACCAGAAACAGAAAAGCGGCGGCAATCAGGTAACCTATAAAATTTTTAAAAAAGAACAGAGAGATGATAAATAGCAATGTACCCGCCAGCTTCACCCGCGGGTCCAGTCTGTGAATCACCGACTCCGTCTGATAATATTGTCCTAATGTAATGTCCCTTAACATACCATTACTTCTCCCGTCCGACGCTCCCATGCAGGCTCCGTCATTTCCCTGCCGGCGCTTTCATAACAGCCTCCGTCGCTTCCCTGCCGACGCTTTCATAACAGCCTCCGTCGCTTCCCTGCCGGCGCCTGCATGACAGCCTCCGCAGCTTCCCTGCCGGCGCTTTCATAACAGCCTCCGCGGCTTCCCTGCCAGCGCCTGCATGACAGCCTCCGCAGCTTCCTCCACGGTGGTTGCATCCGTGTCCACCTCCAGGCCTCTTCTCCGCAGCTCCCGCAGTATGTAAGTCACCTGAGGCGGCGCAAGTCCTATCTCCTCCAACTCCGAACAGTGCCGGAAAACCTCTTTGGGCACATTATCATACATGATCCTGCCCCTGTTCATGACAATAATCCGATCCACATATTCCGCCACGTCCTCCATGCTGTGAGACACCAGTATGACAGTCATACCTGTCTCCTTCTGAAGCTTTTTGATTCGGTGCAGTATTTCCTCCCGCCCCTTCGGATCCAGTCCCGCCGTAGGCTCATCCAGCACCAACACCTCCGGCTTCATGGCAAGGACGCCTGCAATAGCCGCCCGCCTCTTCTGTCCCCCGGAAAGCTCAAAGGGCGACTGATAAAACAGTTCGTCAGGCAATCCCACCTTCCGCAGCGCGTCATAAGCCCGCAGCTCCACTTCCTTTTTATCCAGTCCCAGATTCTTCGGGCCGAAGCACACATCCGTAAATACATCTGTTTCAAACAACTGATGCTCCGGATACTGAAACACCAGCCCTACTCTGCTCCGCAGCTTTTTTCTGTCAAAATCCCTGTCGTCAATATCCTCGCCGTTAAAGTAGATGCTGCCGGAGGCTGCCTTCAGCAGCCCGTTTAAATGCTGCACCAGCGTAGACTTTCCGGAACCGGTATGACCGATAATGCCGATAAACTGCCCGTCCGGAATCTGCAGACATACATCGTCCAGGGCCTTCACTGCCAGGGGCGTATCCCCGCCGTATATATAATTCACATGGTCTAAAATGATCGACATCCTCAGCTTCTCCGTATCCGTTTAAGGGTATTGCGGAAGCAGCGCCTCCGCCAGTTCTTCCGCAGTCAGTATTCCGTCAGGCAGCCTGACGCCCCGTTTTTGCAGTTCAAAAGCCAGGAGCGTCACCTGGGGCACATCCAGCCTCAGCTCCTGCAGATCCTCCACCCTGGAAAAAATCTCTCTGGGCGTCCCTTCCATGGCAATCCGGCCCTTATCCATGACAAACACCCTGTCCGCATGAATGATTTCTTCCATGTAATGGGTAATCAGAATCACGGTCACGCCCTCCACGTCATTCAGCGCCCGTACCGCCCGGATAACCTCTTTCCGGCCTTTGGGATCCAGCATTGCCGTGGGCTCATCCAGCACAATGCACTTGGGGTGCATGGCAAGGACTCCCGCAATGGAAACCCTTTGCTTCTGACCGCCCGAAAGCTTGTTGGGAGAATGCTTGCGGAATTCGTACATTCCCACTGCTTTCAGGCTTTCCTCCACCCGCTCCCAGATCTCTTTCGTGGGCACTCCCATATTCTCAGGACCGAAGCCCACATCCTCCTCTACCACCTGGCCGATAATCTGATTGTCGGGATTCTGGAATACCATCCCCGCCGTCCGGCGGATGTCCCACACCCTGTCCTCCTCAGAGGTGTCCATACCATCCACCCACACTGTCCCCTCAGTAGGATACAGAATGGCGTTGATATGCTTTGCCAGGGTTGATTTCCCGGATCCGTTGTGGCCCAGAATGGCAATAAACTCCCCCTGTTTCACATCCATGCTCACATTGTCTACTGCGGTGGTGATCCCCTCCACGTTGCCTTCCTCATCCCGCCTGATATATTCAAATGTCACGTCCTTCGCCCTGACAATTCCCATAGCTCACCATTTTCCTTTACACGTCGGTTCTTTCTCCGCATTTCCTTATGCAGCAGCCTTGCCGGAACCAATCGTTCTGCCACCCTCACGCCGCTGCGTTGGGAGCTTGCACAACCAAACTCATTATAGTAAAATCTGTCAGGAATTACAAGGCGCAAATAGTGTGAAAAAACTAGTCAGCGCCGGAATTAAGTGGTAAAATGTTAAAATAGCTTATCGGCTTTAGTACAAAGGAGGCTGTGTTCCATGAATACGACAAAAAAAAACTGGCAAAATATATTGTACATACTGATTCTGCTGGCAGCGATCATTCTGCTGTTCCTATGGTATTCCGTCTCCAACCGACACCGGATCGAAGACCGAAACCTGAATTACGCCATGGATTCCGCCCACCAGACTGCCCAGGGCATCAGCAGCGAATTTGTCAACGCCGAGCGGCGGGTACGCAATTACGCCTACTTCCTGAGTGTGGGGATAAATGTGGCGGAAATTGACGCGGATATGCTAAAAGAACTGGAACGCAACGTAGACTTCGACTCCCTGCGTTTTATCAACGCTCAGGGTATCAATCTGACTTCGGACGGAACCACTGCCGACAGTAGTGACCGGGATTACTTTGCCGCCGGGATGCGGGGCGAAAGCGGCTGTACCATGGTGTTAAACTCCAGGGTGACCGGAAGGACCACCATGGTCTTCTACGCTCCCGTGTGGGAAGGAAATGAAGTGGGCGGCGTACTTCTCGGATTGTATCTCGCCGAGGATTACCTCAGTGAAATACTGGAGGTCAGTTACTTCGGAGAACCGGCGGACGTCTATCTGTGTACCCGGGAGGGCGACGTCATCGCCTCCTCCAACGGCACAAAGCATGATAAGCTGCTGCCGGATGTGCTGCGGGATAACGGCGTCATCGATAAGGGAACTGCGGAAAACGTCTGGGCAGTGTTTCACGGGGACGTGTCCGAAAAAGGGTTCATCTGCGGCGGCAACAGCCTGACAGACAACCTGTATGCCCTGCATGTGCCGGATACGGACTATGTTCTGGTGCAGGCCTTTCCGAAAACAGTAACCCATAAGATGGTGCAGGAAGCCAATCGCACCGGCATGATCCTGCAGTTTATTCTGATCGGCTTATTTATAATATACATCGTGATCATGCTGGTCCGTGCATGGATCACCCGAACAGCGCTGGAACAGGAAAACGATGAATTTAAGTATGTTTTACAGGGGCTGAATACCCTCTTTGCCTCCCGGTATATGACCGTGGATCTGGAAACAGGACATTACTCTTATATGGCAGGGGACCGTTCTCAGAATAAAGCTCCGGCTATGGAGGGACCCTGGGAGGATATATTGGCTGCCCAAAGCGCTGATGTTATTGAAGAGGAAGGTAAAGAGGATTTCCGCCGTTATTTCGCGTTGGACAACATCATCGACAATCTGGCGGAGACCAACATCCTCTCCTATGAATGCCATACCCGGCGGAGCGGAGAGGAAGCCTGGGAGATCGTCATCGTGGTCTGCCTGGAGCGAAAGGAGGAAAAGGCGTCCAGAATCCTTGTGGTTCGACAGGATAATACCCGCACAAAGCTCAAAGAACTTCAGAATGAGAAGACCCGGGCCACCATGAACCGCAAGGAACGGCAGTACAGGATCGCCATTACCTCTGCCGCTTTCAGCACCTTTGAATTTAATCTTACCCAAAATCTGGTGGAACAGGAGATCTTCTGCACCATAGGCGGACGCCGGATCTCCCTGACGGAAAAGACCGGCTTACCTGTCCCCTGCTCTGCGGCGGCGTGCTTTGAGCAATGGAAAAAGTTTGTGCCGGAGGATTCGTTGGAAGAATACACTGCCGTGGTCGACCTTAAAAACCTGAAACAACATTTTGAGCAGGGAGAAGCAGAGGTTACGCTGGACTACTGGGGCGGCGTCCCCGGCGGCAGACAGATGTGTGTCCGCCAGTCCTTTATTATGACACGGGACGAGCAGAATGGCGATATCATGGTGATGGTGGTGTCCAGGGATATTACCGCCCAGGTGCAGAAGCAGCGGGAACAGACCCAGGCCCTTCAGGACGCCCTGATGCAGGCCCAGCACGCCAACAGTGCAAAAACCACCTTCCTCTCCAATATGTCCCACGATATCCGCACTCCCATGAATGCCATTATCGGTTTTACCACCATTGCCGTCAGCCACATTGACAACAAGGCCCAGGTGCTGGACTGCCTGCAGAAGGTGCTGTCCTCCAGCAACCACCTGCTCAGCCTTATCAACGATATTCTTGATATGAGCCGCATAGAGAGCGGAAAACTGCAGATCAAGGAGCAGGAATGCAATATCTCCGAGCTGACCCACAATCTGGTGAATATTATTCAGCCCCAGGTAAAGGCAAAACAGCTGGAACTGTTTATCGATACCTTCGACGTTGCAAACGAGGATGTGGTTGCCGACTCCCTGAAGCTGAGCCAGGTATTTGTGAATCTGCTGAGCAATGCCGTAAAATACACCCCTGCCGGCGGGACCATCAGCTTTCGTATACAACAGCAGACTACCTTCCACCGGGGCTATGGGGACTATACCTTTATTATCAAGGACAACGGCATCGGCATGACGCCGGGCTTCGTAGAGCATATTTTTGAACCCTTCGAGCGGGAGGAAAGCACTACACGGACAGGCATCGAAGGCACAGGGCTTGGTATGGCCATTACGAAAAATATTGTGGAGATGATGGGCGGCACTATTACCGTTCACAGCGAAAAAGGCAAGGGCAGCGAATTCCGGGTAGAATTGAGCCTGAAGCTGCAGGATGTGGAGAAAAATGCGGCGGCAGTCAAGGAGCTTGCAGGCCTGCGGGCTCTTGTGGTGGATGATGACTGCGACAGCTGCGAAAGCGTTACCAAAATGCTCACCCAGATCGGAATGCGCTCGGAATGGACTATCTCCGGCAGGGAAGCCGTCCACCGTGCAAAGAACGCCCACAATCAAGGGGATTCCTATCACACCTACATCATCGACTGGCAGATGCCGGGAATGAGCGGTATTGAGACCACCCGGCGCATCCGTGCGGCCGTTGGTCCGGAAAGTCCCATTATTATTCTGACTGCCTATGACTGGACAGACATTGAGGAAGAAGCCATGGAGGCGGGGGTTACCGCTTTCTGTGCAAAGCCTCTGTTCATGTCCGACTTAAAGACTGTACTGCTGTCCGCCAACAATCTGCTTGAAAGGGAAGAGACCGCTGCCTGGACCAAGATGGACTTCGGCGGCAAACGCGTCCTCCTTGTGGATGATATTGAACTTAACCGGGAAATTGCCCAGCTCATCCTTGAAGAGAGCGGCTTTGTGGTGGAAACTGCACCGGACGGTACGGATGCGGTGGAAATGGTCAGCCATTCAGAAGAGGGCTATTACGACGTGATTCTCATGGATGTGCAGATGCCTACCATGGACGGCTACGAGGCCACACGAACCATACGCGCCCTGCCCAGAAGGGATGTGGAGACCCTTCCCATCATTGCCATGACAGCCAATGCCATGGAGGAGGATAAGGAAACGGCCTTAAAGAACGGCATGAACGCTCATATTGCCAAGCCCCTTGACATGGATTTGTTCCTGAGTATCCTGAGCAAATATCTGAACTGACAGATACAGTCACATACCCCGCCGCAAAGCAGAATGCGTCAAGCTTGAAGCCATAAGTCTGCTTCTCCGACGGCGGCACAGGAGTGAAAATAAAATGGATAAATCTAAGATAATTAAGATGCTGGTGCTGCTTATAGCCATCACTGTAATAGCGGGCGGTCTCCTGCGAATGCTTCAAAGAAATTCCATGAGCCTGGCAGATTACGAAAAGCTGAACGGCGGCGCAAGCGAAAACGTAGAAAGCCGGGAAGCAGACCACCCGGCAGACAAGGCAGAGACGTCAGATGAGGATACGTCGGGATTTAGCGCTCAAGCTTCCGGCCCTGACAACGCAGGGACACAGGATGGGAACACGAAAGAACCCGATGCAGGCGGCGAATCTCCTTCCGGGACAGAAAACCTGCAAAATCCCGAGGTGACGCCTGCCCCTGCTTCCCTGCTCACCGGCGCCTCCTTAAACGGCAATTCCCAGACAGCGGAGCGTATTACCTATGAAGAGGGCTTTTATTACGAACCCATCTCCGACAACCTCCGACGGTACATAACGGGTATCTCCTATCCGGCAGTACCGACAGCGGAGAACGCCGCCGATTCCGATGGCGCGACTGCCGACGGGACAGACTCTTCCGGCATGAGCGCTGCCGGGTCAAACACAGGCGACGCACCTCAAATCACCCCGGAAGAGCTGCGTTATGTACACATCCTGCATTATGATTTTGACGGGAATCCTGTGGAGGGCGAATTGATCTGTAACGAATATATTGCTCAGGATCTGGTGGAAATTTTTTATCAGCTTTACTGCAATGAATACCGTCTGGAAAGGGTTCTGTTGATTGATGAATATGACGGAGATGATGTGGCGTCCATGGAGGACAACAATACCTCCTGCTTCAACTATCGGGTGGTGGCAGGCAGCTCCAGCCTGTCCAAACATGCCTATGGGCTTGCCATTGACATTAATCCTCTTTACAATCCCTATATTACCTACGGCAAGGACGGCACCGCAAATGTCTCTCCTGCTTCAGGCGCTGATTATGCGGATCGCAGTTTAAGCTTTCCCTACAAGATCGACGAAGACGACCTTTGTTATCAGCTTTTCATCCGGCACGGCTTCACCTGGGGCGGCAGCTGGAACCACTCCAAGGATTACCAGCACTTCCAGAAGGCAAAGCCCTGAACGATCTGCTCAACAGATACGCCGTAAGACAAGCGTGCGCCGTCGGCGCACACAAAAAACACCAGACGAATTAGCTTCGCCTGGTATTTTCAGATGTAACAGCTTTACACCATTTCCAGAACAACTTCCATTGCAGCATCACCCTTACGCTGCCCGATCTTAACGATTCTGGTATAGCCGCCCTTACGGTCTGCATACTTGGGCGCATACTCGTCAAACAGCTTTGCAACCAGATCAACTTCCTTGGTGTTGCGCTTTCTTCCTGCCGCTTCCTTGGGAACGGATACAACAGGATTGAGAACCTTCAAAATCTGGCGGCGTACATGCACACGGCTGGGCAGATCCTTCTTGATTTCCTTCTCCACCGTCTCATACTTGGTAACCTTCTTGCCGTCTACGACTTCCTTCACGCGCTTTCCGTCCTTATCCTTTACGGGAGACTTAACGGAAACCTTTACCATCTCATAGTTGTCCTTTTCCTTCACTGCCAGGGCAACCAGTCCCTCTGCAATCTTCTTTACTTCCTTGGCTCTTGCCTCGGTGGTAATGATTCTGCCGTGGTTAAAGAGCGCCGTCACCTGATTTCTCAGTAATGCTTTCCTCTGTGAAGAGGTTCTTCCCAGTTTTCTGTATTTTGCCATGATTCAACTTTCCTTTCTCTTTTCATGGTACATCCGGCCACGCGCTTTGGACTTACTTACCGGATGCCTGGCTTTGCCATCCAGAGATAGACCGCAGACACACCCTTTGGATTTACTGTCCGCAGCATACCTTATTCCTCTGAAGGATTCAGTTGGAGTCCCAGCTCCTTCAGCTTTGCCAACACCTCTTCCAGGGACTTCCGGCCCAGATTACGAACCTTCATCATATCCTCAGAGGTCTTGTTACACAGTTCTTCCACTGTGTTGATACCGGCTCTCTTCAGGCAGTTGTAAGAGCGGACAGAAAGCTCCAGCTCGTCAATGCTCATTTCGAGAACCTTCTCCTTCTCATCATCTTCCTTTTCCACCATGACCTCTGCAGTCTTGGCGTTCTCAGACAAATCGATAAAGAGACTTAAATGCTCGCTTAAAACCTTTGCCGCCAGACTCACCGCCTCATCAGGCACCAGTGTGCCGTTGGTGTATACATCCAGCGTCAGCTTGTCATAATCGGTAATCTGTCCCACACGGGTGTTTGCGACAGTCATATTTACCCTCTCCACAGGAGTGTAAATAGAATCAATCGCTATCACGCCTATGGGCAAATCCTCGTGTTTGTTTTTGTCGGCGCTCACATAGCCGCGCCCTCTGGTAATGGTTAATTCCATGTAAAGCTTGGTATCCTTACCGCTCAGAGTGGCAATTACCAGTTCAGGGTTCAGAATCTCAATATCCTGATCCACCTGAATATCGGAAGCATGCACAACTCCCTCGCCCTCGAACTCAATGTAAGCAGTCTTGGCTTCATTCGTCTCGCTGTTGTTCTTGATAGCAAGACTCTTGATATTCATAATGATTTCCGTCACGTCTTCCTTTACGCCGGGAATAGAACTGAACTCATGCAGTACGCCTTCAATCTTAATCTGGCTGACTGCCGCCCCGGGCAGAGAAGAAAGCATGATCCTTCTCAAAGAGTTGCCAAGGGTAATGCCATAGCCTCTCTCCAAAGGCTCAACAATGAATTTGCCGTACTTCTTGTCTTCTGAAATCTCAGCAACCTCAATATTCGGTCTCTCAAAATCAAACACTGCAAATACCCTCCTTTGGGATTGTTTGTGAGCAGGGCTTACTTGGAGTATAACTCGACAATAAGCATTTCATCTACAGGGACGTCAATCATTTCCCTGGTAGGAAGGTTTTTAATGGTTCCCTTAAAGTTCTCAAGGTCAACATCCATCCATTCGGGAACAAGTCTGCCTCCGGTTACCTCGGCAATATCCTTGTATCTCTGCATTGTCCTTGCACTCTCTTTGATTTCAATAACATCTCCGGCCTTCACCAGATAGGAAGGGATATTCACTACCTTGCCGTTTACCAGAACATGCTTATGGCCTACAACCTGCCGTGCCTCTCTTCTGGTTCTCGCAAAACACATTCTGAAAATTACGCTGTCAAGCCTGCGCTCCAGCATAATCATCAGGTTCTCACCGGTCATTCCCTGCATTCTGTCCGCCTTCTCATAATAATTTCTGAAGGGCTTCTCCAGAACGCCGTAGATGAACTTTGCCTTCTGCTTCTCACGAAGCTGCATGCCATATTCACTGACCTTCTTGCCTGCTCTCATATTCTGTCTGTTGGACTTCTTATCATATCCCAGATAGGAAGGCTCAAGGCCAAGAGCACGGCATCTCTTTAATACGGGTGTGCGATTTACTGCCATTTTATTTTCTCCTTTTCTTATCGTTTACAGTGCTTTCGGAAGCACCTTCCTCCGACACATTTTCATTACGCTTCCATACATACTTTCATTCCTTCCGAAATCAACCTTCCGGAAAGAACGGCCTTTCGGAAAATCTTAGCTTGTGTCCTATACAAGCTTAGATTATCTATTCGCCTTAGACGCGGCGTCTCTTAGGCGGACGGCAGCCGTTATGGGGAACGGGCGTCACGTCACGGATACTGATTACCTCAAGACCGCATGCAGAGAGCGCTCTGATTGCAGCCTCACGCCCTGAACCGGGCCCTTTGACAAATACGTCTACGGATTTCAGTCCATGTACCAGAGCAGCCTTTGTAGCTGTCTCTGCCGCCATCTGTGCAGCATACGGAGTAGATTTCCTTGAACCTCTAAATCCCAGACCACCGGCACTTGCCCAACTCAGCGCATTGCCTTCGCTGTCAGTCAGTGTAACAATCGTGTTGTTAAAAGAAGACTGAATATGTGCCTGTCCGCGTTCAACGTTTTTCTTAACGCGCTTTTTAGTTACTTTTTTTGCAACCTGTTTCGCCATTTTTAAACTAACCTACTTTCTCGACAAATTATAATTACGGTTCCAATTACATCTCACGATTACTTTTTCTTGTTAGCCACAGTACGCTTCGGTCCCTTACGGGTTCTTGCGTTGTTCTTGGTATTCTGACCGCGGACGGGCAGTCCCTTACGGTGACGGATACCGCGATAGCAGCCAATCTCCTGAAGTCTCTTGATATTCAGGGCAACCTCACGTCTTAAATCACCCTCTACCATGACATTCAGCTTCTCGATTACTTCGCTGATCTTCTTTACTTCGTCGTCGGTCACATCCCTGACTCTGGTATCAGGATTTACGCCTGCTTCCGCCAAAATCTTGTTGGAAGTAGCCCTTCCGATTCCATAGACATAGGTCAGGCCGATTTCAATTCGTTTCTCTCTGGGTAAGTCTACACCTGCGATACGAGCCATTTACATTTCCTCCATTTTCTGTTACTAATTGATTGGGGCTTTCACCCAACCGGACACACTCTTTCACCATCCGATCTTTCCACAACACTGAAAGCAACTGCACCTCCGCCGGAAAAACGCTTTGCGTTTTTCCCGACGAAACCTAGATTTTCTTAAATCATGTCCTCTATGATTTTAGAAAATCTTTTCGTCGTGGTATCAAGAAGTAATCTCCCGCAAGCTCTATCCAGGTTCTATGATAATCGCCGCCTCTGCCCACGCAGCCCCGGCGACTCAGCCGCACATAAAAACCAGACAAGAACTCACTTTACCTGTTTCAATTCCTTCCGGATCTGTTACAGGCGGTGATTATCCCTGCCTTTGCTTGTGTTTCGGATTCTCACAGATAATTCTGATGCGTCCTTTTCTCTTGATGACTTTGCACTTTTCGCAAATCGGTTTTACTGATGATCTAACCTTCATCTTAAACCCTCCTTTCAAAAAAGACCGTTTTTTATTATAACATGAGGGCTGTCAATTGACAACCCCCATTTTACATTTTATTTTCGGCTTTTTATTTATCTCTCCAGATAATACGTCCCTTGCTCAAATCATAGGGCGACAGCTCCAGCGTCACCTTGTCTCCGGGCAGGATACGGATAAAATTCTGGCGCAGCTTACCGCTGATGTGTGCCAGCACACGGTGGCCGTTCTCCAGCTCCACCTGAAACATGGTATTGGGCAGCTTCTCTACAACTGTTCCTTCAATTTCAATCACATCACTTTTCGACATACATTTCCTCCACTGTTTTGTTTGTTCTGTTGCTCTCAAACTGTTTTATGGCGTACCTGACTTCCTCCGGCCTGACTGTTCCGCCCGCTAAAAGCCGCGCCTTCAGCTCCTCCGCTTCCGCGTTTATGGACTGAATGTGCTTCCTTCGCTTCTTTTTAGGTCTGTCCGGCCTTCTTAATCTGCCGTCCGATAAATATACGAAATCTCCCTCCTCCGCCACCACAACATAAAGCGCTCCTTTGTCATGCCCGGCTTTGGAGACTGCAAATTGTCCCGTCATACTGTTTATTCCTGTTCGTCTTTAATAGAGAGTCAAAATCTCCGGCTCGCCATCCTCCGTAATCAGAATGGTGTTCTCGTAGTGGGCGGACAGAGAGCCGTCCTCCGTCACCACCGTCCAGTCGTCGTCCAGCCATTCCACATCCGCCCGTCCCATGTTAATCATAGGCTCAATGGCAAGGGTCATTCCCGGGCGAAGCCTGGGCCCCCGCTTTATCTGGGCAAAATTGGGGATCTGGGGATCCTCATGAAGCTTTGTACCCACCCCGTGGCCCACCAGGTCCCGGACAATGCCATAGCCGTAAGGCTTCACATAGGCCGCTATGGCGTTGGATATATTATACAGATGATTTCCGGCCTTTGCCTCTTTTATTCCCGCAAAAAAGCTTTCCCGCGTCACTTTAATAAGCTTCTCTGCCTCCGGACTGATTTGTCCCACAGCGTGGGTCCTTGCGGCGTCAGAATGGTATCCCTTATAAATCATGCCCGCATCCAGGCTGACAATATCTCCCTCCTGCAGAATGCGGTGTTTGCTGGGGATGCCGTGTACCACCTGGTCGTTGACCGACACACAGATGCTTGCCGGATAACCGTTATAATGAAGGAAATTCGGTATGCCGTCCAGCTTGCGGATCAGCTGATCCCCCAAAATGTCAATATCCTTCGTGGAGATTCCGGGTCTGATAAACTCCTCCAGCTCCTTATGTACGATTGCCAGCCGTCTGCAGGATTCCCGGATTAATTCTATCTGCTGTTCGTTTTTAATAATGATAGCCATGGCCTTATTACCCCAGTATACCCGTAATGGCCGCAAATACGTCCTTCATGTCCACGGTGCCGTCCACGGTCTTCAGTACGCCCTTTGCCGTATAAAAGTCAATCAACGGCTGAGTCTGGTCATGGTATACCTTCAGACGGTTCTGAACCGTCTCCGGCTTATCATCGTCCCGAAGTACCAGCTCGCTGCCGCAGGTATCACAGACGCCTTCCTTTTTCGGCGGGATATGCTCAACATGATACGTTGCGCCGCACTTTAAGCAGGCACGTCTCCCCGACATCCTCCTGACAATATTCTCGTCCGGCACATCCACGTTAATGGCATAATCAATCTTTTCGCCCAGCTTGTTCAAAGCCTCATCCAACACCTCCGCCTGGGGAATGGTTCTGGGAAAGCCATCCAGAACATAGCCCTTCGCGCAGTCCGCCTGAGCCACTCTGTCCAGCAGAATCTTTACCGTCAGCTCATCAGGAACCAGCAGTCCCTGATCCATATACTTTTTGGCCTCCACGCCAAGCTCTGTGCCGTTTTTGATATTGGCACGGAAAATATCTCCCGTAGAAACATGAGGAATACCGTACTTTTCCGCAATCATCTTAGCCTGAGTGCCTTTTCCGGCGCCGGGTGCGCCTAACATTATAATCTTCATATTAATAACCATGCCTTTCCGTTTATAGTCCAAAAGTCGCGCAGGCTTATCCTGCGCGACCCCGGGAAGCGCCGCTTCCTCAAAATCTACTTTTCCAGAAATCCCTTGTAATTGCGGACAAGCATCTGAGACTCTATCTGCTTTATAGTCTCCAGCACAACGCTGACAATAATAATCAGACTGGTGCCGCCAAAGGACACATTCGCCTTAAACACACCGCTGAAGAAATAAGGAAGCACCGCAATAACAGTCAGACCCACTGCGCCGATAAACACGATATAATTCAATACCCTGTTCAGGTAATCGCTGGTGGGCTTTCCGGGTCTGATACCGGGAATAAAGCCGCCCTGCTTCTTCATGTTATCGGCCACCATCAACGGATTAAACGTGATGGAGGTATAGAAATATGCAAAGAAAATAATCAATGCAATATAAACCAGAAGTCCCACGGAATACTTTAACTGCTTGGGATCACACCAGTTGCCCGAATTCAGGTAATTCAAAATCTCACTCCACACGCCGGTCCCATTATAACCTGCAAAAGAGGAAATAATAATGGGAAGCTGCATAAGGGACTGAGCGAAGATAACCGGAATAACGCCTGAGGTATTTACCTTCAGCGGAATGCTGGACATCTGTCCGCCAACCATCTTTCTGCCCTGTACCTTATTCGCATACTGCACCGGAATCTTGCGTGTGCCGTCGTTCAAAATGATAACCAGAACCACCATGCCGACAATAACCGCAAGGATAATCACCGCCGCAAGAATTGCGGTAGCGGGAGCCTTGCCCAGCACAAACTGGTCGAACAATGCCTTCAAATCTTCCGGCAGCCTGGAAATGATATTGATAACCAGGACAATGGAGATACCGTTTCCGATGCCCTTTTCGGTAATCCGCTCGCCTACCCACATCAGGAACGCACTGCCCGCGGTAAGTGTAGCCACGGAACAGATGACGCTCAGGGCATTAAATTCCGTCAGATAACCCTGTCTGCCGAAGCCAATAGCCATGGCTGTTGACTGAAGCAGCGCAAGCGCCACGGTAACATACCGGGTGATAGACACAATCTTCTTTCTTCCGTCCTCACCGTCACGCTGCATCTCCTCCAGCTTGGGGATGGCAATGGTAAGTAGCTGCATGATAATGGAAGACGTGATATAGGGGGTAATGTTCAGAGCAAGGATGGACATGCTCATGAAGGAACCACCCGTAATCGCATCAAAAAAACTGAACGCACCATTAGACTGTCCAGAGAACCACTGCCGGAAAACCTCTCCGTTTACCCCCGGCACAGGCAGCTGCGAACCGATACGAATCACAACCAGCATTGCAAAGGTAAATAAAATTTTATCTCTGACTTCTTTGATTTTAAATGCGTTTTTCAGCGTTGTAAACATTACATCACCTCTGCCGTTCCACCAAGAGCCTCAATCTTTGCTTTTGCGGATGCACTGAATGCGTCTACCTTGACATTGAGCTTTTTGGTAAGTTCTCCGTTTCCGAGTATCTTAACGCCATCTCTGGGATTCTTAATTACGCCAGCCTCAATCAATGTATTTACATCTACTGTTGCACCATCCTCAAAGCGCTCAAGGGCACACACATTAATGGCCACGATTTCCTTGCTGTTCCTGTTGGTAAAGCCCCTCTTGGGAATACGTCTGTACAGCGGCATCTGTCCGCCTTCAAAACCGACTCTGGGCGCGCCGGAACGTGCCTTCTGTCCCTTGTGGCCCTTTCCTGCGGTCTTGCCGTTTCCCGAACCGTGTCCGCGGCCCCTTCTGAAATCATTATGCTTGGAACCTTCAGCGGGTCTCAAATTGGATAATTCCATTTCTAACACCTCCTTCGACTTATACTTCTTCTACTTTCAGCAAATGACCAACCAATCGAATCTGCCCTTTTGTCGCATCATTGTCAGGCAGTACCACCGAACTGCCAATCTTGCGCAGTCCCATAGACTCAACGATTGCCCTGTTCTTCGGCACAGCCCCGATTGTGGACTTTACCAAAGTAATCTTTAACTTCTTGTCTGCCATAATTATTAACTCCTTTCAGGCTGTTACCTCTTCAACGGACTTGCCGCGGCTCTTTGCCACCTCTTCAGGGCTCTTCAGCTGGCTTAAGCCGGTTATGGTTGCAAGGACAACATTCTGCTTATTGTTAGAGCCAAGGGACTTGGTACGGATGTTCTTGATTCCCGCCAGCTCACAAACCACACGCGCAGGGCCGCCTGCAATGATACCCGTACCTTCGGGAGCCTTCTTCAGCAGAACATTTGCAGAACCGTACTTGCCTACGAAATCATGGGTGATGGAATTGTTGTCATCCAGTGCAACGCTGACGATGTGCTTCATCGCATCTTCCTTCCCCTTGCGGATTGCCTCGGGAATTTCCACCGCCTTTCCCAGACCTGCGCCCACATGGCCATTGCCGTCGCCAACCACTACCAGAGCGGTAAAACGCATATTGCGGCCGCCCTTTACGGTTTTCGCCACGCGCTTAATGGTAACGACCTTATCATTCAACTCTAACTGGCTTGCATCTATGACTGTATGTTTCATGATGTATTCCTCTTCCTTTCCTAGAATTCCAGACCAGCTTCTCTGGCCGCATCAGCTAACGCCGCAATCTTGCCATGATATATAAAGCCGCCTCTGTCAAAAACAACTTCCTTGATTCCCTTTTCAATTGCCCTCTTGGCAATGACGGTTCCCAAGTATGCCGCTGCATCAACGTTATTGGTCTTCTCCAACTCACCTTTGACGGATTTCTCCACCGTGGAAGCGGATACTAATGTATTCCCAACAGTATCATCGATAATTTGAGCATACATATGATTATTGCTTCTGAATACTGCCAGACGAGGTCTCTGTGCAGTACCACTGAAGCGGTTACGAATTCTCATGTGCTTTTTAACACGAACTTCTTTTCTTGATTTCTTGTTAACCATCTTCATACTCTCCTTATCTGTTATTTCTTACCGGTCTTACCAA
>JAMPFR010000073.1 GCA_023664365.1 Acetatifactor muris | reverse complement strand
GTTACAGCCTGCTGGTAAAGTACGGCAAGGCCGGGACGGCGCAGTATTGGGAGGAGCTGGGCGGCAAATGGGCGGTGCCTGGGTATGATACCAAAAAGTATAGCTCTCTGGAGGAGGCGGATGCTGCGGAAGACAGCTACGGATACCAGATAATCAAAGTATTGGACAAGATCCTGCAGATGCCAAAGGAAATCAAAAAGGAGGAAAAAGTAGTGGAAAAGAAAATAATTGTCGCCCTGGATGCGGGGCACGGAATGAAGACAGCGGGCAAACGGTGCCTGAAAAGGCTTGATTCCAACGAAACCCGGGAATGGTGGCTGAATGACCGCATAGCGGACAGGCTGCAGGAGTTGCTTGCTGATTATGACTGCGCCGTTATTCGGTGCGGAGATACCACAGGAACGAAGGATGTGAGTCTTTCCAGTCGTGTCAAGACGGCGAACAGCGCCGCAGCAGACGTCTTTATTTCCATCCACCATAACGCGGGCCTGAAGGGCAAGTCCGGAGGCGGGACGGTGGTATTTTACAGCTCCAGCAAGCCGGAGCGCCCTGAACAGTCGCAGCGTCTTTATGATGCTGTGGTGGATCGGACCGGTCTGCGCGGAAACCGCAGCCAAACGGTGGTAAAAAAGGGATTTTATGTTGTTAAAAATACGACAATGCCTGGATTTTTGATTGAAAACGGCTTCATGGACTCGCCGGATGATGTGCCGGTTATCCTGTCCGCGGAACATGCGGAGAAGACGGCACAGGGCATTCTGGATTTTTTGGTGGCGGAATTCTCCCTGTGCAGGAACGCTCAGGTACAGGAGAACACGGTACCTGCGGAAACTGCCGCAGAGCCGCAGGATAACACAGCAATGCCTTACACAATCGTAAATAAAGGGGACACCTTATCAAGCATTGCCCGGAAATTTGATTTGACCTGGAAGGATCTGGCGGAGGCCAACGAAATCAAGAGCCCTTATACAATCCATGCAGGGAATAAGATTTACTTGCCCATTGATAAGGATAAGATCCTTTGCTACCCGGCCTACACGGGCAAGAAAACAACGCTTGCGGCAGCGTTATCAAGCCTTGGTATCACCAGTACATACAGTTTCCGAAAGCAGATCGCGGCGGCCAATGGCGTCACCGCATACCTTGGCACGGCATCCCAGAATACGGCAATGTACAATCTGCTGACGGCGGGGCTGCTGAAGCGGGCACAATAAAAAATTTTGTCCAAAATTTTGCCCAAAAAATTTAAAAAGCCTGCAAAAACAGGCTTTTTTCAAGCGGAGAGTGTGGGATTCGAACCCACGTGCCCATAAAGGACAACTGCATTTCGAGTGCAGCTCGTTATGACCGCTTCGATAACTCTCCGTAAAAACAACCATATAAAAAACAACTATATAGATTTTATAGCATTACCCTTCTTTTTGCAAGTCCGAATTTTGCTTGCAAATTTATCCCGAACAGAGTAAACTTTTATTAAAACATATGCAGCAAATGCACCAAGTCTATCAGGAGGGAACGATCATGAAAAGAATCGGTATGTTGACCAGCGGCGGGGACTGTCAGGCGTTAAACGCGGCAATGAGGGGCGTCGTAAAGACCCTGTATGCCAGCGGAGAGGAAGTGGAAATCTACGGTTTTCTGGACGGATACAGGGGTTTGATTTACAGTAAGTTCCGGATGCTGACGGGAAAGGACTTTTCCGGCATCCTGACGAAGGGCGGCACCATGCTGGGAACCTCCCGCACCCCCTTTAAGACCATACATGAGCCTGATGAAAACGGCCTGAATAAGGTAGAGGCAATGAAGCAAAACTATTATAAGCTGCAGCTTGACTGTCTTGTGATTCTGGGCGGAAACGGCACCCATAAGACTGCAAACCTGCTTCGGGAAGAGGGATTGAATATAGTAACCCTGCCCAAGACCATTGATAATGACCTGTGGGGCACCGATATGACCTTCGGCTTCCAGAGTGCGGTAGACATTGCCACCGACGCCATTGACTGTATCCATACCACGGCGGCGTCCCATGGCAGGGTATTTATTGTGGAGGTTATGGGACACAAGGTGGGATGGCTGACGTTAAATGCAGGCATGGCAGGGGGCGCGGACATCATCCTGCTTCCTGAGATTCCCTATGATATTGACAAGGTGATTGAAAAGATTGAGGAAAGAGACAAAAACGGCAGCCGCTTTACTATTATTGCAGTGGCCGAGGGTGCGATTTCCAAGGAGGATGCGGCTCTCTCCAAGAAAGAATACAAGAAAAAGATGGAGAAGTACCCTTATCCTTCCGTATCCTATGAGGTGGCGGCCGCCATTCAGAAGAAGACCGGCAGGGAAGTGCGTGTCACGGTGCCCGGGCATATGCAGAGAGGCGGGAGCCCCTGCCCTTATGACCGCGTGTTTGCCAGCCGTCTGGGTGCAGAGGCAGGCAAGCTGATTCTGAAGGGACAGTACGGCTTTATGGTAGGTTATAAGAATCGTGAAATTGTAAAGGTTCCTCTTGCGGATGTGGCCGGTAAGCTGAAGATGGTGGAGCCGGATGCAACTATCGTGCAGGAAGCGAAGCTGCTGGGAATTTGTTTCGGAGATTAAACTTATATGTCATATACAGCGCTTTACAGAAAATTTCGTCCGGAAACCTTTGCCGATGTGAAGGGGCAGGATCATATTGTGACGACCCTGAGGAACCAGCTGAAGGCAGGGCGTATCGGCCATGCATATCTGTTTACCGGCACCAGAGGCACCGGCAAGACCACCATCGCCAAGATACTGGCCCGGACGGTGAACTGTGAGAACCCATCGGAGGACGGCCCCTGCGGGGAGTGCCGGATATGCAGGGCGATTGCGGCGGGAGCCAGCATGAATGTGATAGAGATCGACGCCGCTTCCAATAACGGTGTGGACAACATTCGTGAGATTGTGGAGGAGGTTTCCTATTCTCCCGCGGAAGGGAAATACAAGGTTTATATCATAGACGAGGTGCATATGCTTTCCATAGGGGCTTTTAACGCGCTGTTAAAGACCCTGGAAGAGCCGCCTTCCTATGTGATTTTCATTTTGGCTACCACGGAGGTGCACAAGCTTCCTATTACGATTTTGTCCCGATGTCAGCGGTATGATTTCAAGCGGATCTCCATAGATACTATTGCGGGGCGGATGAAGGAATTGACCGAAGCGGAGCATGTGCAGGTGGAGGATAAAGCCCTTCGTTATATTGCAAAGACTGCAGACGGCTCCATGCGAGACGCTCTAAGTCTGTTGGATCAGTGTATTGCCTTTCATCTGGGGAAGGAGCTGACCTACGATAAGGTGTTGGATGTGCTGGGGGCAGTGGATACGGAGGTGTTCAGCAGACTGCTCTGCTGCTGTCTTGACAGGGACGTGCCCGGCTGTGTCCGGCTTCTGGAGGAAATCGTGATGCAGGGGCGGGAACTGACTCAGTTTGTCACGGATTTTACCTGGTATCTTCGCAATCTGATGCTGGTGCAGGCGTCAGACAACCTGGAGGATGTTATTGATATGTCCACGGACAACCTGAAGCGTCTGAAGGAAGAGGCGGGACGGGTAGAGATGGAGCAGATTGTCCGGTACATCAGGATATTTTCGGAGCTTTCGGGACAGATACGCTATGCTTCCCAGAAGAGGATCCTGGTGGAAATTGCGCTGATTAAGCTTTGCAGGCCCCAGATGGAGACAAATGAGGAGGCAGTTCTGGATCGCATCAGGCAGGTGGAGGATAAGCTGGAAAAGGGCGTGGTGTATGCCCCGGCGCCGGACGGCGCCTCCGCAGGCTTAAACCCGGCCGGGGAGAACGGGGCAGAGCTGAAAAGGCCGGAACCGCCGAAAGCCATTCCTGACGACGTGAAGACAATTGTGTCAAAATGGCCTGCAATCGTGGGAAGCGCAGAAAACCCCATGAAAAGCCATATGAAAAATGCAAAATTAAGCCTGGGCGGAGACAATAAGCTGGTTATGGTGCTGGAGGACGGCCCGGCTTCTGACTTTTTTATGAAAAATCCGGAGCATGGGCAGCAGCTGGAGGCACTGCTGGAGGATTTCTCCGGGAAACGGGTTGAGGTCAGCTTTCAGACAGTCAGCGGGCAGCAGGAATTTGAACAGAATTATGTGGATTTATCCAGGCTTGTACGGATGGACATTGAGATAGAAGAGGACGGGGAGCCGTAATAAGGCAAACCGGCACAGAGTGTTCAGGCGCGGAAGGATATGCCGGAGCGGAAGCGCATGAACAATGCGAAATAGCAGATGCAGGAGGAGAATGAAATGGCAAAAAGAGGAGGATTTCCCGGCGGCGGAATGCCCGGGAATATGGCGAATCTGATGAAGCAGGCCCAGCGGATGCAGCGTCAGATGGAGGAAGGCCAGAAGGAGCTTGAGACGAAGGAGTTTGTGGCAAAGACCGGCGGCGGAGCCGTGGAAGTGGCCGTGAACGGTAAAAAGGAGCTGCTGCGGCTTGTTCTGTCCGAGGAAATCGTGGATCCCGAGGATATTGAGACGCTGCAGGACGCCATTGTCGCCGCGGTCAACGAGGCCATGCGCCAGGCGGATGAAGCCGGCAGCGAGCTTATGGGCAAGATGACGGGCGGATTGGGAGGCATGCCCTTCTGATGGAGCTGTACAGCGGATATATCAATAAGTTAATAGAAGAGCTGGGAGCCCTGCCGGGTATAGGCAGCAAGTCTGCCCAACGGCTTGCGTTTCATTTGATCAATATGCCCCGGGACAAGGTGAAGCGGCTGGCCGACACCATTGTGGAGGCAAAGGAAAATGTGCGTTACTGCAGGGAATGCTTTACCCTGACGGATAAAGACGTCTGCCCGGTGTGCGCCAATCAGAACCGCAACCATAAAATGATTATGGTGGTGGAAAATACAAGAGATCTGGCGGCATATGAGAAGACGGGGCGGTACGAGGGCATTTACCATGTGCTGCACGGTGCGATTTCTCCCATGCTGGGCATCGGGCCGGGGGATATCAAGCTGAAGGAGCTGATGGAGCGCCTGCGGGGGGATGTGGAGGAGGTTATCATAGCCACCAACTCCAGCCTGGAGGGAGAAACCACGGCTATGTATATCAGTAAGATGATTAAACCTACAGGGATCCGGGTGACCAGAATCGCCAGTGGTGTGCCTGTGGGCGGCGATTTGGAATATATCGACGAAGTGACGCTGCTTCGGGCGCTGGAAGGGCGTGTGGAATTGTAGCGGAAAATGCCGCGAGGACTTACCTGACAGATGTGTCAGAAAAAATAAAGCATGGAAGCAGATCGAAACGGAGCAGCTCTGCGGGAAAGAGCCGGGGCTGATGCAGTCAAAGGGCGAGGGGAACAAAGAAGGGGGAGAAAAGTATGGCAGTTAAAATAACGGAAAGCAAGTTTGGGAAGTATCCGGACGGCAGGGATGTAACTCTTTATACTTTAGAGAACGATAACGGCATGGCAGTGGCTGTGACGGATCTGGGGGCGGCTGTTGTGCGGGTGATTGTGCCGGACAGAGAAGGCAGTCGGGCGGACGTTGTGCTTGGCTTTGACCGGGCGGAGGCTTATATGGGAAATCCCAGCTTTTTCGGCGTTGTGATAGGGCCCAGCGCCAACAGAATCGGAAAGGCGGCCTTTACGCTTGACGGCGTTACATATCAGGTAGACGTAAATGATAATGAAAACAATCTTCACAGCCACATGGAGAAGGGCTATCACAAGCAGCTCTGGAAGGCGGAGACGGGTTCGGAGGGAATTCGGTTTTCCCTGGAGGACACGGACGGAAATCTTGGCTTTCCCGGCAATAAATGTGTTTCGGTGGAATATACTTTAGGTGAGGATAACAGCCTGCGCCTGCATTATCACGGAACCAGCGATAAAAAGACAATCCTGAATCTGACAAACCATACTTATTTTAATCTGGACGGTCATGACAGCGGCAGAATTGAGGATCATGAACTGTGGCTGAATGCTTCCCGCTATACCCCGGGGGATGCGGGTTCGATTCCCATAGGCGAGATCGCCGGAGTGTCCGGAACGCCCATGGATTTTACCGAACCGAAGAAGGTGGGGGCGCGTATCGGCGATGATTTTGAACAGCTGCATTTTGCAGGCGGTTATGACCATAACTGGGCGATTGAGAACTGGAAGGATGACGGGGAACTCAGACACTTTGCGACGGTGACCGGATCAAAGAGCGGCCGGGTCATGAAGGCGTATACCACGCTTCCGGGAGTGCAGTTCTACGCGGGCAACTTTATTGCAGAGCAGCCGGGAAAGGATGGCGTGACCTACGGGCCCCGCATGGGCCTGTGCCTGGAAACCCAGTATTTCCCTGATTCGGCCAACAAGCCGGAATTCCCGTCCTGCATTTTCGGGGAAGGCAGAGAATATGATTCGGTGACAGTATACAGGTTTGAATGATTTGTGTTTAAGTGGGAAAATCAGCGCTATACAGTTAATAAAAGGAAACGGCGGTGCAGGTATGGATGATAATTTGTGTCACCACTGGTGACACAAATCAGTTGGACAAAGCATTTGCTCATTATGTCCGGCTCAAAGTCTGCGGAGAAGCGCCATTTCTATATGGAATTTTTATCTGGAGGCTCTTGATCGGGATGTGAAAATCCCGGCGCGGGTGTGATCCTCTACGCCAGTAAATACGATGCTGTGGTAGAGTATGCGCTCAGTCGCAGCCTTTCCCAACGCTGGCTTCTGATTACACGCTTTCTTTGCCCGACAAAGAAATCAATCAGCATGTTTAATCGAAATCATATCTCCATCTACATCAACTTGATCCCTTAGCAGATTGAGTGCATCATCGAATCGTTCGTTAATGGCCTTGCCGACCCGGCTACAGCCGCATTGTTCCGCTAAGACATGGTAAAGCCCGGATTTATCTGCTGTAACATTTTGCAGGAGGAGTTCAAGCAATCCTGCGGCTAATTCCTCAGGGCAGATATCTTTGATATCGCGCCTCAAGTCTGATGAGGGGGCTCGGAAGGGAAACTCCGTTTGCCCTTGCAAATATAGGAAACCGTGTTTACGAATGATCCCTTCCCGCTGGCAGCCTAACATGAGTCGCTCGTAGGTTCGTTGAACGACGCTCGTCACTTTTTCACGGCCAAAATACATGACTGTGCGTTTTAAGAGGAGTTCTTCTGATAGTGGAGCTTCTACATCCAAAATAGCCTTGACCATGCCTTTGAAATTGTTAGGAAGGTATTCTCTGGCCAAGGAGTTGACATTCGCTACCACATATTCTGGAAACTTAAAATCGCTGGTAACAGAAAGGACCTCAAATTCTTCGACGTGAGGTTCTTCGGGTTTTTGTAATGGCTGATAGGCCGGTATAGGGGCTTTTACTGCTTGCGTAGCGGCCTCCCGCAACCGTTCCTTTTCCACTCGCTTGTTCTTAAACCAATCTGTAGACCAAATGCGATAGAAGTTCCAGCCCATGCGCTCTAAGATTTCCTGGCGGAGGCGATCCCGGTCACGGGCATTTTTAGAGGAGTGATAGGTGGCACCGTCACACTCGATGGCCAAGATGTAGTCTGACCCTCCGGGACGGCGAAGCCCCAGATCGATGCGAAAGCCGGAACACCCCACCTGCGTGTCAACCTCAAAGCCATTCTCCCGCAGGAAGTCGCAAACCTCCATCTTAAATTCGGAGTCAAACTGCTCAAATGGATTAACGGAAATCGTCCGTTCTAAAGCAATAGTGCCATTCTCTGCATAGTCCAAATATGCTCGCAGCAACGCTGCCCCTGTTGACGATGTGCGGCTCAAGTCAATATCTGTATAATGCATAGAGGACACCAGTTGCACATTGTACTTAGCTCGAGTAACAGCAACATTCAGCCGACGTTCGCCGCCCACCCTGTTTAACGGTCCAAAGTTGTGGAGCAGTCGCCCTTGAGAGTCAATACCGTACGCCACACTGAAAATGATGGTATCTCGCTCATCACCCTGCACCGTTTCAAGGTTTTTAACAAAAAATGGTTCCCGATTCTTACCCTTGAAAAAGCCTTCTGTATCGGGATTTGTCTGACGCCGCTTTGACAGCAGATCATCAATTAATTCTTGCTGGGCCACACTAAAAGCCACAACGCCAAGACTTCTGTCCGGGTACTCTTCAATGTGTCTAAATATAAGGTCAACAATAAATTCTGCCTCTTTTCGGTTCGTATGACTTTTGCGGTCAAACATCCCATCCACATGGTAATAGTCTACGCCAATTCCGTGAGTATCCGCTGTTGTAGACGGGAATGTAATCAAATCTCCATCATAGAAATTGCGGTTAGAAAAGGCGATTAGCTGCTCATACCGACTGCGATAGTGCCAACGCAAACGCATCTGCGGCATAGCTGTTGCACACATATCAAGGATGGACTCAAAATCTGTCACATCTCCAGTTTCTTCATCAAGCGAATCATCCCCTACCGTTGCGGAGAAAAAGTTGCTGGGTGGCATCTGCTTTGAATCCCCCACCACGATAAGCTGCTTTCCTCTGTATATAGCACCTACGGCATCCTGAGGGAATATCTGAGATGCCTCATCAAAAATCACTGTATCAAAATATATGGTATTTGAATCCAGGAAGGTACTGACGCTTAGTGGTGACATCATAAAGCAGGGTTTTAGAATTTGAATAAGATCGCCTGTTTCCGCCAGTAGAGCACGAATATTCTTTTGCCGCCTTTTCTTTTCGCCTTCCCGAAGCAAAATAGAAACGGCGCTGCCCGAGGACACCATATCAAGGGACGGCCTTTTAGCTGAGAGTTTCTGTCGGATTTGCACTTTGCTGATTTCAAATTGCAAAGTATCCTTCTGTGAAAATGTAGTCACGGCTCTATCCTGCATCACACGATTAAAATCAGCCAATACAGGCGTGGTGGTAATAATACAGTCAATCCATTGATGGTAAAAGGCACGCTTGTAAGCGGCAACTATGTACTTTGCCTCATAATTCTGTGAGATTGCATAGTCAACAAAAGATAGCAGCTCCATATCTCGTAGTTGAGACAGCAGAGTGCGGAATCTGCACCAGTTGTCAATTTTGTCGGCATCGCTGTGGCAATTCTCAAATTTAGCCAAGGCAACCAGATTCTGTGTGTTATTCAAGTCAAAAATCTGGTCATCAAACGCAGCCGCAAGTCGTTCGTACCAATCCCCCTGTAAGTCAAAGCAGGCAGACAGCTTCTTTTCAAATTCCTCAAAAGTTGACTGCTCTGCCTGAAATTCGGCCGGAGAAAGTTCCGCCAACCGTCCATAGCTATATCCTTTGCTTGCAAAAGATTCTATCTGAGCAAGTGATTCTTTGATATGTGCCCAGTTACTCTGAAGGCCAGCATAGCCTAACCCCAGATGTTCCTTGATCGAACCTTCAAATGTCTCAAATACTTTGACCTTTTCCTGATATTCCGATAACTGTCTGGCAAGAGTTACGGCATCTTGATAGGACAGTTTTCCCTCATTTCGCTTACAGGCTTGAATAGAAGTAACCATCTGCCGATATTTCTGATTGAATATGCGAGAAAAGAAGCCACTAAACTGTGTCGTAAGCTTTTGGTGGTATTCGGATCCATCAAGTTGATAAATCTTTTGGCCATATGCTGCATCGAGAATTGTTTGGATTTCGATAATCTCCGTACTAAGACCAAGCATTTTGCGCAGGGTGTCCATTAAATCTGTATTCTGCAAGAAAGTGGGCGTAATAATGTCTGAGGTTGCCGTAAATGACATGACCCCCCGCCAAAATTTTGCGTCTTCAACGCCTGCACAGGCGATATCATACTTTTCTGTCAGCTCGTCAGAAACTGAAATGAGAGTTCGGAAAAACTTTATCGATTCCTGTAGATCACTCCTGACTTGAGTCATGGTCTGATAGGAAGTGTCTTGGTTTTTATATCCGTACCAGGGATTTTTGTGATAGTCATAGCCTACAGAGGGAAGATAGTCTACATACCGATCCAAGAATTCGATTGCTGAGGTCAAATAGCTTGCGCCCTTGGCCTCAATATCCACAATTTGGAATTCAAATTCGGGTATATCCCGGTAGGCAGAGTGTGCCTCATAAAGTTGATATAGGCTCTTTTCAATCACCGGTCTCTGCCTATGTAACTCTTCCGCATACAGGTCAAGTTGTCGCTGAGCTTTTATCTTCGTGGCGACTTCCTCATCTGCTTTGGGCGAAACGGTTGTTTTACACGAGCGCAATGTACGGCACAGTTCGGCAATCACATCTTTGCGGTTGGCCTTATGGCTGTGAAGCTCCAAGCAGAAGTCAGTTAAGCCAGCCAGCCTAAGCTTGTCATACACTACATTCAGAGCGGCCAACTTCTCGGAAACAAACAAAACCTTTTTCCCGTCATTTAAGCACTCGGCAATAATGTTTGTAATGGTCTGGCTTTTCCCGGTTCCCGGAGGTCCCTGCAAAACAAAACTCACACCAGATTTTGCCATTTCAATAGCCTCAATTTGGCTGGAGTCCGCATCAACAACGCTGTGGAGGTGAAGCAGAGCATCTCCATAGTCCAGCAATCTTTCATCAAAGTTACCTTCGTTATGAGCGTTCTCAGATTGTTCCCCGAGCAAAGCCAGGATATTCCTGTTTTTCAGAATGGCATTGGCATGATCTTTTAAGTCTCGGTACATATTCATCTTTAAGAAAGAGAATAATCCGATTTTACATTCTTTTGTTATACTCCACTTCAATCCCCTGACCAAGCCGGAAACTTTATCCAAATAACTGTCAAGGCCCTCGTCCGCATACTCAGGAAGGCGAATGCTATGTTCAGCGTTCAGCTTGTATGAAAAAGTGGGATTTACAATTATTTCATCGGAAGCTGCGGTAATGTGGTAGGGGGCGACAGCAGTTTCCCGACTAAATTGAACTGGCACCAAAAGAATAGGGGCTCTATATTCATATTGTGAAGAATCACTTTCTTTCCAATGGATAAAGCCAAAGGCCATATAAGCGACATTGACTCCGGTCTCATCAATGGCCGATTGAGCTTTCTTATCAATATTCTGCAAAGTGCGGATAGAATTTGGCCCAAGGCTATAGAGCAAGACCTGATTTGCCTTCTTCAACATAGAACGGTAGGTTTGAAGGTACTCATCTCGATTTTGCTTTATCCCTCTTTCGCTATCCTCAAGAGTAATCTGTTCGATATCGTTATCAATATCGATAATTTTCGGGTCGTAGACTTCTAAATCTCCGCTGCCATTTACCTTTTCCCATAAAACATCAGGGGTGGGGGCAACAATTTCTACCGTAGAAGTCTTTGTATCCCTAAAGTTAATCAGATAGTTGCGCTTGCCTATATCCAAGAGCAATTCGGCCCAACGATCCAATTTTTTGATATCCATCTGCTCATTCCCCCAATTTCTCGTCGAAAAGGATTTGACTTTATACGACTATATTCATCTTATTATTAAATGATTGTAGCATGGATTAAGTAGTTTGAAAAGATAAAGGGAAAGAATATCTAAAAATGACTTACGCTATGCATTTGAGGATACAGTAGTTTCGTTTCTGCGCCCGGCTGAAAAACAAAATGGGGCGATGAGATGATTCCGGATGTGAACACGGACTACTTTGAGCAGCGTGGAGGGTATGAGTTCGCCAGAGAGTTCTATGAGGAAGCCTGTCGCTTCGCCCGCAAGCTGTACGGAGAGCAGAACATCCAATGAAAAACCTTGTCGAATGTTTTTGCGTCCGGCGCGACAAGGTATGCTAAAAACCTCCCGTTGTCAATGCTATATTTACATTACAGTTTGCACATCAGCCTGTTGTGAACTGTAATATATTTATAGTATTGACTGGGGAGGTGTTTTTATGGATTTGCCGAAAAATATTACGCAGATAGGTGAAATAAACCACAACTGTAAGATTTATGTGGAGGACTATGTTGTTTCCTATATAAAGCAGTTGAACGGACATGCCGTCGACAAGGAACTGGCCGTGGGAATGTACGGAGTGCGCAAAGAGGAGGGCGGGACTACATATCTGTTTTTATACGGAGCGTGTAAACTGAATTTTCTGCAGAGAGAGACCCGGCATTTGTCTCAGGCGGTTTTGCAGGAGGCGGAAAAGGCGAGAAAGAAATATTTTGCAGAATATGATTTTCTGGGATACCGCCTGTTGAATGGAGAGATGGTGGAGGGCTTTCATGTCTATGAGCAGGGAGTATGCAGATATGTGGAGGGATATGCCCAATTCTATGAAAAAAATGACAGCATGCTTCGATTTATGGTGGACGAGCGCCAGGAGGAAGCAAAGCCGGAGGAATTCGACCAGGCAAAATATGACGTTGTAAAACGCAGGCAGGAGGAGCGCAGACAGAAAGCGGAGGCCCAGTCGTTCCGTTCGGGAAGGCGGGAACGGGATGCGAAGGGCGGCAGAAAATCCGAATCAGGACAGAAGGAAGGCGGACAGGACACCCGTCTGCGGCAGATGAAAATGACGGCGGCAGCAGTCTTTGTGGTATTGTGCGGAGCGGGGCTGGCTACCTTGGGCAATGGAGGCGGGTTCAGCGAACTGCGCCGGGCGGCTCGGAACCTGGTGGAAGGTATGTCTGAGCAGCAGCTTCCGGATACGGTGGAGGTGTCTAACGGGGAAGTGCAGGTGGGAACCATTGTGGCGGAGGACAAGCTTACCGAAGCCATACAAAAGGAAAATCAGGCTGCAGCTTCCGGGGCTGCGCCTGAACCTGCACAGACTCCCGATCCCGCGCCGGAATCTACGCCGGAGCTTTCCTCGACGCCGGAACCTTCGCCGGAGCCTACTCCGGAGTCTTCCCCAACACCGGAACCTGCGCCGGAGCCTTCTTCCGCCCCGGAGCCGGAAACTACGCCGGAGCCTGCGCCCACTCCGGAGCCTGTGTCTTACACAATCAAAAGGGGGGACACATTGATTGGAATCTGCATGAGACAGTACGGCAGCGACCAGCGTGTTGCGGAAATTTGTACTCTGAATAATATCAGCAATCCGGATGACATTAAAATAGGGCAGAAAATTTTATTACCACAGTAAGGGCATGTATGGTATAATGATTCTGCTGACGCAGAATTCAAGGCCGTAACAGCGGCCTTGCCGCCGCTTACGCGGCGCATTATACTGCATCCATGGCTTGAAAAGCAAATGCCCCTTTGGGGCGCTTCCTTTTCTGCGCACATGGTATAATAACCGCATAGGAAATAAATGATGTGGAGGCGGCATGGCAGACATCAAAAGCTATATGAAGGAGAAAAAGAAGCGGGAGCGAAACCGGGCGGATTATAGAGAAAAGATCATGAAGCATAAGCTTACCAATGTGTATCGCTTTATGCTGGTGGCTGCGGCCGGGATAGCTCTGATTGTGGTGATTATTGTACAGTACAGAAGGCATGTCTACACAGATTATGATACGTTGTCCTCCATTCCCAGGGAGCGTGTTTCGGGAGCCACCGACCTCAGGCTGGGCAATGCTATACTGACCTACAGTAAGGACGGCGCCCATTGTACTGACGTAAAGGGCAATGCAGTATGGAATCAGACCTATGAGTTTCAGGACGTCAGGCTGGCAATGTGCGGAAGCACTGTTGCAATCGCTGAGTACAACGGAAGAAATATTTATGTTCAGAACGGTGAGAAACAGGTGTCAAAAATCTCAACTACCATGCCTGTCCGGGATGTGTCGGTTTCCTCCGAGGGCTATGTGACAGTGGTGCTTGAGGGGACGGATGTAACGGTAATCAATACATACAGCCCCGGCGGGGAGATTATCTACGAAGGAGAGGCGCGGATGAACAATTCCGGATATCCGGCGGCAATCTGCCTTTCGCCTGACGGAGAATTGTTGTGTGTATCCTACTGGTATCTGGATGCTGGCGTGGTGAAAACCAATGTGGCCTTTTACAATTTCGGAGATGTAGGTGAAAATGTCAGCGACTGCATGGTAGGCGCCTTTTTCTATACGGATACGCTGGTGCCCCAGGTACAGTTCATGAACAATAATACGGCGTTTGCCGTGGGAGACAACAGACTGGCCATATATTCGGGAAGCTATGCGCCCATGGAGATTGCAAACTACATGCTGAATGAGGAAATTCAGTCCGTGTTTTACAGCGACAGATATATCGGACTGGTATTTCAATCAGAGGACAGTGAGCATCTGTATCGAATAGACGTATATGATGCAGCCGCAGACATGGTAGGAAGCTTTTACTTTGATATTGAGTACACAGACATTTTTTTCGGACAAAACAATTTTGTGGCATATAACGAGACGGAGTGCGTAATCATCACTATGGCCGGAAACGAAAAGTTCAACGGCGGGTTTGACAAACCGGTGCGGCTTATGCTTCCGGTGGGGAATTCCTATAAGTTTTTGCTGGTAACGGACAGTTCCATCGATACGATTCAAATGAAATAGCAAAAGATAAGGAGAACGTGATACAGGATGAATCTGAATTTTTTATTGATTTGCGTAATCATACTTGCCGTATGTAAAGCGATTGACGGTTACAAAAAGGGCATGGTAAAGGAAATCATCTCCCTTGTATCCATGGCGGTTCTGTGCGCGGTGGCGGCGCTGATCGCAGGCGGCGTCAGCAGCTACAATAAGGGCAGGATATTTAATGTCATAGCAGCAGTGCTTCTGCTGCTGTTGGTGGTGTTTGTCCATCAACTGCTGAAATTTGTTTTCTTTTCCGCAAAGCTGCTTTCAAAACTGCCGGTGGTTCATTTCCTGAACAAGCTGCTGGGAATGGTGTTTGGGGTCTTTGAAGTGGTACTGCTTCTGTGGACAGTGTACACTCTCATAATGATGCTGGATCTGGGGGCCATCGAGCAGATAATTGTGTCTTACACCCAGGAAAGCAAGGCGCTGGTCTGGCTCTACGAACACAATTACCTGGCATATCTGATTGAACTCCTGCTTTCAAAATTCAGTTTTGTGCCCCTTGCAGGCGTATAGTCAGGGAATATAAAAATCGGTTCCGAAAAACCTGGAAGATACAAAAAAGTGATTGCAAATTATTGCTTAGTGTAGTAATATATAATTGCGAAGCGAATCGGCCGATTTCTGAACATTTACAGTCAACAGGAAAAATAATGAAGGAGGAATTGTTTCATGAAAAAAAGATGAAAGGTATGTCTCTGGCGTTGGCACTTGTACTATTGTGCAGTCAAAGTCTGGCAGCAACTGCGGCATCGACAGTTTCGACGAACCACACGCATCAGTATTACATAAAAGATCGCACTCGGCTTGCTCCTGTCGGGTCTACCAGTACCCACCAATATTTTGACGGATATCATAATTATCCGGATGGGCACCGGGAGCCTGTTTATAAAACGTGTACAGTGTGGACCTTCGAATACAGAGGAACTTGGACGTGCGAATGTGGGAAAACCGATGGTTACACCTATTGGACGGAACCTGTTCACTCGAATTGCGGCAAATAAGTAATGAAGGAGGAATTCCCATGCAAAAGATATTTTCATACTTCAATAGGAATCATCGGCCTGCAAAAGCTGTTCTTGCGGCTCTGCTGGCAGCGGCTCTTATGTTGTCCGGCTGTGGGGATTCCTCCGAAGTTTCAGAAGCCTCCAACGGTTCCGGAGATTCCGGAATCTCCGCGGAACAGACTTCTATTTCCGCTGACCCGGCTGCGCTGCACTTCAACATCACGGAGAAGTCTTTGCCTGATCCGAAGGCAACCTTTGAGAGCAATCCTGAAAATCAAGGGAAAAATTACATTTCCTTTATGAGCGACGAAGACTTTGCAGCCAGTCCTTATGCAGACGCGAAGGCGGCTCTTTCTCCGATAGATTCCTTTTGCGCAGAGGGAAAGCTGTATTTCCTGTACAATGTGGTATATTTATCGGAGGGCTCCGCTGATATGCCCGATTATACGGGCAATTACTGCCTGGCTGTTTTGGATTCCCCCTATGAGCAGTGGGAGTACCATATCTTTCCCGCTGACACTCTGGCAAATTCCTCCACATATACTCCTGTCGTTCAGCGAATTCTTGCCGCTGACGGCGACGGGTTATATCTTCTTTTAACAGACGGCTCTATTGTATTTTACGGTGAGGACGAAAGCGTTCAATTTCTGGATGGAATCGACGCAAATGCCAACCTTCAATATTTATATAAGCTGGCGCTGTATCCTGCGGGAGAAAATCTGTATGTTATTTTCTCCGATGGTATATCAGGAGGCAGCTATACTTCCTATGATAAGGAGCAAAAGCCTGTGCTGAGCCAGAATTTGGAGCATACCGTATCCGGCTGCATTTTACAGGATTCAGGGTGCCTGTGGTACGGCTTTGACGAAAAGGGCAGACTGGCTGTCTGGGACAGGCTGAACGGGCTGCCTTGTTACCTTCTGGGGGATATGGTAGATGCATATGAGGCGTTTTTGCTTACCGGATCCGATGCAGGAGACTTTATTCTGGCAAATACCAGAGGCATTTGGGCAGGGGACGGGAGTGAGCCGCTGGAGAAAGTGCTTAACTTTGCGGAAAATGGATATGTTCTGGATGAGCTGCTGTCGATTGTTCCGGACGAAAGCGGCGGTTTTTCCGTCATTGCGGATTTTGAGGACGGTCTTTATCTGCTTTCCATAGCGCAGACGGATGCCCCCGACAAGCAGGAGATTATGCTGGCTTCCTCCGATACGGGTTCATTAGAGCCGGTGATTGCCGCTTTTAACAGGCAAAGCAGCGAATATCGGGTTGTTCTTGTGAATCCCTTTGATTTTGAGGATGTTGAAGCTTACCGGCAGCAGCTGCAGATGGAAATATCCACCGGCGGAGGGCCGGATCTGATGGATGACTGGCTGATTAACCTGGAGGGCTGTATCCAAAACGGTTATTTAGAGCCTTTGGACGATATTTATGAAGAGCCTTCCGATTATTGGCCTGCCGTGTCGGAAGGCGGCAAAAGAGATGATGTTCTTTATAGTGTTTGCTATCGAGAGGTGCTTTCATTCTTAAGCGTAAATAAGTCTTTGGCCGGAGAACTGGAATCCTGGGACACCGTACAGATGATGGAGGCGGTTCGCAAATCTTCGGCGGAGTCTCTGCAGATGGGGCTTGACAGCATGGATATTGTGCTGCGCTATGGTCTGGCAGACCTGAACAATACGCAGTTTATTGATTATGGCGCAGGCGTGAGCCATCTGGCAGAGCAGCCCTTTCTTGACCTGATGGAGTTTGCGAAGGAGTACGGCGATGATTTGTACTATGCAGACGCCAATTACGAAGAGGCGGGGGAGTATTATCAGGAGGGCAGGCTTGCGGCTTTTTACCAGACCATAAATTCGTATAGTGATTTTCTGTTTGCTTCTGCCTGCTTCCAGGGGCAGGAGGTGCTGATCGGTATGCCTTCCGTCCGGGGGCGGGGGATTTATATGAGCTCCGCTCAGCTCTGCTTGAACAGCAGCTCTTCCCGAAAAGACGGTGCAAAGGCTTTTCTGCGTTATCTGGTTTCGGCTGAAGGGCAGCTTAAGTTTTTCGGAAACGATTCGATTCAGGCAGGCTTTTCCTGCCGCCGGGATGTGGTGGAAAAGCTTTTGGAAGAGTATCAGGAAAAGCCCGGGGGAAGCGGAGGCTGGAGAGGATCAAGTAAGTGGGGAATCTATGTGGAGCGTGAACCCCTGAGCGACGAGCAGACAGAGCAGTTTATGGCATTGTTTGAGGACGCAGGGCCGGAACCCCAAATCCCCTCTGAAGTGGAAAGTATTGTTCGGGAGGAGCTTGCGCCCTATTTTGCAGGAGACTACTCTGCGCAGGAAGCAGCCGCAAATCTGCACAACAGGGTGCAGATTTACCTGTCGGAATAGTGTTATCGCTCTTTTCGGTATCGAAATAAGAAGAGGCATTATATAGGTTCAGCAATATTTTTGTATTTGAATGGAAACCGGAAAAAAGTGGAAAAGATAAAAAAGTTGTTGACATACCCGAATGGGTGTGCTATTCTTAATGAGTTGTCGCTCAAAGTGATAGCTTGATGAGGCGGAGCCTCTATTGTTCCTTGACAAACAAACAGTAATGCAACCCTGAAA
>JAMPFR010000072.1 GCA_023664365.1 Acetatifactor muris | reverse complement strand
AAAGAGCCTATTCATCAGCAGAATTTGTGCGAATTATTTTCCCTTTCAAGGCTGAGCCCGAAAAAGGGATGGCGGTCACGATATTTTTATGATAAAATACGACTATAGGAGAAATGCAATGTACCATGTTTTGATTGCGGACGACGAATCCATCATTCGGGAAGGCATTAAATGCCTGCTGGATTGGGAGTCCCTTGGATACACAATTACAGATGAAGCGGCGGGCGGTGAGCAGGCCCTTCAGAAGCTTCTTTCCCAGGCCCCCGACGTGGCCCTTATGGATATCCGAATGCCCGGACTTACCGGGCTTGAAGTCATACGCCGGGCGAGAGAGGCCGGTTATGACGGAGAATTCATTATCCTCAGCGGCTATTCCGACTTTAAGTATGCGCAGGAAGCCATGCGATGCGGGGTTCAGTACTACCTGACTAAACCTGTTGACGAAGAAGATCTTTCCGGCATTCTTGGCTGTATCAGGGATAAGCTGGACAGCCGGCAGGACAGCGCCGACGCTGCAGCCCATTACCGCCAGAAGGCCCGGGACGCCATTGTGCGGGATATTCTTTTGGGAAAGGTTCCCCTGTCGGACAAAAAATTTTCCGATCTGCACGGGGACGTGTACCAGGTGGTGATCTGTCAGCCCTACAATACTACCCCCCCCAAAACGCAAAGCCCTGCATTCCGCTTTGCAGATCTGCTGCACCTGGCAAATCAGGACAATAACTTCTTTGACAGCGTGACGCTGGAATATAATGACGTATTCTTGCTGAAGGGTTCCTATGCAGTGGGAAAGTTTGCCGCACTTCTGGAGCAGTACGGCGGAGAGACCACGCCGCAAAAGGATTCTCCCCTGGACGCCTTTTTCATTACCTACGGTAAATGCGTCCACTCTGCAGAAGAAATTCCCCAGTCCTATTACCAGGCGTCCAAGCTGTTGGAACGCCGCTTTTTCTGCGGCCAGGCCCAGCATACCATCGGCTACCGGACGCTGCCGGATCGGCAGGACGGCGCCTCCGTCATCAATGCCCGGCTGCTGGCAGATTATTCGGAAGCTCTTCTGAATTATATTCAGGCCTTTAACCGAAGCATGGCGGCGGAAACCTTAAACAGGCTGCAGCAGGAGCTGTGCAACGCGTCCGATTCCATTGATGATATAAAACTCTTTCTGGCGGATCTGTGCCTGAGCATCAAGGAGAAGATGAGCCGCCTGTACGGCAGCGTGGCCCTTTCCTTTGCCGGAAACGCGGATATTATCAGGTTTATCAATTCCAGATATTACCTCTATGAAATCATCCTGTTCCTGACGGAGCAGTTTGAGGCTATGATGGCCGCCATCGGCAACTCCTCCCGGGACAGCGTTCTGGACGATATACTGCGTTATATCAACCACAATTACGCTGATAATATTACCCTGGAAAACATTGCCACTCTGTTCGGCTATAACAGTTCCTATCTGGGAAGAATCTTCAGCAAAAAAATGGGTGAAAACTTCAACTCCTATGTAGACCATGTGCGCATTGAGCATTCCAAGGAGCTTCTTCTGAAGGAGGACGCCAAGGTATACACCATTGCAGAAAAAGTGGGCTATCGCAGCCCGGATTATTTTCACACTAAATTTAAAAAGTATGTGGGCATGAGTCCTGCGGAATACAGAAAGCGCAGCCGTTCCTGAAACGGCCGCGCTTTTATTCCATACTCTTTCTGAATTCCGCTTCCGCCCGAATCAACTCCGTCATCAGCGCTTCCGCCTCATATCTGCCTGCCTCCGCCAGTTCATTCTGGAGTTTCTCCCACTGGTAATCAAAGCTGTCCGGGGGACATACAATGCAATTAATCAGCCCCGGCCAGGCTGCCTCATCCAAGGCGTTCTGCAGCTTCTTTACCTCGGAAGGCAGCACCTTCGCCCAGATCGGCGAATAGTACTTCTTCTCAAACTCCTCCTTCCGGGGGAAAATATCTATCAGCATCTCCACTCCCCAGGCCTCCAGGGCAGCCCGCTGTACGCTGTTGTACTCGGAAATAATCAGTTCTCTGGAGTTGGTGGTAAAATGATTTCCCGTGGAATCCAGCGCCGTGTTTCCATAGGCGGGAAAAGGATAATTGTGCCGTCCTACCCCGGTTTCCTCCCCGTAGTTTGTATTGGTTTCCGACTGCTCTATCTCCTCCGGGGTACGGTATCGGACGCCGTTTTCATCATAAAAGTAGTTGACGCCCTCAATTCCCCAATTCAGCAGCACCTGGGCCTCCTCGGTACACATCCAGTCCAGGAACTGCACCGCCCGCACCGGATCCTTACAGGACACGCTGATACCGACGCCCCAGCCAACTCCAAGATTCTGCTCCCGCAGAACCGCACATGTCACAGACTCGTCTATAGTCACCGGCAGCCCCGCATAGGTTCGCTCATACAGGCCCCGGGCCTTCAGGGAGCTCTCCGGCGCCGTAATGTCCCAATCCGCATCCAGCAGCCCCAGCACTCTTCCTGAGGCAATCTTGCCGATATAGTCCTCATGGGTCTGGGTGGCAAAATCAGGATCCAGAATCCCTTCCCGATACATCCGGTTCAGCCAGCGGAAGTACTCCTTCTGCTCTTCCATGGCATGCTTGTAATACACGGTGTTCTCCTCATCCACAATCCATTGTCCGTCATCCGTGGCGCCGTTGGCAATATATCCCGCCGGATCGGACAGCGTGGTATACCAGTGCCAGTCTGTGCAGGAAATGGAAATACCTATGGTTTTCTGACCGTTGATATAAGGATTCTCCTCCATATAATTCCGAATCATTTCGGTATACTCTTCCAGAGTATGGGGAATGGCATAGTTATTTTCCGCCAGCACCGCCCATTGCAGCTGCGCCGTTCCCGCCGTGGTAAGCACTTCATCCCCCACCTTGTTGCTGCACAGCTGATAAACGGCCGGATCCTCCTTACTGTACCGCAGGCTGTCATACTCCCCGCCATACAGAGCTTTGATATGGGGGCCGTACTCTTCAATCAGCTCCGACATATCAATCAGCGCACCGTTATCAATCAGGATATTACTGTCCCCCTTGGCAAAAATCAAATCCGGATACTCTCTGGTAGCCACCATCAGCAGTATATTATTGTCCTGGCCGTTAGAAGGATATTCCGTTTTCAGGGTGACCCCGGTGGCCTCCGTAATCTTCCTTGCCACCGGGTCCGTCCAAGGATCCTCGCTTCCGTCCGCATTATAAAAGGTAAAGGTGACGGGCGGCATACCCTCTCCCTGTTCTCCGTTATCCTTCGCCTCACCGCCGCATCCGCAGAGCCCGGCTGTCATCCCCGCCGCTATTCCTGCGATGATTCCCGCCGAAAGCAGATGCCGCCGCTTTTTTGTCCGCAGCATACCCTCCTCCATAGCTTTCCTGCAGCTTATTCTCCTGTCACAAGTTCAAAGGTCACGGAAATTGTCTCCACATTTCCCAGGGTATCCGCATCCAGGATGCAGGGAGTCAGCTCCTGTCCGTTGTCATGCAGGACTCTCGCATCGTCCGGCACCTTGCTCACCCAGGCATTGTACAGATTCACACGGGTGCAGGCCCCGTCGTCGCTGGCGGTATAGGGCTGTCCCTTCAGCTCATAGGGCTCGCCGTTTACCAGGACTTCCTGTATTTCCACATAGCAGCCGGGGAAAAGCTTCTCGCCGTTGGCAATGGCGAGGGCGCTGAACACCACGCTGCTGGCATAGCCGCCTGCTGTGCCGGTAAAGTCCAGGGACACGGTATAGGTTCCCGCTCCCGTAATTTCCACGTCCGCAGCCTCGACGCCTGCTGTCTTGTCATCGGGAGCATAGGTGTCCCCCACGCTGTACATAATATTCCAGTCGCTGCTGTTGTACATGATCCATGCCATAGCCATATCATCCGCCACGCCCGCCGCTTCCTTGGCGTTTTCATAATCCGCATCCATTTCCTTCCGGGCCTGGGCCGCAATGTCCTCCTTTGACTTCCCGGACTGGATCTCCAGGCTGTGCTTGGTGTACAGCCTTCCCATGCCTATATCGATGATAGAACATGTCTGACGGTCATACAGATTGCTGCAGTCCCAGAGCACGGGACAGTAGCCGTAAATATCACAGTTATTCAAAAAGTTCTGCGTGTAGTCCGCCGCATTCTCCTTCAGCCCGCTTGCCTCCAGCAGCACGCCGTACTCACCGATGATCACGCCGTAGCCCTGCTCCGTGAATTTCGTCATCAGGGCAAGAGTGTCGTTCATGTTCTGGTAATCCTGCTTCGTTCCCCAGGTGGCAAGACTGGAATTGATGCAGTAGCCGCTGGGATCATAATAATGCACGGACACCAGCAGCTTGTTCTCCGCAGAATCCGCGGGCATCTTATACTTGCTGCTGCAGGTGTTTGCAATATCCGTGCCGAAGCCTGCAATCAGCAGGAAACGGCTGGCATTATTGCCGCCGGTGGCCCGGACGGTGTCCACAAAGGTCTGATTGATTTCATTTGCCACCGTGTAGCATTCATCATCCGAAAGTGTTCCGGAATCCTTTGCAATATCGGTGTCGTTCAGCCGAAAGCCCAGCTCCTCGTTGGCGGATTCAAAAATAACATAATCAGAGTAATCTTTGAAACGCTCCGCAATCTGAGTCCACATGGACTTGTACAGCTCCATGGCCTGATTCCTGGTATTCTCCGTGGCGGATCCGAACATTCCCCACCAGCTCCCGTCCCAGTGGTCATTGATGATGACATACATTCCCGCATTGCGGGCATATCCCACAATCTCCTCCACACGGTCAAGATACGCGCTGTTAATGGTATAATCTCCGGTCTCAAAGTTCATCATATTGGTCCATGCCACAGGGAGACGCAGGGTGTCAAAGCCTGCGGCCTTCATGCCGTCCAGCATTTCCTGGGTAGTCACGGACTGCCCCCAGAATGTTTCATACTGAGTGGGATCCGCATCAGTTCCCAGAGTGCTTCTGCCGTATGCCTCCATGGTGTTTCCCAGATTGATGCCGTTTCCCATAAGCTCCGTCAGTTCCAGAGCGGTCAGTTCCTCCCGGATCGTGCCGTCGTCAGCATTTCCTGCGGAGTGGCTGCCCGCCTCCGATCCCCCGCTCTCCGAATCCGAACGGTCTGCCCCGGCATTTTCCGTGCCTGCGCTGCCCTGCGTGTCGGCGCCGCTTGCGCCGGCGCCGCCTGCCCCACCATTGTCTCCGCAGGCAGTGAGTCCCAGGGCGGATACCGCCATCAGCGCAGCCAGTGCAGCCGCCGTTATTTTCTTTTTCCAGTAAACCGGTTTCTTCATTTTTCCTCCTCGTTCTGCCTCCCTCAAGGCGGCTTCTGTCATTTTTTTATCCCCATCCCGTTCTCTTCCTGTATTCCGTTCTCTTCCGCTGCTCCATTCTCTTCCGCTGCTCCGTTCTCTTCCGCTATTTCAGTCTCTTCCGTTATTCGTTATTTCATCCTCTTTCGGTATTCCATCTTCCTCCGGTATTTCATCCTCTTCCTGTTCCGCCCTGTCGGCCACTGCTCCCGGCTCTTTTTCAATCTGCCTGAAAATCCGTATGGCAAAGGCACAGACAGTGTAAATCAGAATCCCGGGGCCCACGAACACACCGATAAGCATCAGAGTGATATTCCAGAGGAAAAGAACCACCTCCACCGCCAGAATAAAAACCATCAGCAGCGTCCGCAGAAAATATCTGGTGGATATGTCATATGAATTTTTCAGCGTTTTCACAAAGGTGTTCTCATATCTTGCCATCAGTGGGAACGCATATAAAAGCCCCATGGTAAAGACCAGCGCCGCCACCATTCCCATGATGAGAAAAAGTACGGATTCCGTGGCATTCCAGAACTGAAAGTCCAGATATACCGCATAAGCCGCCACCAGCGCCACAAGCCCCAGAGGGATTCCTCCTTTCACATTTTCCTTAAAGGCCTTGAAAAAGGATCTGCCGATATACCCTTCCGTATCCTCCGCCATCTTCAGCGCCACCGAGCAGGCCGCCACCGTGGAAGCCCCTGCGGTGACTATCGGTATGCTGCAGAGCAGCCAGAGGAAATTCAACTGCACAATATCCCACAGCTTGGTGATAAACTTGTAAAAGGGGCTGTCAACACTGAAAAATTTCATGTCTGTCTCCGTTTCTGTCTTCGCCTGCTTCTACTATAACCTGAAAAACATCATAAGTCCAGAAGAGGCTGCCCGTTGCCGAACAGCCCCTCGCAAGACTTATTGCAAGCTTTATTTCAAAGCGTCCTCGGCGGCCTTTTTCCGCGCCGCTTCCTGTTTGGACCACTCTACGCACTCCTGATAGTAGTACGCATTTGCGTCTTTAATCATCTGATTCACAATCTCATTAAACTCTGCGTCGGATTTCGCGTACATTGCTTTCCAGGATCCGTCCACGATACACTTTTTGGTCTGATCCCACTTGGTCTGGAATTCCTCGCCTTTCTCGGTGGCCGTATAGGTAGAAGCGGGAGCTACGGTATAGCTCTGACCCTCATAATACTCCTCAGAGGTCTTGCAGCCGGTAAAGTCTCTCCAATCCTGCTCGATGTCATTTTGGGCATCCGTCAGGTTGCTCTCCCAGAATAAATAGTTGTATCTCTCTCCTGCGGAGTCAGGGTTCACTGCATCCAAGCTCCAGGTAGTATTGTTGATCTGCAGCATACCGTCGTGGAAAGTTCCCTTGTAGCCTGCTTCTTCCATGGAGGTCTCCTGATCCGCATTACACCGCTTGCCCAGATCCGTGAAATAGGTCTTGCCGTTCTCATCATAGTCCCAGCATACTCCCTGAGGGCCGTACTCCATAGTCATTCTTCCTTCAGGCGTGCAGAGATAGTTGATAATCTCCATGCACAGCTCAGGCTCCGCAGTCTTTGCACCGATGGTCCAGATGCGGTTGCCGCCTAATGTAGTCATACCGTAGACAATGGGATTGGCATCCTGCGGCTTTAAGGGCAGCATCATCTTATTCTGCTCCTTATGAGTATCCGAATTGTACAGCTCGTTTCCGGCATAGTCAAAGATGGAGAAGAAGGTGCCGCCTGCTCTGGTCTTTTCCTGCACATAATCATAGGTACAGGTCATGGAATCGGGATCCAGCAGATCGTTCTGATACAGATCATTATAGAACTTCAGCGCCTGGATATAAGGCCCGTCAGGGTCCAGGCAGTCGTAGAAATCACCTGTAGCGGGATCATAGAGTCCCATCTCAAACTCGTCATAGCCGTAATACGCGCTAGCGGTGGCCTTGGGATACATTGCCATGGTGCCGTCCCAGTCAGGCCATATTACCAACGCATAGGTGGGCTTGCCGTTGTCGTCGGTAGGGCAGATTTCCTTCATCTTCTTGAACAGCTCTACCATATCGTCATAATTCTTTACCTCAGGGTAACCAAGCTGCTTGTAAAGATCCCAGCGGATATCCCAAGTGTACATAAAGGACGCATGATCCTCGGTGGTACTTGCCACGTCAAAGCCAAAGCCATAAGTAGTCCCGCCGGAAATATTTGCGTTCTGATCCAGGGCGTTCTGCATATGCTCATAAATATAAGGTCCGTAGGTCTGCAGCAGGTCATCTTCATTCCAGTCCAGAAGCAGTCCCGCTTTGACAGCGTTCAGATAGGGGTCTCCGTTGGTTCCGAACACCACGATATCGCCCAAGTCTCCCGCTTCCATACGGGTCTGGTAAGCACCGCTCAAATCGGGCACAATGTTGAGAATAACATTGAATTTACCCAGCAGAATGTCCGCAGACCATCCTGACTGCTCACCGGAATAGTTGGCCAGCTGACTGAACACGGTGATGGTGATGGGTTCTCCGCTTTTGCTGCCCGCATTGTTGCCGCAGCCGGCGAGAAGCCCTGTTGTCATTGCGGCGCAGAGACTTAATGCCGCAAGCTTCTTCATCTTCTTCATCTTTTTTCCTCCATTTTCCTGTAATTTATAAAAATATACCTCTCACAATAACTTTATGTCCTTAACCCTTGACGGCCCCCAGCATGATACCCTTTTCAAAGTATCTCTGCATGAAGGGATACACCAGCAGAATGGGAATAACCGTCACCATGGAAATGGTATACTTGATAATCTTCGTATCCAGTGTCGCCGACAGGGAGGACGCCGAACCGCCCGTACTCATCATCTGGGCAATATTGGAGCTGGTGTTCAGATACACATACAGACGGTGCTGTAACGTATAGAACTGAGGCGCATTCTGCATGAGGATCAGGGAATCCGTAAAGGAGTTCCAGTGCCCCACCGCACCGAAGATCGCAATGGTGGCAAGAATGGGCTTGCTCAAGGGCCAGATAATCCTTCGGAACACAGTCATAAAGCCTGCCCCGTCAATCAGTGCGCTCTCCTCCAGCTCACCGGGGATGGACTCGATATAGGTTTTCACCAGGATGATGTTATAGGGCGCCACAATACCGGGAATGATGTAAGCCGCAAAATGATTCGTCAGTCCCAGCATGGACATATTCAGGAACCAGGGAATGGTGCCTGCGTTGAAATACATGGTAATAATCAAAAAGCGATACCAGAACTTCCTGTGCCACATCTCCTGCTTGGTTACCAGGTAGCCTACCAGCGCAGACGCCGCCACCATCAACGCAGTACCCAGCACCGTCCTTGCAATGGAAACCAGGAAAGCGCTGCCCAAATCCGACACATTAAACATGGCAATATAGTTCTGGAGATGAAATCCGTGGGGAATCAAAGCGATCCGACCCATTTTTACCATACTGTTATCGGAAATGGTATTGATAAACAGGTAGTAAAAGGGAAAGATACAGCTTATGGTAAACACCGTAAAAAACAGGTAATTCAATATATTGAAGGTAATATTCCCCGGTGTGAGCCTCCATTTTTTCTTATGGGTCCTTGCGTAGGCCTTCTCAGCCTTCGCATCCAGTTTTTCCTGCTTTGTCTTAGCCATTGTCTCACACCTCCCCTACACGATACTCTCGCCGCGGACCGACTTGGAAATGCGGTTTGCAGCAAACAGTAAAATCACGCTGACAACGGACTTCACCATGCCAATCACCGTGGACAATGGTATATTTCCGTTCTGGATCCCCAGATTGTACACATACAGATCCAGCACCTCAATGGTGTTGGTGTTCATCTGGTTTCTGAATACATAATACTGATCCATGCCGTTGCTCAAGATATTGGCGATGGACATCAGCAGCATAACGCAGTAGGTGGGAATCAGCCCCGGCAGGGTTACATGCCACATCCGGGCAAAGCGCCCTGCGCCGTCCACCGTAGCCGCCTCGTAAAGCTGCTGATCAATGCCGGAGATACCCGCTATGTAAATAATGGCGCTCCAGCCGATGCCCTTCCATACGCCCCAGGCCAGCATCTTGAGCCAGATATGGGAGCTGCTCATCAGATAGTTAGTGCCTGTGACTCCTTCCGCCAGGATGCCCATCTGAGACGCCATGGTATTGACAAAACCGTCCGTAGAGAAAAGGGCAAAGGCGATAGCATATACCAGAACCCAGCTGATGAAGTTGGGGATAGTGGTAAAGGTCTGCACAAAACGGCGGAACCTTATATTCTTGATCTCATTCAGGAAAATAGCAAACGCCATGGCAAACCAGCTGGTAGCTATCCCCAGACCGCTCATGGCAAGAGTGTTGCGCAGCACCCGCACCACATCGGCCCTTGTAGCCTCGCTCTGAAAGAGGGAGGTAAACCACCGGAAGCCCACGAAATTATCCATTGACAACGTGCCGCCTGCGGAATAATCAAAGAACGCGTATCTCCAGCCCCACAGCGGCAGATAACTGAACACGAAGCACAGCGCCGCAAAAGGCAGGAACATCAGAAACAGCTTGAACTTTGAGTCCATCTCATACTGACTGTCCGCCTCCGGCTTCGGCAGCATAAGCTGAAGCACCACGGAGACCGCCAGTATCAGAACTGCCAAGACTGCGTACACGATAAAGCCCTTGGGAAACATGGGACCCACTCTCTTGACCTCGCTTACACCCTGTATCTGAAGATAGGATACATAGATCAGCACAAGCCCCAGGAGCTGGACTGCACTGCCGCCTAAGGAAAAGAGGTTGCCCAGCTTCTTGAATTTCAGATTACCCAGAGACATACATCCTCCTGCGCCTGCAGCCGCAATGCCAAGCAGCATGATCAGGGACGCCGCAAACAGCAGAATCATGATCCCTTCGTCGAGCCAGCCTCTGGTAAACGCTCTTCCCATCTCACCCGTCAGGCTGCCGTAGGAAATTCCCGAGGTGAACAGGGAAAGGTTCTTATTGATCATAGTACAGATTCTTGACGGGCTTGCCGCGGGGAAAAAGATAAGAGCCGCCGCGAGAAGAATCGCTATACGCTGTATGATATAAATCTTATCAGCGCTTTTTTCCTTTCTGGATTTTTCCTCTCTCATTACACCCTCCGTTGATAATCGAAGCAGACATACCCCTGCGGGGATATGTCTGCCCGACTTTTATTACTTATTTATCGCTCTTTTTCTTCTTGGAAAGGACTACAGCCACCACTGCAATTACGGCAATCACCACTACAACAATGATTACGATAACAACAGGGGATACGCCGCCCTCTGCGCCGCTTTCTGCAGGCGCTTCCGTAGCTGCGGGAGCCGCGTCGGGTGTTTCGGGAGCTGCAGGCGCTTCCACACTTGCAGACGCATTGTCATAGGCAAAGCCGGATACGGTAAAGGTAATTGTCATAGCCGTAGGGGGCACCTGATAATAGCCGATCTCCTTCACGTTATCATTCCAGATATTCTGGATCAGCATATTGATATAGTTTACGGAATCAGGGCTTACAATGGGAGAGATCGTCACATCCCTGCCGTCGACGTCCAGCTTGATATCGGAGATCGTGATCTCGCCGGTATTGGGGATATCGGTGGAAAGGAAGATCAGGTTGAAGTAATCCTGAGAATCAAAATCTCCGCTCAGATCCATGCCTTCTACGGAAACGGTATATGTACCGTTGCCTGCAATCACTGCATCAGTAAAAGTACCAGGCCTTACAACGGCATTATTCTCACTGTCCCATCCGGTGATCTGGTTAAAGTACTCCGTCTCACGTCCGTAAGTCGCATCATCAAAGGAATTGCGGAAGGAATAGGTAGGGGTCTGAAGACCCAAATATGCATGGTACTCGCCGTTTAAGTCAAGGGCGGGCGCTTCTGACGCAGGCTCTTCTCCTGCTGCCGCCGCACTTCCCACACCTGCCACGGTAAAGGTAACCTCCACGGACTCTACCAGGAAGCCGCTGCCGGAAGATGCGTTAATATACTCACTGGAGATCAGTGTAGCCGTCGCATCCTCTACATTGCCCTCCGCCACACGGTGATCCAGATGGTTGTCATCGCCTGCGGTAGCCGTAGGGTCGGGGCTGTTCCATTCGTTGTACAGGTTCACACGGGTGTTTATACCGCCGCCGTCTGCGGAGCAGGTAAAGCTGGACCCTAAAAGCTCCACTTCCTCACCGTTGATCTTGATGCTGTCCACGGTGATGGTGTAAGCGGTACCCAGAAGCAGCTCGCCGTTGGCAACCTCCAGCGCGTTGAACTGTACCAGGCTCTGTCCCTCTGCTGCCTTCATGGAAACCGTATAGGTGCCGTCGCCGGTGATCTCCGCGTCAACGTACTCCGCCTCATACTCGCTCCAGCCTTCATTGTTGATGCTCAGATGAGCCACTGCAGGACCTTCCGCGGTGGGAGTCTCCCCTGCGGCCGCCGCACCGCCCTGGGCGCCGAAGCCGGATACGGTGAAGGCTACCTCCAGAGTGGAAACCCCTGCTCTGGCATCCTTCTCGATCAGCGTCGCAGTTGCATCCATTACGCTGCCTTCCGCCACACGCTGATCCGCATGCTTGTCATCTCCTGCGGTTGCAGTATCGTCAGGGCTGTTGTACTCGTTGTACAGATTTACACGGGTAGTCACACCGCCGCCGTCTGCGGAGCAGGTGTAGCTGGAGCCCTGAAGCGCCGCCTCTTCACCGTTGATCTTGATGCTGTCCACGGTAATCACGCAGCCCGTTCCCAGAACAGTCTCGCCGTTTACAACCTCCAGGGCGTTGAACTCGCCCATGTCCACCGGCTCTGCGGCAGTCATGCTGACTGTGTAAGAACCGTCGCCGGTGATTTTTACATTGGTGTACTCCGCTGCGAAGTCACTCCAATCGCTTTTGTTGATGTTAAGGTAAGCCGTACCGTCTTCCAGCGCCGAAGCATCCTGTCCCGCCTGTACAGGCATTGCAGAAAGCCCTGAAAACGCAAGCGCAAAAGCAAATACGGAAGCTAACATCTTTTTGAACTTTTTCATTGCTTTTCCTCCTGTTTTCTGCCCCTGATAAGGGCATTTTTATTTACAGAAAAAGCTTATAATATTTACTTGGTTAAATAAACCTTACAAATTAGACATTTTTACTTTAAAAATTCGACATTCCTGTAAAATTGCACAAAAAAGCAGGCCGAACGCAGCCTGCTTTTGTATTTATTCCCGTTTTTTCAGCTCAGAACCGGTAATTTAATCGTCACAATGGTGCCTTTCCCCGCTTCACTCTCCACAGTAACGCCATAGCCGTCGCCGTACTTCAGCCTGATTCTCTGACTCACATTGCAGATTCCGATATGGACTCTGTCCAGGGTATCGAAATCGTTTAACATGCGCCGGACTTCCGCCAGCTTCGCCGGATCCATGCCGCATCCGTTGTCCTCCACCGTAATCCGCAGATACGTTCCTGCCTCTGCTCTGATACGGATGAACCCTCCGCTTTCCTTCGCTTCCAGTCCGTGTACATACGCGTTTTCCACAAAAGGCTGAATCACCAGCGGCATAATCGCCAGCTTCTCCGCTTCGGTCTGTTCCCCCGCCACAATCTCATAACGGATTCTGTCATGAAAACGGTAGTCCTGTATTTTCAGATAATATTCCACCAGCTGCAGTTCGGATTTCAGCGTCTGAAGGCTGTCGGAAGCCTGAATGTTCCGGCGCATCAGCTTTGCCAGCATCTTAGTCAGCTCCTCAATCTCAGACTGCCCGTTGACCCGGGCCTGCATCCGGATGGTTTCCAGGGTATTGTACAGGAAGTGAGGGTTAATCTGGCTTGCCAGCATTTTGAACTCAACCTCCTTCTGGCGGGTGTTCAGCTGCTCCTTCTGTACCTGCTCCTGTACCACCCTGTCCATCAGCTCCTGAATGTCCCGGACCATGGACTTCAAATCCCGGTGCAGCTCCGCAATCTCGTCCTTTCCTTCCAGTTCGTCGGGTATGTCAAAATCCCCCGCCGCCGCCTTGTGCAGCTCGTCTTTAAAGATATTGACCCTGGCGCTGAAGGAATTGGAAAAAATCAGGATCAGCCCCATGGCAATGGCAATGCACAGGAACATGGGCACCAGGTTCCCCAGAGCCGTGGCCGCCGCCAGCCCGGCGATCTCTTTATAGGGACGCAGGCTCACAACGGTATAAAAATCCTCACAGTAGGCGGGCTTGATTTTCACAAAGGAAAGAAGATAATCCTCCCCCTGACAGGTCACTTTGTCGGAAAAGGAATCGGCGTCATTTTCCGACAGAAGTGTCAGAATCTCTCCGTAATCCGCATGCTCCGTGTTGCTGTGAAGCACCGTGGCATTGTTGTAAACAAACAGCGTATCCACCGCCCGCTCCGTAATGGGAAGCTCTGTGCGCTTGTTCTGCATTTCAATCACCACCACTCCCATGCGCTCCATGTCTGAGGTGTACAGCACCCGGGAAAGCTTCAGATTGTTTTTCCCTGTTATGGCGTCGGATTCATAAGACCAGTAGGGCGCACCCTCCCGCCGCATTGTCTCCGTATACCCCGGATCCTTCTTCACCTCCGCGTCGGCATAGACAAAATACTCGTTGCTGGAGATTGTAGGATTATAGGTATAGACGGTGATGCCTGCAATCTCCTGATAATAATATCTGAGATAATTGGCAATGGTGTCATAGCTGCGGTAATCCTCCAGCACCTCCTCGTAGCTTTCGTATCTGGTAAAGGCAATGTGCTCGATGCTGTCATCAAAATACAGACGCTTTGAAATATCCTCTATCACCGTAATGCTTTCACTGACGGAGTCTGCAATTCTGGACAGTTCATCCCTTATCCCTTCCTTTTCCTGTTCAATCATAATACTGCGGACAGAGGTGTACATGTACACATCCGCCAGCAGCATGGGCAGCACGCCGCCAATCAGGTAAAACAGGAACATTCTCTCCCGGAGCCGTATGTTTGCAAAAAATCTTTTCAGCCTACTCATATATCTGTTCGCCATATTTTATACCGTTTGACCCGGTAGCCAGATAAAATCTGCCGAAGGTTCTGCAGTCGCCGTCAATGCTGTTGATTTCCCCAAACATCTGTCTGTCCGTATTCAGGCGCTCAAAGGCGCCGCACTGATCCAGGGTGCGGTAAAAGCCGTACTGCCCGTCTATGACGCCGTTGAAATAAATCGCCTTGGATTCCCTGTAATAATCCCCGGCGGGTCTTCCCAGGCCAAGCCCCATGCGGTATACGGTGACGCCGGGGGCGGTAAGGCGGGTCAGGCTGACGCCGTTGCTGCCGCTGCCGCCGCCTGCTCCACAATCATTGCTGCACCGTTCCGGCTTCCGCAGCGTTTCATCCTTCCCTTTATTATACTCCAGCTTCCAGAGCCCTTCCGCCCCTACGGCCAGGTAAAACACGCCGCTTCTGCCTGTCTCTCCCCGCACCTCCGTCTTGTTGGCGCAGTCAATCAGACCGAAATTGATTCGGGGGAATTCCTCCGGCAGCTCATACTCCCTGTATGTCTGCCCCCCGTCATGGCTGATATAAAAGTCCGACTCCCCGCCGAAGCCATAAAACAAGCTGCTGTCCGTCCTGTCGGAAAAGACCTTTACATTGCCCCGGTTTTTCAGGCTGCCTGCCCTGTCATACACCTTGCAGCAGGAAAAGCTTTTCCCGCCGTCCTGACTGGCAATCAGCCGCCGGACGGGCAGCTCGATTCCATCCGCCACGGCCCAGACAAGCTTCCGGCAGTCAGGAGACATAGCCACCCAGCCGGAGTTCACATTGGGACGCTCAATGCCCCGCAGCGCCTCGTCCAGATCCGCCGTCAGCCCAAACGGCATAGGCAGGCGCTCAAAGGTTCTGCCCTGATCCCGGGACAGAATCAGCCCTCCGAAGGTTTTTCCCGTCCAGTTGCCTCTGGGCGTCACTGCCAGACACTCCGGCCTTTCATCGGAAAAATCCGCGTTCATACAGGTAATATAACGGTTGCCCTCCGCATCCGCAAAGGAATTGTCACAGGGCCTGTCCAAATCCTCAAAGGCAAACCCGCCTAAATCTCCCAGAATATCCAGCACCTGCACCCTGCCCTTCGGCATACTGTATACATTCAGATGCACCGTCTCCTCAATGCCGTCGCACCAGTCCGTAAAACGGCAGACCTCCGCCTTCAGATTGCGGGTGCGGAACACGCCTGTGCCGGAATTAAACCAGGCCTCATTGTCGTCAAAGGGGTTAATCTTAATGTCGCTGAGCCAGTGAATCAGGGAATGTCCCCCGTTGCATTCGGGACGCATATAGGGCGCCCGGAAGGATATTTCCCCTTCCTCCAGATCATACAGCACCTGCCGCCAGGTTTTTCCGTAATCCAAAGACAGGAAAACGCTGTCTCCGTCATCCTTCACAATAGTAGTGGCCGCCAGCATCCCCGGCGTCTGCCCCGACACACTGACGCCGGAAAATCCATAGTCCAGAATATCCCCCCGGCGGATATTCTCCTGCCCCTTCCCCGTCACCGCCGAAGCGCTGCCGGGCGTGACGTCTTCCATGGAGCCAAGGCGCAGCGTTTCCGCCTGCCCGCCTTCCCCCTGTCTCAGAACAGGGTATCTCACCACATGGCCGTCAATGGTATCGCCGGAATCGCAGCTGTAGCCGTTTTCCAAAACGTAAGAACGTCTGCCCGTGGAGGCAAAGGTAACATACACATATTTCTCATCCATGCACCATCGCTGGGCCACCGGGCCGTTCAGCCTGCAGCCTTCAATGACATGGCTCTCCGGCTGCTCCAGCTCCTCAAAGCTTTCGCCGCCGTCATAGGATATATACAGACTGTGCCCCCGCATGGGAACCTCCGGCGGCTGCACCCCGTCATGCTGTGCCCCGCCGGGCCGCGCCTCTGCCTGATTGCCCGCAGGCTCTTTTCCCGCTACTCCCGCAGCGCCCGTCACCCCGGCGCTGCCCACCAGCAGGCTTCCCTGTATCAGGGCTGCAAAGGTAAGATAATTTTCCGACAGCGCTGTCAGCTTTTCCCAGCTGTGCCCCCTGTCGCTGCTCTTCCACAGGCCCTCCTGCTGAGAAGCGTAAAAAAGAGTGTCTCCCTTCACGCAAAGCCGCTCACCGGTTCCCCGGCCGTTCAGATTACCGTGGGCCATCACCGGCAGCTTTTCATAGACAAAGCTCTCCCCGTAGTCCTCCGACACTGCCAGCACACCGGAAGCCGGTTCGTTGACGCCGCAGACAATATAAAGACTGCCCGGTTTCTCCTCATCGATTGCCAGGGCAATGGGAAATGTCTCGCTTAAATCCTCCATTGTCACATGGGGAATCAGGCTGACCCAGCGCTGCTCCCCCGAATCAAAGCGGTAGGCTCCCCCTATATCCGTCCTGATGTACAGTACATCCTTCTCCCGCTCCGAATAAAGAAAGCCTGTGACATAGCCGCCCCCGGGAATGGGCAGATTGCGATATTGATATGGTATTTGTCTCATAGGGGTTCCCCCGCTTCCTGAATTTGTCCGGAGCCGGATCGGCTGCAGGGCCTTCTCCGAACAGTTATCATACATTATAAACGATTTCCGGGGGAAACACAATTTCAATTCTTCCTGTGCCTGTCCGATACAATTCCGCAAGATTTTCCCGCAGCTCCTTCTCCTGCTCCCGTCGATACAGCATTGGTTACACCCCATTCCCTACAGACCATGCTTTTTCCTGTCATACCTGCGCATCGCCTCACGAATTTCCTTTTTTCTGTCCCGGCCCATTTCAAGCACGCTTCCATCCGTCAGATACACTTCACGATTGCCTACTTCCTTTATGTACGCCTGATTAACCAGATAATTCTTATGAATGCGCAAAAAAATCGCAGCCCTTCAGCTCCTCTTCCAGATTTCCCTTGCGTACAAACCATATGGAATCGTATTCAAACACATTAAACACAAGATTTTCATACGCAGATACAAACACAAGATAAGTCCCGGGACACTCCCTGCAAAGCTTTTCCGCCAGCTCAAAGCCGTTCATCCCGGGCATTTCAATATCCAGGAAAAGCAAATCGAAGGAGTCCCGGCAGGCGGCTTCATACAACTCCCCGCCACTTTGAAAAGACCGGTAAAGCAGCTTAAGCGGCTGCCCTATTTCCTTTAAACCCTTTATCAATGCAGCGTTGATTCGTTCAATGTCTTCCGCCCTGTCATCACATATCCCGACCTTGCATACCCTTTTCTCCATCCGGTTCTTCCTCGGCTTTTCCTCGTTTTATCCGCTTTTCCTCTCGGTATCCTGACTACTATAATTATAACGCTGCGTATGCGATTTGTATATAGCGCATCACTAAATTATCATAGCTTTTTAAAGTATTTTTTCATGGTTGGTAAAATTTCAGAAAATAAGATCCGCAAGATGAAATGAATTTCCTGTAATATCTGTAATATACAATAATATATGCTTTATTTTCTCAGTTATTTTCTCAGTTTGGCCTTAATCATGCAGGCAACCTCTTCCGCTGCCTTTTTGTCACAATCAAAGCATCTTTGGATTTCACTGACGGCTTCTTCCATTTTATAATTGTTGACAAGATAAACAATGTTATAACATTCTACTTCGCATGACTTACCGATTGCCGTAAAAACTTCCTGAGCGGTCATATTCGTATTTCCTTTACATCTTTTTTTCGCAAGTAAACCATATCACACCTATGCCCGGACAATCAAGGACTTTCTAATATTTTGTAAATATCGGGCAATATAACACAATATTGCGCCAAAATCAGTGTGGAAGCGTATGCGGTTCTCAGCAACCCATTTCCTGTATTTCTTCAATTAACTTAAGACATGACACCTGCTGATCCCTGACGGCAGTTATCCCGGAATTAAAGTCCTGTTCACTTATATTCTTGAAATTATCGTCCAATTCGCTTTCTTCCCTTCATAACAGTGAGTATAACTTCCTCATTCTCATGCAGGCCCTTGTAGGATCTCCTCATAAACCAATGATCATTTACCTGATATTTTCCACCGCTTCTTGCCATCGAAAACCTCACCTCTCTTACTCTTGATATTCTGGCGGTCTGTCGATTTTTGGATTTTATCACGTTGTCGCTCGCTTATAAAGCAGAGATTCGTTAATATTGCAAACTAAATTTTTATAATGGATGCACTACTTTACACAAGGGGGATGATTTTCGGTTCTCTATCTGTTTGTTGCAGTTGATTCCTTTATAAGAATCAGCAACCTTAATGCCAGAGAGATGCTGCTTGAGATACGGTATTCTATCTTTGACAGGTGTTCGTCATTCCGGATTTCCTCCCATTTCCCGCAAGAAAGGAAAAGAATTCCTTATTTTTTGACCTATTTAGAAATTTATTTATAGTGATGTTGATTGGCGCAGAGTTTTGTAGATAAAACTGCGGATACTCAAGATGTATAAAACAGCTTTACATATATATGTGATAGTAATATAATAAGAATAACAATATATACTTAACGATAACGGGGATAAATTCTTATGGAGTCACTTTTTGAAATATTAAAAGTTGTTTTGCCTGCGATTATAACAGGAATATTTACTTTCTTGGTAACAAAATACACATACAATAAAAATATACCTTTAGATAAATTGGATATTAGTTACTCAAACTTCCCACACCATATGGTGTGATGTACCTTGAAAATTCAATACTTTAGCC